>JBBQVV010000107.1:0-17459 GCA_038211235.1 Chthonomonadales bacterium | reverse complement strand
CGCTTACTGGCGCGCCGCCAACTATCTGTCGGTCGGGCAGATCTATCTCTACGACAATCCGCTGCTGAAGGAGCCGCTGAAACTCTCGCACGTGAAGCCTCTCGTGGTCGGGCACTGGGGCACGACGCCGAGGCCGGGCGGCTTGCCAAGGCAATCGTGAATGGGGTGGGCAGTGAGGCCCGCGTATCCGTCGCCGTCTGTCCGCCCTTCCCCTATCTGTCCTTGGTCGGGGAGATTCTCAAGGGCAGCGGTGTCGCGCTCGGAGCGATTCACTCCCCATGGCATATGTTTGAGGCCAGATTGCGTTACATTTCAACAGGTCTCTTCAATACCTTCGCCAAATTTGCGGTACTGGGCAAAGACGATTTTATGGCCATATTGAACCGTGCAACAAGTATCAATAACAACGTTTAGGAGTTATATGACCGTCTGCTTAACGCCCATAATCAGGCCAAATCACCCGGTGAGAACGGCAAATTAAATTTTGGCGAAGGTATTGTCTCTTCCTGTTCCATTCTTCTACTCCGAAGAGGTACGTGAAGGCGTACTATGATAAAATGAGATCAAAATTAAGTGACAGCAGGTCAGAGAACGTAAATTGGAAAATCTTGTGGTAAAATAAGATTAGCAGGCAAATTTCAGTACATATATGTTTCGTAAACAGCAGGTCCCTGGTTCGAATCCTGGCGTCGGCTTCCCTCGTTCAATCGCAAGGCGGACCGAGTATACGAGGTTACGGCTCTAGTGCCGATATCTCGTCGTTTGCCCTCGCCAAGCAAACGTTCAGCTTCTTTACCATCTCGCCGACGTAGGGTTCCCGGCGCATCGTCACGGGGTTGCCGGGAATGGTATGGACTTCCAGTCCCCCGCCTGCCACCTCGCTCCACTTCATCCGGAGATCCGGCTGCTGAAGGAGCTCAGTTACCTTCCAGTCGGTCGCCCAGAGGAGCGTCACCTTTCCAACATAATATTGGGGTTTGTAGGCAGCTGCCGCGATCAAGTTTGCCTCCCATACCTTTCGAAGCGTCGCCGAGATCTCTGGAGCCGTTTCGGAGACGCGAATTCTGGCACGCTTGAGCAATCGCCGGACTAGATTGCGCCAGATCTGCGGCACTTCGGTCGTCAGCAGAGTGAGAGTGCCAACCTGCTTACGCTCTATTGCCCGACGCTCCATCCGCTCGACGAAGGTGTATACGCGGTCCTGGAACCAAGGATGATGGTGCGGCAGGACCTTCGGGCGCTGGGTATAGTTCGTGTCCCAAAGGACGAGCAGCGCGGTGGTTTCGCCCTTCAGGTGAAGCTGCTGCGCCATCTCAAACGCAATCGCCCCCCCGAATGAGAGGCCGCCCAAGAGGTACGGCCCGTGCGGCTGGACAGCCTGGACCTCGGCGATATAGTGCCCAGCCATTGCCTCGGTTGCTGTGAACGGTTCACACTTTCCATCGAGCCCCTGGGACTGTAGTGCGTAGAATGGCTGATTCGGCTCCAAATGATCGGCTAGCCGGGTAAGGTGCAGAATGTTGGCTCCCGCGCCATGCACGCAAAAGAAGGGCGTCTTGGTACCGGACGGCTTGATTGCCACGAGCGAAGAGGCAGGCTGATCGGTATCAATCCGTCGCAGGATCTCTGCGATTTCTGCGATTGTCGGCGCCTGTATAAGGTTCGATATTGGAATTTCCCTATTGAATACTTCTCGCATCCTTGAGAAAATGGCGGCCGCGATGATCGAGTTGCCTCCAAGCTCAAGAAAACGATCATCGACACCAATCGGCCGGATATCGAGAGCCTCTTCCCAGAGCCCTTGCAATGTAGCCTCGATCTTGTTTGACGGTTCGACGAGTCTTGTGCTAAGTCCGTACCGTGCGGTATCAGGCGGCGGGAGAGCCTTGCGATCTAGCTTTCCGTTCGGCGTGACCGGAAATCGGTCAAGGAACACAAACGCCTGTGGGGTCATGTAATCAGGCAGTGTCGCCTGCACATGGGCCCGAAGATCCTGTGCCCCAATCCGTGATCCGCGCTGCCCTATGATGTAGCCGACAAGTCGACGATCTCCAGGCAAGTCCTCGCGTGCCGCTACTACCGCATCTTGAACATTCGCATGCTCACGTAGGCGATTCTCAATTTCGCTCAGTTCGATTCGAAAGCCTCGGATCTTTACCTGGTTGTCCGCGCGTCCAAGAAGCTCGATCTCGCCGTTAAGCAGGCGGCGCGCAAAGTCGCCCGTGCGGTAGAGCCTCGTACCGGGCGCACGGCTGAACGGGTTCGGGATGAACCGCTCCGCTGTCAGGTCCGGAAGATCGAAGTACCCGCACGCCAGTCCGTCACCGCCGATGTAAAGCTCCGCGGAATTACCGATCGGGACGCTACGAAAATCCTGATCGAGTAGGTACACCTGTGTATTGGCTATCGGGCTGCCAATCGTGATTCGTGAAACCGTATCGCTAATCTCTTGTATCGTCGACCAGACGGTGGTCTCCGTTGGTCCGTAAAGGTTCCAGAGCGAGGAGCAACGCACAATCAACGCGCTAGCTAACGTTCGAGATAGAGCCTCACCCCCGCATAGGGCTTTGAAGTTTGGCCGGCCGGCCCAGCCGGAGGACTCCAGCATCCTCCAAGTTGACGGTGTCGCCTGCATCACCGTCGCAGAGTGTCTTTCTAGCAGCGCCGCCAGCTTCAGCGGATCGCGCGTCTCCTCGAAGCTCGCCACGACGACTTGCGCGCCACAGATCAGCGGCAGGAACAGCTCAAGGCACGCGATATCGAAACTAATGGTTGTAACGGCCACCAGTACATCGGCCGAAGCGATGCCTGGGCGTCGAGCCATCGAACAGAGGAAGTTGACGATGGCGCGGTGGGCAATCTGGACACCCTTCGGCAGACCCGTAGAGCCCGAGGTATGCAGCACATATGCGATATCATGGGGTTCGCTGAGATCCGCCGGATCGTCCGAGGATTCATGAGCGATTGCCTCGGCCTCAGCGTCGATGCAGAGCCGAAGAGAAATGACATCAGGCGCAACATCGAGTCGGCCTGTTTCAGTTATTGCAATGCGCATCCGGCTGTTGTCGGCAATAAGCGCTAACCGCTCAGTCGGCCATGTTGGATCGAGAGGCACATATACGCCACCTGACTTGAGGATGGCCAGCATTCCGACCACCATGTCGATCGATCGATCGATACAGATACCGACCAGAGTTCCACGGCACACTCCACGTCCACGAAGGAAATGCGCGACCCTGTTTGACCTTGAATTGAGCTCCTCATAGGTGAGTTGCCTATTCTCAAATGTGAGAGCAACTCTGTTCGGCGTACGGTATGCCTGGGCCTCGAAAAGGTGGTGGACGCACGCAAGAGGGTACGGAGACTCCGTGTCGTTCCACTCCTCCTCGAGACCCGCTCGCGCAGGCTCGGCCAACTGCGGAGTGTGTGAGTGCGGATCGACTATGACGGCCTGGGAGTGGCGAATCGCCGACATTGAACTATCGCTCAGAGGGGACCCAATGTGCGAAGTTTGTCCCGTACTGCTCGAGGCCGTAACGCTATCGGGGTGTTGCATTAGGTGCGCCCTTAGAATATGTCCCGGGTCTGGCCCTGTGTATCAATACATAGGATCGGGCAACATAGCTCAAACGGTTCACGTACGATCTCAGAACCGGTTGAGGCGCCCGAAGCCTGATCATCCGTAGTCGTGGGTGCTCACGGGAACGTTGTTGCTGCGCGAGAATTCGTCGTGCTGGTCTGATGTGTTCTCCCGAATAGAGATACGGTTCAGTGCGTAGTTCGTTCGGATTTGGGTACGACAAGTTCAAGGTACCGTCGAGTGGTATGGATTTTATGCTCGTACAGTTCCACGAGGGCGACTTCGAGACAATAGTGAGGCGCAGGCTTGAAATCTCAGGGCACGTTTGTCATGCCTGATCCTTTTGATTACGGTTGCCGTAGCTATCGCGCGCGATGGCAAGGGCTTCGCTAAGCTTCTCAGCCAAATCTCGAACATACGGTTCCTTGAAAATGAAGCTGTGCTCGGCCACGAGGTCGACGACCTTGAGGTCCGCAATCAAGCCGGTCCAGGACTGGGCCGGATCCCGGCGCTTACGTTGCGCGCGGAAAAGCACGGTGTAACCGCCGTAAAAACCTGGCCTATAACTAAGCAATGTGCGTTTCGTTACCTGGTCAAAGTCCTGCACCGTCTCCGGTACGGTTTGGTTAGACCTCATCGTCTTATAATAGGTATACGTTAGCCAGGTCCTAGTAACGAGGCCGAGGATGCGGCGCTTTCGTTTAACATATGGCACCCTGTCAACAGGTCGGAGTTGTAACCACTCCCGAATGTAGCGCGAGGAGTTGCGCAAGAATCGTTGGATTCGTGCAATTCGGCTGGCTTGCCGCGGGGCAAAGGTGTCGAAAAGCGCCACGAGGGCGACCGGCTCGCCGACTGCATGGAGTTGCTGCGCCATCTCAATAGCGACGGTGCCGCCTGTACAATAGCCTGCCAAATAATATGGGCCGTGCGGTTGAACGGTGCGAATCTCTTCAAGACAATGAGTCGCCATCTGCTCGACGCTCGTGAAGCCCACCTCTTTACCATTCAACTGATAAGGCTGTACTCCATACACAGGCTGATCCGGACCCAGATACTGAGACATGCGATGGTATGTCATGAGGTTGCCCACAACTGCTTGCACACAGAAGAGCGGCGGACGTCCGCCTCCTGGCTCAATCGGTACGACCGTGGACCAGGGGGGAGACCAATCTTCCTCGCACAGTCTTGACGCAAGCTGCTCAATGCTCTGGGCCTGGAAAAGAGTAGCCAGTGGCAACTTTCTCCCAATACGTTCCTCAACTAATTGAAGCATTTGAATTGCAATCAAGGAAGTACCGCCCATGTCGAAGAAGCTGGCGCGGACATCGATAGGCCGGATATTGAACACATGTTCCCATACGTTGACTAGCTGTACTGCCAGCATATTGGGGGACTCAGCATGCTGAGCCTCTCGCGGATAACTTTCAAGATCGGGAAGTGGAAGCGCACCGCGGTCAAGCTTGCCATTCGGTGTCATTGGAATTTCGGTCAGCCACATCCATGCCGACGGGACCATGTATTCAGGCAGGCATTCCAACAGGAACGCGCGCATGGCAGTCACATTTGGCTCCGCCCAGCCGTTCGCGACGAGGTAGGCGACCAGGCGCTTGTGTCCAGGGACATCCTCCCGCGAAATAACCACCGCTTGTCGGATATCGCTGTGCTCCTGGAGCCGGATCTCAATCTCGCCGAGTTCGATTCGGAAGCCGCGAATCTTGACCTGGTGGTCCATCCGTCCCAGGTATTCCAATTGTCCGTTATCGTGCCATCGCGCCAAATCGCCGGTCTTGTAGAGCCTAGCGTCAGCCTTCCCTGAGAAGGGATCAGGCACGAAACGCTCCTCGGTCAGCTCAGGGCGATTCAGATAGCCCCGTGCCAGTCCGGCGCCCCCGACATACATCTCACCGCAGATACCGACGGGCACCGGATTCATGTTTGGATCCAGCACATACACTTGGACGTCCGGGATCGGAACTCCGATCACGCTTCCCAAGGCCGCGTCGAGATCCTTGATGACAAGCGGGCGATACGTTACGTGCACGGTGGTTTCGGTTATGCCATACATATTGATCAGCTGCGGAGTGGTCTCTCCATGGCGTTCGAACCACGGTTTGAGATGCGCAAGCTCCAGCGCCTCGCCTCCGAAAATGACGTAGCGGAGGGCAAGCTCAGAGGAGCTGTCGGACCTGGCATCGGCCGCGATCAGCTGATAGAACGCGGAAGGCGTCTGGTTGAGGACGGTGACGCGCTCCCTCCGCAGCAGTTGCAGGAACTCCTCTGGCGATCGACTTATAAGATAGGGGACCACAACCAGCCGTCCTCCGTAGAGCAGCGCTCCGAATATCTCCCAGACTGAGAAGTCGAAGGCGTGCGAATGGAAGAGAGTCCAGACGTCATGTTCATTAAATCCGAACCAGTTTTCTGTAGCCTTGAACAACCGAGCTACATTGTAATGACTGATTTGAACACCCTTCGGCTTACCTGTGGAACCCGACGTGTAGATGACATATGCCACGTCATCGGGATTGACTGGATCGAGTGGTGCTTTTCGGCTATAGGGTTCGACGACAGCCCACTGCGTATCCATGCAGAGAGACACCGCCTGAGTGCGAGGCAACTGGGCGCGCAAGCTCTCTTGTGTTAGCACTAGAGGCACGTTCGCGTCGTCGAGCATGAAGGCTAGACGCTCGGTAGGGTAGGCCGGATCCAAAGGAACGTATGCCCCTCCCGCTTTGAGTATGCCGATAATGCCGACGATCGTTTGTAGCGATCGTTCCAAGAATAGACCTACGAGAACGTCTGAGTGGACGCCGTGATCACTAAGATAATGAGCGAGTTGGTTCGCGCGCCGATCGAGTTCAGCATATGTAATACTCTCACGGTCGAAAGTCAGTGCAATAGCTTCTGGAGTTCGGGCAGCCTGATCCTCGAAGAGCTGATGCAGGCACTTCTCACGCGGGTATTGCGCTGCCGTGCCGTTCCATTCGACCAGAAGTTGCACTTGTTCTGCCTGAGTGAGGATCGGTAGGCTGGATATCTTCTGTTCTGGATCGGCAATGATGGCTTCCAGCAGTACGCCGAAATGCCCAAGCATCCGCTCGATGCGTTCGGCGTCGAAGAGATCCGTGTTGTATTCCAGGCCAGCGCGCAGGCGCCCTGCAGATTCGGTTACTCCAAGGAGAAGGTCAAACTTGGCAGTCACACCAACTCCTCCGATTGGGCGGACCGTTAGCCCGTACATCTGTGGCAAGACTGCATCTGAGTTCTGCACCGTGAACATCACCTGAAAGACCGGCGAGTGGGCCATATTGCGCTCAGGTCGGATCTCCTCCACCAGCTTCTCGAAGGGCAGATCCTGATGCGTATAGGCGCCAAGCGAGCCCTCTCTTACCCGAGCCAGCAACTCCGTAAAGCTGGGATCGCCCGAGAGGTCCGTCCGCAGAGCCAGAGTATTGACAAAGAAGCCGATCAGCCCTTCCACTTCCGATTGGGTTCGGTTGGCGATAGGCGTGCCGACGACGATATCTTCCTGTCCGCCATAGCGAGAGAGCAGGACATTGAAGGCGGCAAGGAGCGTTATGAAGATAGTTGCGCCCTCTCGCTGGGCAAGCTGCTTGACGGCGGAAGAGAGATTGGCTGAGAACTCGCGACGAAGTCTTGCTCCTCGGAACGTCTGCACGGGCGGTCTTGGCCGATCGGTGGGTAGTTCCAGGAGTGCTGGCGCGCTCTTTAGATGCTCTTTCCAGTATCGAATTTGCCGTTCGAGCGCTTCGCCTTGAAGCCATTCACGCTGCCATACGGCATAGTCCGCATACTGGACCGGCAACTCCGGCAGCGACAGGGCAGCAGTGGACGAATGCGCATCATAGATAGCCGAAAGCTCACGGATCAGTACGCCGCGCGACCAGGCGTCGGACACGATGTGATGCATGGTGATTAGCAGAATGTGCTCCTGCTGTGCCATACAGAGCAGGCTAAACCGGAAGAGGGGACCGATCTCGAGGTCGAAGGGACGTTGAGACTCGCTGGCCATGAGCCGCTGTGACCTCTCGGATCGCTCCTCAGGCGGCAGGCCGGAGAGGTCGGTGACATTGAGACCGACTGGAACAAACGCTTGAATCACCTGGATGGGTTCGCCCTCTGCGATGGCGAAGGTGGTTCGAAGAGACTCATGTCGCTGTACGATGGCGTTTAGGCTGGTTTCAAGAGCCAGTCGATCGAGCTCGCCAAGGAGCTGCAGCCGAACGGGAATGTTGTAGACAGCGCTGTTGGGGTTGAGTTGATCGAGGAACCAGAGCCGCTGCTGGCCAAACGAGACCGGCAGCGTCCGATCCCGACTTACCGGCAGCACAGCGGGACGGGCGGACGCGCCCGAACGCTTTTCGTCGTCAATCCATGCTGCCAATGGCGCGACTGTAGGCGATTCGAAGAGTGTCCTGACAGTCAGATCCACCCGGAAGACGTTTCGAACTCTGGAGACGAGCTGGGTGGCGAGGAGTGAGTGTCCTCCGATGGCGAAGAAGTTGTCGTTTACTCCGACGCGGGGCAGACCCAGGAGTTCCGCCCAGATGCTGCAGAGTACCTCCTCCACGGGATTGCGCGGTGCGACGTAGCCCTCGGATGCCTCAGCCGTATCGCTCTGAGCTACAACCACAAGCGACTGACGGTCGATCTTGCCGTTGGGCGAAAGAGGAAGGGCGCTCAGCCATACATAACGGCCAGGGATCATGTAGTCGGGAACGCGCGAGCTCAGATACTCGCTCAGTTCCGAACAGGAGACCGCTTCCGAACGACCCGACGATCCCACCAGGAAGGCAACCAGAAGCTTCTCGACGGAAAGTGCGTTCCCTGCCCCCTCGCTTGAGATAGCAAGCACCACCGCCTCGTGGATAGAAGCATGCTCACGAAGACGGCTCTCGATCTCACCAAGCTCAACACGAAAACCGCGGATCTTGATCTGGTCGTCCCCACGGCCCAGGAACTCCAGAGCCCCGTCGGGCAGGTAGCGCACCAGATCGCCCGTGCGGTACAGACGCGCCGAAGCGCCCGAGAAGGAATCTGCCACGAAACGCTCGGAGGTCAGCTCTCCTCGGTTGAGATAGCCCCGAGCCACCTGACTCCCACCGATATAAAGCTCGCCCGCCACACCGATCGGCGCCGGCTGACCATAAGGATCGAGCACGTACATGCGGGTGTTGGAGAGCGGGCGGCCCAGCGGAAGCGTTGCGCTCACTCGCGGCGCCTGCGCATCTACGGCATGCGTGAGCACTCCCACGGTCGTCTCGGTCGGGCCGTAATGGTTGAGGATGCGGCAATCCGGAGCGAGCGCCTGCACGCGATCGATCAGCGACCAGGGACTGGCTTCTCCTCCGAGCACCAGCAGGCGGCGTGGAATGACATGGGCCGCCTCCTCCGCGCTGCCGCTTAAGAGAGCAGAGAGATGGGAGGGAACGATCTTGAGGCAGTCGATGGCTTCGGCCTGGAAGTAAGCGCCAAGCGCCGCTCCATCCATGGCTCGATCGGCGGCGATCAGATGCAGGCAGCCTCCGCTGCAGAGCGCTCCGAAGACCACGGTATTTCCCAGATCGGCGGCCAGGGTGGAGACGCTGGCATATCGACAGTCTGCCGGCAGCTGCATGCGAGAGGCGACTGCCTGGACATAGTTGCTGAGTTGGGCATGCTCGACGAGCACTCCCTTGGGAGTACCCGTAGATCCGGAAGTATAGATGACGTAAGCCAGATCGGAGAGAGTAGCGGACGCGTCTGGATTAGAAGTCGGCTGCTGGTCTAGGATCACGTGGTTGGCATCGAGGCAGAAGCACTCTGCAGGCAGGCTCTCTGCCAGATGGGTCTGAGTGATCACCAGGGTCGCCTGGCTGTCTTCTAGCAGGAAGGCGAGCCGTTCTGCCGGGTAGGTAGGATCCAGCGGTACATAGGCTGCTCCAGCTTTGAGAATGCCCAGGAGTGCGACGATCATCTCCAGCGATCGATCCATGCAGAGGGCGACGAGGTCTCCTGCTCGGACGCCTCTTTTGCGCAGATAGTGTGCGAGCTGATTGGCGCGTGCGTTGAGTTGGGAATAAGAGAGCTTAGCTCCTTCGAACGCGAGCGCTTCTGCCTGTGGGTTCGCTCTGGCGTGCTCTTCGAAAAGAGTGTGAGCGCACAGAGGTGGAAAGTCGTTGTAAGTAGCGTTCCATTCCACCAGGATCTGTTGCTTCTGCTCTATTGGCAGGATCCGCAATCGATCGATGGGCGCATCGGGATGTTCGATAGCGCTCTGGAGCAGCGTCAGAAACTGCTCGGAGAGCCGCTCTATCTCCGCACGGCCGTAGACCGAGGTGTTGAACCGAAACATAATTTTTAGATCGTCTTCGCTCTGAAGGCACGAAACGAGAATATCGAAGCGCTCGCTTCTGCACGCCTGACGCAGTAAGTTGAAGCGAATGCCCGACTCCGTTTCCAACGCTACGCAGTCGAAGAATTCAAATCCGTACGTGAGATCGTCGGCGAGGTCTTCGCCATCACGAGCCTCTCGCGTGTAGTACTCCTGGTACTCGGTCGCTTCCTTGATGATTGAACCGAGCCGTTCGACGACCCCGCACATTTTCGCATTGCCAGGTCCAGCTCGAACGGGCAGGCACTTTGCAAGCGGACCGAAGGCCGATTGGAGATCCTCTAGTTGGCGTCCACTAGTGCAGTAACCAATACGGAACTCTTGCTCCCCGGTCAAACGATAGATGAGACTGTTCCAGCAACCCAGCAAAAACAGCTGGACCAGGTCGACGCCAACGAACTGGTCGCGGATCATCTCGATAACACCCGGCAGAACCGAAACGGTCAGTTCGTCAAGATCGTGGCACGCCGCTGCCGTCGACAGTTTGGTCCCGTACAGACGCGGGACGACGTATGTCGCGATTTCTGCTTGTGCCCAGAACTCACGTGCCAGTGTTGCCTGCTCGTCATCTGTCGCCAGTGTATTCAGCCAGGCAGAGATATCCGCATATTGAAGAGGATCCTCCGTACCGTCGGAACTGGCGCCTTCATCGTAATAACGACAAATCTCGTGGACGATGCGAACAAGTGTTGGCGCGTCCGCGCACATCGCCGGAACGGAGAGCATCAATCGATATTCTGTATCTGCCAGGCGAATGAGCGATGCGGCGACTACAACCCCGTTGTCTAGATCGAATATTCTCGAACGCTCGGCTTCGAACAGCGCTGCTAGTTGCTCGGCCTGAGCAGAGGATGTCATCGTGCGGAGGTCTATCTCGCGCCACTCCGGTGCAAGTTCGGGTCGGATGACCTGAAGCGGTAGAGAGCGGCCAACAGACTGACGAAAGTGCGTCCGCAGAATCTCGTAGCGCTCGATCGTTTGCACGATTGAGCGATAGATCCGATTGGAGTTCACTTTGCCACTTACTGAGGCAATGAGGCAGCCATTATAAGTCGATCCATCCTGTTGGAGAGACCACAACTTTGCCTGCTGCGGGGAAAGGTGAAAGCCTGCTTCTGTCGATTCCATGTACCCTAACCTATTTCCGCGATCCCGTCTAGGCGCTACAAACCCATCGTGGACAAGCTAGTTTAATCGCCTGTGGGCTCTGATACAATGTAAAGAGTGTCGAATGTCCGGCATCAACCGCAACACTAGACGCCCTAGTAGATCGTACTATATTGCTTGCTGCCGCGTTGTCGATCGCAACAATCCGCGTTTCATGGAGCGCAAGTCGTCCCTTTCCGCTAGCAAGCTGGCTTGTTCTGCTGCCGACCTCATCTCAAGATCCTGGATCCGGCAATCTGGACTTGAGATAAGATTTTCCAGGAGCGTTACAAACCTGCTCCGCATCAACGCAATCGTGTCACTATCGAACAGGTCCTTCTTGTACAGAAAGGCGCCTGCAATGCCGTCACTAAGAGTATTTAGGAAGAGCGAAATGTCGTACTTGGAAACTTCGTGCTGCATCCTGATGCTGCTAACAGCCACGCCAGGGAGCCCAAACGGCGCACGAGGAGTATTCTGAAGGACAAAGAGCACCTGGAACAACGGCGTTTGATTGCCGCGCCGCTCCGGGTTCAGGGCCTCGATGAGCTTGTCAAAAGGCAGCTCCTGGTGAGCCAACGCCTCCGCGGCGACATCGCGTTCTCGTCGCAGCAGCTCCCGAAATGTGGGTGAGCCGGAAAGATCTGTTCGCAGCACTACATGATTCAGGAAGAATCCGATCAGATCCTCAATCTCTCTAGCGTTCCTATTGGCAATATCCGTGCCAACTAGAATGTCCTGACACTCCGTTACTCTGTACAGCAGAACGTTGAATGCGGCGAGCAGCGTCACAAACAGTGTCGCGCCCTCCTGACGACCCAGATCCAGAAGCTTCTCCATTGTTGAATCAGGTATCGTGAAGTGTTCCCAGGCTCCTTCCGGATTGAGAATCTGAGGCCGCGGCCGGTCAGTCGGGAGATCGAGCGCCGCCGGGGCTCCAGCGAGACGAGCTCTCCAGTACGCGATCTCACTGTCAAGTAATGGCCCCTGGAGCCATTCGCGCTGCCACGCTGCGTAGTCCGCGTACTGTATCGGAAGTTCCGGCAGCGACGCGGGCAATCCTGAGGAGAAGTCGACGTACAGGGCCTGCATCTCCTTGAAGAAAACTCCTTTGGACCATCCGTCGGTGACGATGTGATGCATTACGACGACAAGCCAGTGCTCTTCTTGCGCTAACCTGAGAATGGTTGCGCGGATGAGCGGCCCTGTCGACAGATCGAAAGGTTTCTCCGCCTCCTCGATCACGGCGCGGTTTGCGGCGCTCTCCCGTGCATCGGCCCCGAGATTTGACAGGTCCAACTCCGCCACGTCGAATTCGGGAACGTCGCCTATTGCCTGGAATGGTGTCCCGTCCGAGCTAGGGAAGGTCGTCCTAAGGATCTCGTGCCTATGGACGATATGTTCGATTGCGCGTTTCAGAGCGACGACGTTTAGCGTGCCATGAAGCCGGATCGCCATCGGCGCATTGTAGAGGTATGTGCCCGGATCCAGCTGGTCAATGAACCAGAGCCTCTGCTGGGCGAACGACAGCGGCAGGCGGCCTCCACGCGGCGCGGCAACCACGGGCGGCCTCACGAGACCGTTGCCCCCCGGTGATTTGCTGATCTTCTCGGAGATGCCTTCAATCGTGGGCGCCTCGAAAAACGCCTTGAGAGTCAATTCGACCTTCAGGGCCGCACGAACGTGTGAGATCACCTGGAGCGCTAGTAGTGAATGCCCACCGATATCAAAAAAGTTGTCGGTGACGCCAATGTTGTCTCGTCGAAGCAGAAGCCTCCAAATCCCTGCAAGCGTTTCCTGCACGGCATTTCGAGGCGCCACTAGCTCGTGGGTCCCTCCGGTCTTCACGGGAGCAGGCAGCGCAGCGCGATCCACCTTTCCATTTGCCGTTAGTGGCAGACGGTTCATCGGGACGATGGAGGTCGGCACCATAACCGGCGGAAGAGTCGCGCGTAGAAACTCCCGCAGGTCTGAGATGTCCGAGACACTGTTGCTCGCGACAATATATGCGATTAGTTGACGTTCCCCCGCGTCTTGCTCCGGCGCGGTAACGACCGCCTCTTGAACGGCCGGATGCCCGCGCAGAGCGTTTTCGATCTCGCCGAGCTCGATTCGGTATCCTCGGATCTTTACCTGGTGGTCAACTCGGCCAAGGAACTCAATGCTTCCATCGTGGTGAAATCGCGCCAGATCGCCGGTGCGATAGAGTCTCGTCTCGTTGCGATCGAACCGCGACTCGTCGAATGTGTCCTCGACGAATTGGCTGGCGGTGAGTTCCGGCTGATATAGGTATCCGCGGCCTACCCCGCTGCCGCCGATGAACAGCTCGCCCACGACGCCGATCGGAACCGGTTCACGATAGGAATTCAGTAGATATATCCGGCTGTTCGGTAACGGGCGGCCAATCGGGACGGACCGCGATCCGGGACGACCGGAATTTCGGGGGTCATCGGCGGCGTAGGTGAGTACACCCACGGTCGTTTCCGTAGGCCCGTAGTGGTTCAGAACTCGCAACGACGGAGTCGCGTAATTGATTCGATCGACTAGCTCCCAAGTGCTGGACTCGCCGCCAAGCACCAGTGTCCGGCGCGGAAGCATGTCCTGGATTTCGGTGGAGCCTCCCAGCAGTGCCGCAAGATGTGAAGGGACGATCTTGAGACAATCGATGTGATGCTTTGTGAAGTATTGCCTCCACAGTAGCGAGTCCATCGCGCACTCACTCGACACGAGATGAAGGCAGCCGCCGAAGCACAATGACGGGAATACGGCAGTGTTCCCAAGGTCGGCGGCAAAGGTCGATACCGTTGCGTAGCAAGCACCCATCGGCAGTCCGAGCTGCTCAGAGACTCCCAGAACATAATTGGTCAAGTTCCGATGCTCGATCGCGACGCCTTTGGGACGTCCTGTTGAACCGGACGTGTAAATTACGTAGACCAGGTGCGCACCTTCCACAGCAATCACAGGATCTGACGTACATTCACGATTGATCGCTGCAGCATTGTGATCGAGAACGACGGCAGGGACGGAAGTGTCAAGCCAGTCACTCAACGCCTGGGTAGTAACCAGCAACGGGGCACGACTGTCAGCGAGCATTCCGACGAGCCGCTCCTGGGGCAGCGATGGGTCCAGAGGCAGATAGGCCGCCCCGGCCTTGAGGACGGCCAGGATCGCGGTGACAAGGTCGAGCGACCGCTCAATGCAAAGTGCGACGATGGTATCCGCGACTGCTCCACGCCCTATCAGGTGGTGGGCCAGTTGATTCGCTCGCACGTTCAGGTCGCCATAGGAGATTCTCTGATCTTCGAAAACGGCAGCGACTGCGCCAGGATTGCGCCGCGCCTCGGCCTCGAATAGGTGATGCACGGCGACAAACGGACCGAAGTCCATTGCTGTCCGATTCCACTCTACCGTGACTCGCGCGAGCTCCTCTTTCGGCAACATTGGAAGCGCGCCGATGGCGCAATCCGGGCGCGTCAGAGCGCTCCGGAGCAGCGATTCGTACATGTCGGCGATACGGTTGACGTCGGAGACCTCGAGTCGCGCAGCATCGAACTGAAACTCCAGTGCCAGGACCTCGCCGTCGCGAATGCAGGCCAGGCCGAGAAGAAGTGGGTCTGAGCTTGCGCGCCACTCGTGCCATTTCCACCCGACAGGCAGCGCAAGGTCCGTCAGGTCTTCGAAATCAAAGTGAACGTCCAGGTCGGCCGACTCGTTCAACTTCTCCGGCGAGTAGTACTCTTCCCACCCGGATGCATCCGCAATCATCGCCGTCACTGCTCGGAACGTGAGGGAAAAGGGCGTTGATTGGTCCAGTTGAAACACTAATGGAAGAGTCTTAGAGAGGTTTCCCAGTGTTCCCTGCAGTTCAGGATAGGAGCGTCCATCGCAGCCATGGCCCAACAGTACGGTTTCTGCTCCTGTTAAGCGGGCAACTAAAATGGCCCATACTGTCTCAAGGTAGGATTGGACCGAACCATGGGTCCTTCCCGCTGAGGCGTAGACATCACCGGTCAAGTCTGTATCCAATCGCCTCCGCACCCGATCGGTCAGGATCTCGTTGTGCACCCGAGCCGACGATGCAAATGGAAATGCGGTGGTCGCCGGTAGTTCACGTGTCCGTGCTTCCCAAAAAGCCAGTCCTGAAGAGCCGTGATCATCCGACGACGACTGTAGGTCATCCTGCCATTGGGCGTACTGAACATACTGCATCGGCTCTTCTTCCGAAGTTGGCGCCGAGGGACCCGCGCATGCCGCGGCGACGTCGCGTGCGAGGATGGAAAGAGACCGTCGGTCAGCTGACAATGACGCCAAAGAGATGAGGAGCAGCCGCTTGCCGCCGCCTAGCGCGATGAGTGACACCCGAATCGTCGGAGTCTCGTGAACCTCGATCGCGACTTGGTAATCCTGCTCCGCGATCGCGGAAATCCGCGACTCTTGAGCTGAAGGCGTCAGTCCAGCGCAATCGAAGCAGTTCCAGTCGATCGTCGCATCTGTACCGATGACCTGGACGGGCATTGCCATGCCCGGCATACTCTGGTAGGTCGTCCTTAGTATCTCGTGTCGTGCGCTGAGGGCCCTGAGTGCGGACTGCAATGCCCGGTCATCTACACCATCCGGCAGGATGATGCCGAACTGTACATTTTGAAATCCTATCCGCTGCCGGCGTCGCCACAGAATCCGCTGCTGTGCCGAAAGACGATATCCTTCCATGGTAGCCGGGCTCATCACGGAGCCGACAAGTTCGTTTGTCTGCATTGTTTCCTCAGGCAAGGGACTCTTTGACGCGCTCGGACACTGACGGAGGGCTCCGGCACAGCCGTTGGACGACGTGAAGATAACGGAGTAATTATTGGCGGGAGCCCCGTCATTCCTTAGACGATCGATCGGCGAGGCCGTGCACCCGATCGTACGACGCTTCGTTAATTGTATACATCATTATAGACGAAAATGGGCAGACGATCAGTAACTATTCAGTCAATCGCTACCATTTGCTTGTGTCGCGCTGAGCCGCGAAAGTCGAATGGTAACGGATCGCAAAATGAATCGGGTGTATCGCGCAACTAAGTGCTGTCGACGAGGACAAGCAGCGGGGAAGTGCATCGGATTGACCCTGGCTTGCAGCGGATGAACTGGCCATACGCAATCCATTCCGTGCGCGGTACCGGACTCGAACTTTCCGCGTGAGATTTCTGGGAGGATGGGCCGCCCTCTACTCGGTAACGGAGACGACCGGCGTCACCGCGCCCACCCTCAGGCGGCCGCGGTTGGCGCTTCGTCGTTGTTCGCGCATATTTTCTGACCGTTCTGCGCCGAGGTCCAGAAGCATGCTTTTCAGTTCGGTGAGCGGGGCATCCGGCGTCTCAGTGATTCTAGTCAACAAGGCATTGAAGTCCGAGGCCATGCCTCTCACCGTGGCAGCGTCGAAGAGTTCTGTTCGATAGTACCATGTGCAGGCCATGCCGGACGGAGCGTCGCTAACAAACACACCGATATCGTACTTAGAGGTCGGTAGACTCATCCTGACGCCGCTGATCGTCAGATCCTTGCCGAATGCCAATGCCGTGCCTGGCGTCTGCATAACGAACAGCACCTGAAACAGCGGCGTGTGACTCGCCATGCGATCCGGGCGGAGGACCTCGACGAGCTTGTCGAACGGAAGATCCTTGTGCGTGTACGCGTCAAGAGTAATGGATCGAACCTGCTGGAGGATCTCCTTAAACGTAGGATTGGCCGCGATTTCGGTCCTGAGCACGAGGTGATTCACAAAGAAGCCGATCAATCCCTCGACTGTATGGTGCGTCCGTCCTGCCTCATCCGTACCAACCACGATGTCACGTTGGTTTGTATAGTGGAACAATAGGACATTGAATGCGGCCAGCAGTACCATGAACGTTGAAGCGTTCTCGTCGCGTGCGAGACCCCGTAACTCTTCTGTGATCTCAGACGTCACGGTCGCTCGCTCAATATCCCCGGCGTGGGACGTAGCCAGATCACGAGGACGATCCGTGGGCAGATCGAGGCTCGGTGGCGCGCCCTGGAGGTGTGAACGCCAATAACCGACATGTCGATCGAGTTCTTCACCTTTCAACCAGTTCCGTTGCCAAACCGCATAGTCTGCGTACTGTACGGAGTTCGGGGCGAGTGGAGACGGCAGCCCTGCATCGTACGCCGCGTATAGCTCACCCAACTCCCGGCGCAGGATGCTGAGAGACCACCCGTCGCCGACGATATGGTGCATAGTGACAACCAGGACATGGTCATCGTCATCAATACGTATCATCGCGCCGCGGATAAGTCTATCCTGCGAGAGGTGAAACGGCGTCGCTGCTTGATCCC
>JBBQVV010000106.1:0-17459 GCA_038211235.1 Chthonomonadales bacterium | reverse complement strand
GGCGATTCAAAGACGCACTCCTCACTCTTCGGAGCCTTGGGATCGACAGGGCGGTAAAGCACGGCGGTGGGTTTGCCTTTGATCTTCGCAATGAGCAGTCGGCAGTCGCCGGGACGATAGGGATTGTTCTCCTGAAGATTTCCCGGATCCCACTTGGTTCCGAAATACAAGTCGAGCGCCCCGCCGAACTTGAACAGGAAGCGTGGATCGATCGCGGAGTTATCGAGCAGCTTCGGGTCGCCGGTGCGAAAGGCCGCATGGACGCGATCACCAGTAATCCACAGCGATGCCTTCGTACGGGGATCGATCCGGGCCCACGCGGCCTCGGCGGTCGGCCAATCCTCCAGCTTCCCATTGACCGTCGGACCTTTGCCACCGGTTGCGACTTCGAGCGTGCGGCGCACTTGTTTCTGCACCGGCTCGGTCAGCGTCGCGGGCAACCCCGCCAGCATCGCGCGCGTGACCGTGATCGTGCCCCAATTCTGGCGCTTAACCGTCTCCAAGCCGGTGAGACGGTTGATGCTGATGTGTTCCTTGCCGGTGACGACGTAGATTTCGCCATCTGCCGTCTGATTGATCGTGGGAAAGAAGCACTCATCCTCCCAACTCACACCGTCCACGGACATGCCGCGTTCGGCTTTGGGGAACCGCCATAGGGGCGTGGTGCGCACATCGCCACCGAGCGTCTTGAGAAACAGCCCATCGGCGGTGAAGAGATAGGCTCCTCCCTTCTCGCTGGAAGTCGACCACATGTCGCCCGCCTCGCCCCGGCGCGGCGTGACCATCCGGCCCATGCTGCCTGCGCCGGCCACGAGTTGACCGGGGAACTGCGGCACGCGCCACAGGTCATAGTAGCGATACATCCACGCGAGCGTGCCATCCTTGCGGTAGCCCTGCGGCGGGCTGAAATACTCCCAGCCCCCGGCACCGACGACGGTGAATTCCCGTCCGACTAACGGCGGGCCAAACTGACCATTCCACAGTGCCGGGTCCACCTTTCCGAGCGACGTGATCTTGCTCAGATCCCACGTCGGAACACCCTTCGCATCGAGCGTGGGCGCGGGGTAGCGACCGCCCGCGAGATTGCCGCCAGCGAAGGAAAGATCCGCGTCGAGATAGATACCGAAGAGTCCGCCGGGACCGCCGGGGATGGTGTAAAACTTCAGTTCCTCCGGCTGCACCTTCTGATCGCCGTTGAGATCGCTCCAGATGAATACATTGGCATCATGTTTGGCTTTCTCCGCCCGGATCGCGTCTTTGAAATCCGCCCGATCAAATATATGGCCCTCGCCGCGTTCGCTGAACATGTCGCCCGTGCTGGCAATGATGGCCACGGGCACCGCGATGTCATCCTTCCCCTCATCCCAGCGCCAGATCACCGTAAAAGTCGGTTGGTCCGCCCGCACCACGCGATTGAACAGATAGCGATGCCCGCCCGTAGTCACGGACAGGCCGGGCGGAGGCAGCAGCCGATTGCTGAAGACCGCATCGAAATGGTTGAACTGATGTTCCAGCGTGGCCGGCGCTGTGAGATCAATCCCATCCCATTTCTGGCTCAACTGACGACCCATAAGCGGGGTGCGAGTGAGAATGTGCGTCAGCCGGCTCTGCCCGGTGGCCCAGTCCAGTTTGAAGGCCATGGAGGCCTTCTCCATCGCAGCCATGCCATGGGAGTAGTAAAAGATGGACTTGTCCACCGGATCGAGCGTCCCGCCGCCGCCATACTGCGGTCCGCCATAGATGGCGCGGAGGAATTTTCCCGTGCTCACATTCCACAAGCTGATACGCTTCGGCACATGGGAATTCTCCGCCACCCAGAGTTGACCCTGCGCGTCCACGGCCATACCGTCGGGACGGTCCATGCGCTCCTCGTCGTATTTGCCAATCTGCGGCCCACCTGCTTTGCCGATCGTCCGCACCAACTTCCCTGTCTTATCGAAGACCTTGATCTGATGCCGCGCGCCCCATTCCCCGACATAGAATTTGCCCGCTGCATCAAAGCGAAGTCGGCGCGGTTCCTGTAACTTCGTGACAATTTCGGCCTCCTTCGTCAGCGTTCCGGCCAAACCGAGCTTATAGCGCACGACCGCCTGACCGATGATCGCGTAGAGCTTGCCGTCTGGGCCAAAGGCCACACCACGGCTGGGGCCGGTTTCGAGGTTCGCCAGCATCGTCTTCTTCGCGATGTCCACGACGAGCAGGTTCCCCGTCGTCGTATCCATGTTATCCCGATTGTCGGTGTTCGAGATCACCGCCACGCCCTGACGCACCGCGAGATCGAGAAACCCATATTCATCAATGATTGGATACGGTTTCTTCGGCGTGAATTTGAAGAGCAGCTGATGCTTTCCCTTTTCCGTCAGGCCCGCGTTCAGGCCAACGCTAGTCACGAAATAAACAATGCTCTCCTCAGCACCCGACGCCACGTCTCTGGCGATTGCCTTGGCTCCATTGAAGTTATCGCTGTTGATGCCCTTGAACTTCCTGCCGCTCAAATCCGTGTAAGACAACGCATGGCCGCTCTCCGCGCTGGCCGTGGCCAGCACCATCGCAGGCCGGCCATTCGGTCCATGCGGCAGATACAGCGCATCGCTGGGCGCGGCATGATCGCCCATCCATGCCCCCGAGGTATCCTCGGTCTTCCACGGCGGCGTGCCCGGACTATAGACGGACATCTCATAGCGCAGATCGATGCCCTGATGCACCAGCCCGCGCACCGTATAAGTGCCCGGCTCCGCGAGGGTCCGCGTGTAAGGCTCCTTTTCGCCTTTCTGCACTCCCACATCGTAGAAGTCCCAGTTCAGCGTAAGTGGTCCCGCCTGAGCCTTCACCTCGCTGGCCAGATTGTAGACTCTTCGGCCATCCGCACGCTCGATAACAGCCGTGACATAGCTCGGTTTATCCAGGGAGATGGTGACAGGCAGGCCAGCAGATTGCGGCGACGGTTGTGGCTCGGCGCACATTGAATATGGCGCGATCAGGACGCCGGTAAAAACCAATAAAAGGTATGACTTGCTGTTCATAATTGCTCCCGCATTTCGTTTATTCTCCCTACATCGCTTCAGGGTTTCCATCGGAACATGTTCACTTTCTGCGCACCGTCGTCTTCGGTGAAGAGGATGTATTCGCCGTCCTTGCGCTTCAGTGCATTGATGGCATTGTTGAAATCAAACCAGCCGCAGTAGCCCGCGACTTCGGGGCCAGGCAAGAAGCGTTGAACCATTTCGCCAGTGCGTGGATCGAGAGCCCAGATTGAAATCTTCTTCACACCACGTTCGCTCAGGCCACCGATGAAGAGGTAACCGCCATTAGCATCCCCCGCGTAGCTAGCGCAGAAGAAATTGTTGAACTCTTTATACCACGACTCCTCCATGATCCGTATAGTCAAGATGACATTGCAGACGCGGCCTGCCATAGCGCGTTTTTTACTTCCATTCGGCACCTTTACGGGTGGGGCTCGCGAAATAGACTGGGACGTTGGGGGCCCCCGTGCCCAACACGCGGTTACCGGCCTGGGTGCAGCTACCTAGGTTTTTTGCTGCGTCGTAGATTCCGCAGGAGATCGGCGAAGCCTGATTCGTGTAGAAATTATTGTTCAGTATCCTCAGGTTCTGCGCCGAACCTCGAAGGTAAATCGCTGATTTCATCTCCTTTTCGCTGACGCCCTTGGCGGGATCGATAATCGTGTTGTCTGCGATCTGGACGTCTTTGACAGAACAATTTAGGTCGATTCCATTCGTATAGGCACCACTGATGGTGTTACGGAGAATCTGGACATTCGTCATCTGCCCCGATGGCTTTTCAGACCAGTGATCGGTGTAGGTGGCAAAATCGAAGCGAATTCCTGCACTTCGTGAAGTGCCACCATTGGAGCTGATGTAAGTGATGTGGTTATCTACAATGCGCACATTTTCGATGATCTTAGGCGGTAGGTTTCCTCGATAAGAAACGATACCGATGCCATAAAACTCTGGGTAGATGCTTTTCCAGCCACCGACATCAATGGTGATGTCGTTGCGTTCAAAGACCAGGTTATCGAACCAGCTATTTTCAATGCCCCAGATCGCGAAGCCGCATCCGACATTGACCATCTTGTTCTCAATGTAGTACTGGTGGACAGAAGGTTCGTCTGTCTTACCGTCCCCGCCGGAGCACACGTTAACGCCATACCGAAAGCCTGTGATGACGTTGTTGATGAACTTATGATTGCTGCCGTGGATCTCGACAGCGGTTCGCGCTCCGGTTGTACCGGCGCCATGCTGGCTGGTCATAGTATTGTTCGAGACCACGCATGGGCCGTAGCCATCGATACGGACGCAAGAGTGGTCCCAATCGTTTTTCGTGAAACCTCCGATGTTATCAAACAGACACGAGTCGATAACGAAGTTTTCGGCTCGTCCGTAGGCATTAACAGCCCAAACTCCGCTGAGGTTGGTAAAACGGCACCGCTGGATGGCAACATCCTTGGATTTCGGCAGATTGAGTAGGGTGTGCTGGTAAGGTGAGGACACAGCGTCCTCTTTCGTGATGACCGGATTGGTTACGCCGTTACCATCCATCGCGAGATCCAACATGGAGAAGCCCTCAATGGCTTCGCCTGCTAAGATCGTATCGTAAGCCTGCTGGTTGTCCGCTACTTTGATAACACTTCGGAACATGCCCTGCCCCTTGAGCTTCAAGTTATTGCAGAGCTTGATTTGCGGCGTCCAGGCAGACTTGTTGGGGGCGGTGACCAGGTAGATTCCGTCGGGGAAGTTGATGATCCCGCCTCCAGCCTTGCTCACGGCGTCGATAGCCGCCTGGATCGCTATGCGGTCGTCGGTCTTACCGTCGCCCTTGGCGGAGTAATCTTTGACTGAGACCTCCAGGGCAGATGCCACTCTAGTCATCCCTCCGAGGAGGCAAGTAAGTGCTGCAAAACTCAACGCGCGCATGGACCTCTCCTTCGTTCAATGTGGTAACCGTTCACGGCGCTCCTGGTCGTCGCGAGCGTAAGACGCTCAGATGGGCCAGGCAACCAGAATGTAAGTAAATATCAACAATTATCGAGCATGGTTTCTCCACACTTACGTATCGGTGGCAGGCAATAGTGCAAACTGAATAGTTCGACTACCGGAGCGACTTTGTCGCAAGGACGCGTGCTTCTTTCAACATCTCTTCCACTTGGAAACCCAACGGTTGACCAGCGGATACTTTAGACTTGGCCGAACGAATGGCCTCTTCGTAGCCCGGGGGAATATTGGTTCCCTCCCACCAACTGGCGTGTTCAGTGTAAACCCACACATATTCATCAGACGCCGAGAGACCGTGATACAGGTTGTGCTCAAACCACTGTGCCCGCTGTTCGGGGCGCAAAACCTTGCCCTGACCTGTCAGGGCGACCGGGAAGCTCTTGAGCAGACCGGCCCAGCGTCCCGAGGTATAGTCGGTCGAAATGGCGTGCCCTATTCGATATTTTATCGCAAATTTGGCACGCAGGTCCGGCGGCATCAGCAGCTCGGCTGCTTCCGTCCGAAGCTGGCATGTAATCTGGTAAAACTCGATGGCCGAACTATAAAAATAGGCATCTTCATTGCAATCATGCAGGACGGCGGCTCCCTGCAAGGCTTCGACCATACCCACCGTGAAGGGGATGTGGAGCGCCCACCAGGCATTGCGTTGAATGTCATCACGAACCCTGGGATTAGGTTCGCCAAACAATTTTGCGGAAAATGGTGATCCCCGCTGGAAGTCTGAAAGTTGTCTAAGCGACAAAATCACCAAATCCGGAAATTCGCTCTGGAGCGCTCTTACCATTTCAGCTCCGCGGCGGCGGATAACGGCGCTGTAGTCAGCAAACGAAAGTCCATTCGAATCGGGCTGATCTTGATACCGCCAGGGATTCCGGTGGTCGTAAGGCTCGGCATCCCACAGGATGCCCTTACACTTGGCCGCTCGTGCTGCTTGCGCGCAGAACCGCAGATTGTCGGTGACTACTCTCCAGTCCTCGTCGGAAGTCCATCGCATGGTCGACGCGCCATACAGCGAGATGAAGTTGTCGGTAAGCGTCTTGCCGACAGGAATTTTGGCCAGAGTTTTGAGCGCTTCGGCTTTGGCTTGCGGTGTGACCTGCTTCCAAGCATCGACCCGAAACACTTCCCCTCCGCCGACGGACGCCGGCAGTTGAACCCCCAATCCGTCAAATGGCTTGGTTTCCATTGCCGCAAAATTCTTGGCGATGTATTCTGCCGATGGGCGATCTGATCCGAACGCAATGACCTTTTTGCGGGGTAGAGTAGCGCCGTTGTCTGGGGAAGAAGTCGGCTTATCGTCCGCCGTTGCCGACCCCGCAATGACCAAAAGAAGTATTATTGCCAGCTTCATATTAAGAGTTCCTTCGACGCCTGACGCCGTTTTTAACGGTCGTAGAGTAACGTAGACTCGTATCGGATTCTGATGGGAATTGTGTCTTATGCAGCGCGCGCAAGTCCTTCGAGATGGACTAGGGCAGCGGGCCGAGGCTCAGCCAGCCTTTCGCGTTTCGGTCCTTACCGCGCTACCCGCACCAGCATGCCCCCGCCAGGCGGCAGAGTTAGCGTGATGCGGCGGTCATCGCAGGGGGTCCAGGCGCGGGTCGTCGCGTCGAACACCTCCAGGTTTTCGGGGCCGCGCAGGCTGACGGTCGCATCCGCCCGATAGTCCAGGTTCACGACCACCACGTGGGTCGAACCTGACACTCCTCTCCCCTTTCCCCCGAAGCAACCCAGCAGCACGCCTTTCACTGGCTCGCCCCGCTTGAACTCTATCGCGGGAACCGCCGGATCGAGGGTGAACGGGGAATTCCGTGGCAGCGGGTCAGCGCCCGGAGGCATCATGCCTGCGTGGAAGACCCCGGTTGAGCGGAGCGGCTGAACCTCCGACGCGATCGCCGTGAACTCCGGATTGAGCGTCCTTAACCAGTCGTAGACGTGCGTGGTCTTGCCGTCCAGCGTGGCGATGCCGGGCGAGTGGCCGGGATGCCCGTAGACATAATAGGATATTCCCATCGCGCCGTACGCAAGCGACGTGTAAATCAGGTAGCGCATCTCCGACTGCGTGGGTTCGCGCATGCTGGGGTGCCAGGTGCAGGCCTGCACGATGTTCATGAACGGCACCCCAGCCTCCATCGCGGCATTCCGCACAAGCGCGAGGTTTAGGAAATAGTCCGGCAAATCCGACTTCGCTGCAAACTGGTAGTGGTCATAACTGATCAGCGCCGGCTTCACCACCTCGACATATTGCTTCAGGTGCGCCTTGTAGGCCGTTACCGTATCTCCGCGGTTCCCGAGCTGCTCGTTCGAGGCGTAGGTGGGGAAGAGATTGATGTAAGCAAGGTGCTTCGGGTCTTTTTCTTTCAGGTAGGCGACGAGCTTGCTCAGCTCCGGAAATCTGCCCGCGTCGGGTTCGTCGGTGATAAAGTAGCAGTAGAGTGCCGGATGCTTTCGGACGCGGGAGATCAGCGCGTCGAGCGCCTCACGCTTGGCCGGGTCGGCGAGCGCTTCGGGCGCCAGCAGGGGGTCGGTGAGCTGCGCGCGCAGTCCGTGGCGCTGCGCGACGTCCAGCTCCTTCTCGCCGCACCAGACCACATTCCAGCCCCCTTCCGCTAGCTGCCGCGCCGCGGCGTCGGTCATCGCGGGACCCGCCCAGTAGGTGACGATCGGCGTTCCCACCTTCCAGCGTCCAGGTTTCTGCGCGTGCAAAGTGCTCTCGGAGTGGCCAAGGACAAGGCCAATGACGCCCGCGACCAGCAACCATGCTTTCATCCAGTAACTCTGCATCCGAGTTGTCCTCCGTATTCGACCCCGCCAACCACCGTCTTTGGCGTCGGCAAGACCCCGCGCGCGATGCAGAGCCTTGCTCACGGCGTCGATAGCAGCTTGTATAGCCAGACGGTCGTCGGTCTTGCCGTCGCCTCTGGCTGCGTAGTCTTTGACTGAGACCTCCAGGGCAGATGCCACTCTAGTCATCCCTCCGAGGAGGCAAGTAAGTGCTGCAAAACTCAACGCGCGCATGGACCTCTCCTTCGTTCAATGTGGTGGCTGTCCAACCACGGCCTTCTACACCCCCATTATCCGGACGGGCTGGTTCGTCTTCCACCTCCCCCTGGTGAAATCAGGAAAATCCATGGGGCGACTGCGGCTGGCGACTGACTTTTCGCTCAAAGCGGACACGACGCTCCAGGTCGCGGCATCATAGACGTCGAAGTCTGGTGGCACACCGGTTTGCAATGCTTGAATCAGGCGAAAGTCCTCGAGATAGTCTCCGGTAATGGACGCGCTGAGTTTCGCCGCCGCCTCGCCCGTGGGGACGGGATCGGTGGTGTTGCCTGATTTCCGAAAAGCCCGCTCCAGCGCCTGCTTCCAAAGCGGATGCTCATACTCGGCCAGAAATTTTTCGCCCGGTTCCCAGAGCTGATTTTCGCCTTCTCGTTCCCGGCAAACCTTCATCTCCGGCCACCGCCGCACGATTCCCCGCGTCCCTTGCACAAGGTGTCCGCGGCTGTAAGGGCGCGGCAAATCCGAGTCGTGTTTAAGGATGATGGTCAGCCCGTTCACGGTCCGAATAAGGCTGGAGTTAACGTCCCCATTGATGTATTTCTTGATGCGCTTTGGATGGTCTACGGGAAGATGTTCTTTGGCATAGAGATCCAGGCCGCGGGCGTTGGAACTCATGGAGACCAGATAGTCAAGACGGTCGCCGTGATTGATGTTCAGCCACCACGCGATCGGTCCCAGACCGTGCGGCGGATACAGATTGCCGTTCCGCTTCGCGTGATGCTCGCCCAGCCAAAGCCCGTCCCCGTAGTCCCTGATCTTCAAGTATCTGGTGTCGTGCTCGTATGCGCCCTCGGCGTGGACCAGTTCGCCAAAGAGTCCTTTGCGTACCATATTGAGGATCGCCATCTCTTCGCGCATGTAGTTCACGTTTTCCATCATGCAGCAATATTTGCGGGTTTTCTCCGAGGTTTCGACGAGCTGCCAGCAGTCGTCCAAAGTGATAGCGGCGGGAATTTCGGTGGCGGCGTGCTTTCCGCTCCGCATTGCAGTGAGGCAAACCGGAACGTGCCATTCCCAGGGTGTGGCGGTATACACGAGGTCAAGTTCCTCAGTCGCGCACATGCGTTCGAAGTCGTGGTCGCCACGGGAATAGACGGTCGGTTTCCGCTGGCCGGCTTTTTCCGCCATCTTCTGCGCATTCGTGCAGGCCTCCTCGCGAATGTCGCACACAGCGCGGAGTTCCACTCCGGGCAGGCTCAACAAGTTTGCAAGATGCTCCGATCCCTTGACTCCGACCCCGACGAAGCCCACGCGGACCACCGCCATCGGCTTTACGCCCGTCGCCACTTTGCCACTTGACGCCATTCCTATTGACATCGATCCCGTTCTGCCAATCGTAGCTGCGGCTCCGAATCCAGCACTAAGTTTCAGGAAATCTCGTCGGCTATTCTTCGAATCCATGGCGGAATCTTTCTTGCACTAGTAGAGGTTATTGGCGTAGGAATCCTCGATTTGCCGCTGCAAAGACTCCACTGTTTCCCCCTCGAATTTTGTCTGATCGATTAGCATCTCGGCGAAGCAAGGCAACTGCGACTCGCAGCTTCCTTCGCGGCTTTCCCAGAGCTTTGAACGGATAATGGCCTTCGCACATTGCAAGAAGCACTCTTCTACCTCGACGGCGTTCCCACCTTCCAGCGTCCAGGTTTCTGCGCGTGCAACATGCTCTCGGAGTGGCCGAGGACAAGGCCAATGACGCCCGCGACCAGCAACCATGCTTTCATCCAGTAACTTTGCATCCGAGTTGTCCTCCGTATTTGACCCGCCAACCACCGCCTTTGCGGTAAGTGTACCACCTGGCAGAATCTGTAAGAAGACTGGCCGGAAGAACGCGCGTCCGGGTTCGGCGTCAATGTTCGCCCTATCCAATTGTCACTTGTCTTTGCTGTGGTCAAGCGGAATTCTTCGAAACTGGAGCAATTGCAACCGGAAATAACATGGAATTGCCACTGCATTTGCAACACACACCGCTGCTACAATCTGTTCGTTGAGGAGGGGGCGAGGGCGATGAAGATGGGAGGAACAAAAGGAAAAGCCGCCCGGGTGGGCGGCTTAAGAAGAGCGGGGACAGGACTCGAACCTGTGACCTTCGGGTTATGAGCCCGACGAGCTACCGGACTGCTCCACCCCGCATCATCGGTCCTATTCTATCTCGTATTGTACTCATTGTCAAGGCGAGTCCTGAGAATCCGAAATCAGGACGACGGTTCGGCTACGGGTTGCTGGTCCGGAAGAACCTTCACGGCTTCCAGCGAGTTCCCGTGCGGCTGTCCACACTGTGCCTGGAATCGAAGATTCACTTGCGAGCCAGAGCGAGTCATCGATGAATGAGCCCGGCGGGATTATGCGGTGAGCTCATCTATCTGGCCGTCATCTTGGACGCCTACAGCCGCCGGGTGATCGGCTGCGAGCTATCCCGGCGGATCGATACCGCTCTTACCGTCGGCGCTCTTAACATCGCGCTATCCGCCCGTCAGATCAAGACTGGCCTGGTTCACCATTCGGACCGTGGCGTTCAGTACGCAGCCATCGAGTACACGGACCTTCTAAAAGGAGTATGTATCACGATCAGCATGGGCCGCCGGGGGAACCCTTACGACAACGCCCAGGCGGAGAGTTTTATGAAGACCTTCAAATACGAGGAGGTCTATCTCTCAGATTATGCGAATCTATTAGAGGCTCGCAGCCAAATCGGCCATTTCCTGAATCAGGTCTACAAACAGGAACGACTGAGCTCAAGGCCTGGATACGTCCCACGGTAGGAGTTTGCGAGCCAACTTCTCGGATAAAACCAACCGACAATTTGTTCACTAAATGTCTCACCAACGGGTTCACCACATTTCGTGCGGTGATATGATTGTGTGATACATTTGAAGTAATGGAGGTCCTGAATTGCAAGTACATGAGGTTGTTCAAGCCAACCGCTCCGCGATCGTAGCAATAGCCTCGCGTCAAGGGGCACGGAACGTGCGCTTATTTGGTTCGATAGCAAGAGGCGAAGACATAGACATCAGTGACATCAATCTCCTAGTCGTCCTGGAGCCAGGCCGCAGTCTTCTGGACCATGCCGCGCTCAAGCTGGAACTGGAAGAGTTCCTCGGCAGGCCCGTCGATGTCGCCACCGAGCAGGGGTTGAAACCAGAATATCGCGAGTGAATCCTTCGTGAGGCGGTACCGTTGTGAGGACGATTCGGCAACGGCTGGAGGATGTACTGGAAGCTCATTCCGGTTGTACCAGCTGCGTGCGGGTTGAAGTTCTTTGGAAATCCACGCCCTCGTTCTCAATTAGGAGAATAACTTCGCCATTCTGTAGCATGAAATCGACCGCCGGCGTTCCCGTCCCGTGCTTTGATGCATCTTGCTGTTCACCACTCTCTTCCTAATAACTTGAGATAACTGGAGATGTGGCGACCGGACCTGTTTTGCCCTGACCTGCTTTCTGTGAAGGAGAAGTCCATGTCCAACCTGACCACGCCGGTATCCTCCGCTCCTGCGGCATCGTCTCCGTCTTCCGTCACTGCGCGTGATACTATACAAAATACTTCACAGAACCGGAACGTGCTCGATCCCACAGAGCTGCACAATATGAACGCCTACTGGCGGGCGGCAAACTATCTCTCCGTCGGCCAGATCTATCTGCTGGATAATCCGCTCTTGAAGGAGCCGCTGAAACGAGAACACGTAAAGCCACGCCTGCTCGGGCACTGGGGCACGACGCCAGGACTGAACTTCATCTACGTTCACTTTAACCGCCTCATCAAGAAGCACGACCTCAACGCAATTTACATCGCCGGGCCCGGTCACGGCGGCCCTGGTCTGGTCGCCAACACCTACCTGGAAGGAACCTATAGCGAGGTCTACCCGAACATCTCGCAGGATGTGGAGGGCCTGAGACGGCTGTTCCGCCAGTTCTCGTTCCCAGGAGGCATCCCCAGTCATGCCGCGCCTGAGACGCCAGGCTCGATCCATGAGGGAGGCGAGCTGGGCTACGCTCTTTCCCATGCCTATGGAGCCGTCTTCGACAACCCCGACCTACTGGCTTGCTGCGTCATCGGCGATGGAGAGGCCGAGACGGGGCCGCTGGCGGCGAGCTGGCACGGCAACAAGTTCCTGAATCCGGTCACGGATGGCGCCGTGCTGCCTATCCTGCATCTGAACGGCTATAAAATTGCCAATCCGACCGTGCTGGCGCGCATTCCCCACGACGAACTGAACAGTCTGCTCATCGGCTACGGATACAAGCCGCATTTCGTCGAGGGCGACGACCCGCAGCGCATTCATCAGCAGATGGCATCGACTCTTGAGACGGTGGTTGGCGAAATTCAGGCGATCCAGAAGACGGCGCGGGAAGGCGGCGGCACTGAGCGGCCCGCGTGGCCGATGATTATCCTTCGAACGCCCAAAGGCTGGACCGGGCCGAAGGAAGTGGACGGCAAGAAGAGTGAAGGCTCCTGGCGCTCGCACCAGGTTCCGATTTCGGACATGAGCAAGCCAGAGCATATCACTCTTCTAGAGGACTGGATGCGCAGCTATAAGCCGGAGGAGCTTTTCGGCGCGAACGGCAAACTCCTTCCCGAGTTGGCGAAGCTCGCGCCCATTGGCGAGCGGCGAATGGGAGCCAACCCTCACGCGAATGGCGGACTCCTTCTGAAAGACCTGTTCATGCCGGATTTCCGTGACTACGCCGTAATTGTGGAAAAGCCCGGCGCGACCTCGACCGAAGCGACACGGGTACTTGGCGGCTTCCTTCGGGACGTGATGAAACTTAATTTAGAGAGCCGCAATTTCCGAGTGTTCTCGCCCGACGAAAACAATTCCAACCGACTGGACGCGCTTCTGAGCGTAACCGACCGGGCCTGGGACGCGGAGCGTCTGCCGGAGGATGATCACCTGGCCCCGGACGGGCGAGTAATGGAGATACTCAGCGAGCACACGTGCCAGGGCTGGCTGGAGGGCTATCTGCTCACCGGCCGACATGGCTTCTTCTCATGCTACGAGGCATTCATCCACGTTGTCGATTCAATGTTCAACCAGCACGCCAAGTGGCTGAAAACCACTCGTCACATCCCCTGGCGACGGCCCGTCGCGTCCCTCCACTACGTGCTTACCTCTCCCGTCTGGCGGCAGGACCACAACGGCTTATCGCATCAGGACCCCGGTTTCATTGACCACGTTGTAAACAAAAAGGCCGATACTGTGCGCGTCTACCTGCCCCCGGATGCCAACACGCTGCTCTCGGTCACCGACCACTGCCTGCGCAGCCGTCACTATGTCAACGTCATCGTGGCCGGGAAGCAGCCTGAATTGCAGTATTTGGATATGGATACCGCTATCAAGCATTGCTCGGCGGGCATCGGCATTTGGGACTGGGCCAGCAGCGATCAGGGGAGCGAGCCCGACGTAGTGACGGCCTGCGCAGGGGATGTGCCAACCCTGGAGATCCTGGCGGCGGTGGACATTCTCCGCCAACACTTCCCCAATCTCAAGGTTCGCGTCGTGAACGTAGTGGACCTGATGACGCTCCAACCGAAAACCGAGCATCCGCACGGCCTTTCAGACATGGACTTCGATAACATCTTTACGACCAACAAGCCCATCGTCTTTGCTTATCATGGGTATCCGATGCTAATCCATCGCCTAACCTACCGACGGACTAACCACGCCAATATGCACGTTCGGGGATACAAGGAGGAGGGAACCACGACCACGCCATTCGACATGGTCGTCATGAACGACCTTGATCGCTTCCACCTGGTGATGGATGTTATCGAGCGGGTGCCCAAGCTCGGTGTCTCTGCCGCCAACGTCACACAGCTTATGCGCGACAGGCTGACTGAGCACAGGCAGTACATCTGCGAGCATGGGGACGATCTGCCCGAAATCCGCGACTGGAAATGGCCGTACTGATATGAGCTTTAACATTCTGGTTCTCGATCCGGGAAGCTCCTCGCTGAAGTTCGGACTGTACGACTTTTCAAAGGGGTCGGACGCATCAGATCCGAAGCTTCTTGCCGGGGGAATCATAGACCGGCTGGGGTCGCAACAGGCGGAGTTTAGGTTGGAAGCGGCGGGACAGCCGGCGCAGCGCGAGAGCATGGAGGCGGCCACTCCGAGTCACGGTGCGGAGATTGTGTTGCAGCGGATGCAAGCTGTCATCGCCCAGGAAGCAGGTCCGTCCGCCGCCATTCATGCCATCGGCTGCCGCGTGGTACATGGCGGAGATCGATTTGTGGAGCCGACGCGCGTGACGCCTTCCGTTATTGAAGGCATTCGTGAATTGAGCCCGCTGGCGCCGCTGCACAATCCTGCTTCCGCCGATGTTCTCACCGTCTGCCTTCGCCTGCTGCCGGATGTGCCCGCAGTCGCGGTCTTCGATACCACGTTTCACAGATCGCTCCCTTCGGTCGCCCGCACCTACGCCCTGCCATACGAGGTGTGCGAACAGCACGGGCTGCGCCGCTACGGCTTCCACGGAATCGCCCATCGGTATGTCGCGGAACGGCTGCTGGAGTGCATCGGCAAGGTTGGGCAGGAAAGTCGCTGCATTACCTGTCATCTGGGAAACGGCGCGAGCCTCTGCGCGGTGCGGGACGGGCGCAGCGTCGATACGAGCATGGGCATGACCCCCATGGAGGGGTTGGTAATGGGAACCCGCTCCGGCGACGTGGACCCCGGCCTGCTGCTCTACCTGCTGCGAACGGTGGGCATGTCGCCCGAGGAGGTGGACGACACACTTAATCGCCGGAGCGGTCTCCTGGGTATCTCCGGGCGCAGCAGCGACCTGCGCGATCTGGAGCCGGCGGCGACGGACGGCGACGCACGGGCGGAGCTGGCGCTGGAGGTCTTCGCCTATCGCGCCGCCAAGACTATCGGCGCGTATACGGTCGCTCTGGAAGGGCTGGACGCCCTTGCCTTCTCCGGCGGAATCGGGGAGCGCTCCCCCTCCATGCGGGAGCGCATCTGCCGGCGGTTGGGCATTCTCGGCGTCACATTGCAGGAGGAGCGCAACCGCGCGGAAGAGACAAGCGCACCGGCGCGAATTAGTGGAGACGAGAGCGCCGTGCAGGTGTGGGTTATCCCCGCCGATGAGAATCTGCAGATTGCGCGAGAGGTGAGGGAGCGCCTGTTCGGGACATAGCCTGGCGGAGCGGAAATGAAGCGAGGCTGCTAGTGCGAACAGTAGCAAAGGTGAAGAGCAAAGTGACTCAAATGAATCGGCGCTACATGTTGAGGCTGGCAGGGGCAGGCTGTCTCGCTGCAATGTTGCCAAAGGATTCCGATGCACGGGCTGATGGCGATAACTCTGCCGGCAGGCAAGCGAACGACGCCGCAAAAGTGGCTGCCTCCAACCTGATGCATACGGCGCATAGAACTGCGGCAAACTCGGACAGCTTAGATGAATCCTACTTCTGGCATGATGGCCGCACGCTCTTGATTCTGCGTCGCGCTCCGGGCAAGACCGTTTTCCGAGCGGTCTTGGTGGACGCGCGCACAGGCTGGCAAACGTTTCCGCAGGCGTTCAACGACAAGAACAGCCCGTTAATGGAAGGCGGCCGGAGGAGGGTCACCTTCGAAGGATCTCCGAGGTGGGAGATGCAATACCTCCCGCCCACGGCCGCTATGTCGCCGAATGGCAAGTGGCTGCTCTGGAGCAGCGGTGTTTCTCTTCCTGGCATAAAGCAGTGGGTTGCTTCCACGCTTAATGGGCAGCAGCAGAAGTGGCCGCTGGGCCCGGACCCGGACAGTGAGTTTGCTGCCCTTCCCGGAAATGCGCTCCGGGTGCCGGATAGCCATCATTGGGTCGAATTGGTTAGCCGCTATGCAAAGCGCGTCTACTCCATTCACCTTGCACATGTATACGTGCTCGACAAGGCGGCTCCGGTTAGAACCGTTCATATTAGCGGATTGGGAGATGGGTTGCCGGTCGGCATTCGCCAAGACGGAACCATCGTGATGCACACATCATCCCGACAAAGCGACAGGCTCGTCCAACAGCTGGTCATGTCGCTTGTCAGCCTGGATGCGGACACTGTAACAGCGCGGAAACTGAGACTGCCAATCCCTGCATCCTCTGGTGTTTCAGACGTAAAGCTTTCGCCGAAGGGAGACCGGCTGGCCTGGATATTGGAACAGGGACGCGGCCTCACGAGGCTGTACACTCTCTATGCTGCAGATGCCGATGGAGCACACTCACGCCCGCTCGGGTCGGCAGAAATGGTCAAGACAGGCAAGGGATACTCCTGGCCGCGAGATCTGCGTTGGCTGCCGGATGGAAAGCAAGTAAGTTTCGTGTACAAAAACGCCATATACACGCATCCGGTATGAACAAACTCGCGCAGAGAGTTTGGCCCGGATCTTCTGGCGGACGGTGTAGTAGTGATCTGCCCGGCTGCGGCGGTTACCGTAACCGTGATGGGATTGCCGATCAAGGCGAACGGAGGCGGATTCATCGGAACTTACGCTATGGGTTTTCGTATTTTGATATTGGCCGCGAAGAGCGGAACGATTTGCCAAATAGCGCTTGACAGGCATAGGCCGTTGGACATGCTCATTTAGTGCACCCAACGGCTCTTTGTATTCTGAAGTCTTCGAACTCGGGGCCAACGCCACGCGGTCGCGTGACGACATTACAGCCGTTGTCTTCTAGATGAGTTCGGAGGGGAAATAACGTGTCCATCGACAACAGTTTGACCCGAATATCACCAGGCCGCCATTCAAACCGCCGGGTTGCCCGTTCGAGCGTCCTGCGTTGTCATTCATCCATCGGCGCCGCCTGAACGAAGGACGAACGAGAAACCGCCATGCCACTTGAAACCTACTCTCAGGACATAGTCGATACAGTGCGCGAACCGCTGTTGCTGCTCGACACCACGTTGCGCGTGCACTCCGCCAATCGCGCTTTCTACCAAACGTTCCAAGTCTCGTCCGAAGAGACGGAGCACCATCTCATCTACGAGCTGGGCAACGGCCAGTGGGACATTCCCGACCTGCGTCGGCTGCTGGAAGATGTAGTTCCCAAGAGCTCTGTCTTCAACGACTTCGAGTTAGTTCACACGTTTCCGGTCATTGGACGGCGCGTTATGCTGCTCAATGCGCGCAAGCTCAAGGCGGGCAATCACGGCGAGTTACTCGTATTGGCGATGGAAGATGTAACCGAGCGGCGGCGAGCCGAGGAAGAGGTCGCCAAGACAGCGGCCGATCTGAAAGCGATCGAAACGTTCTCCCAGAACATCGTGGACACAGTACGCGAACCGCTGTTGATGCTCGACACCACGTTGCGCGTGCATTCCGCCAACCGCGCTTTCTATCAAACGTTCCAAGTCTCGTCCGAAGAGACGGAGCACCATCTCATCTACGAGCTGGGCAACGGCCAGTGGGACATTCCCG
>JBBQVV010000105.1:0-17530 GCA_038211235.1 Chthonomonadales bacterium | reverse complement strand
CCGCCCATATGCTCCTTGGTCTCCGTGTACGGGCCATCGGTGATGAGAACCTTACCGCCGGGCTGAGCCCGCAGCGTCTTCGCAAGGTTGGCCGGCTGCAGGCCGCAGGCGAAGAACATGGCGCCTGCAGCCTCGATCTCTTCGTTGAGCGCGTGAATATCGCGCGCCACCTTTTCGTCCCCTACGGACGGGTCGTAGTCGTCGGGTAGGTAACCACTAACCAAAAACTTCATGATGATTTCTCCTTGCGATCTCCCGCCGCCGTCAGCCCGAACAGCCCGTACACCAGCGCGTTCAGCCCCGCCTCCAGCCGCACGATCTCGGCCGTCCGCGCGGTGCGCGGCTTTCCTGTCTGCCGTTCGCAGCTTCCACCGGCCAACCAGGATCGAGAATCACCGGAGCGGTCCCTGTCACTCCTCGCGCGGTTTCGGCAGCGCCTCCGCCCCAACCGTTGAAGCCGGGCTGCCAGACTCGAGCCGGAGGTCGGCGCGCGCTGCGTCCCGGAACCGGGGATTCACACCATAGACACCGCCCGTCTCCGCCGTTGGCAGGACCGGCTTGCTGCGCGCGGGAGCGTCGATGCAGTACCAGCGGTTCCGCGCAAACCGGAACGTTTCCGGCGCGGTGTTCGGGCCGATGTTCACCGCCTCCGACCACTCATCGGCGCGGAACGCGACGATGTTATCGGTGAAGACGCCGTTCTGAGAAGGCACGAACGCCGGCGCGACCGTCTCCTGGAGGATGCGCAGCGCCCAGCGCTTCGGCCGGTAGATCGTATTGAAGCGCACCAGTGCGCCATCGACGCCGACGAAGGCGACGGGCGCGCCGCCTCCGAGGAACGTATTGCCTTCCACGAGAATATCCTTCGCCTCCGAGAGCGGCTTCCCTGCAAGCGAATTCAGCGACGGTCGGAAGAGCGGCAAGTCGGTACTGCCGCCGATGTTCACCGCGCGGCCCCCGGCATTTTCGAACCGGTTCCTTCGGATGGCAAGCCGCGCGCAGCCGCCTTTCGCCTGGATGCCCGTGCTGTCGGTCTCATCCGTGTGCCGGAACGTACAGCCGTCGATCACGCCATCGTGACATCCAACCATGTCGATGGCGGAGCCGCCTCCCGTTCCCCAGCGCTCGACGGTACAGCCCTCGACATGAAAGGCGTCGATTCCGGAGAGCTTGATGCCGTCGTTGTTCCCGCCCGGCCCCACGTCATGGACGTGCAGCCGCCGCAGGATGATGTGCCGCGCGGGAGCGTCGAATTTGCCCGCGTCGTCGATGTTGATACCGTTCTCAGAGACGTTTTCGACGGCCAGGTCGTCCAGCTCCAGCCAGGAGGGCGCTACGAAATGGAGGCCGGTGGCGGCACCGCTGAACACCGGCGGATGCGCCGGGTCGGCCGCGGCAATGATAATCGGGCGGCCCTCCGCTCCGTGGACCGATTCGAAGTAGAAGCCTGCGCCATAACGGCCCGGCGCGAGAAGGACGCGGTCGCCGGCCTTCGCGCGCCCGACCGCCTGCCTGAACTCCGCAGGCGTGCTGACGTTGATGCGCGACTGCGCCTCTATGGACGGTGTCATCAAGAGCATCTGCAACGCGCCCGCAGTCGAGAGCCGTAAGAACAGCTGAATGCGCCGGGTCAGAGTCCAACGGTTCTCACGTATAACCATGCCGGACTTCTGCGCGCTGTAGCGAGGTCGAACCAACTGTCTATCTCCTATTGTGCGGTTGTGCTTGACGCTCTTTGCGTCACAAGTCCTTCGGTGGAGACTGCGCATCTGCGATCGGCTCGTCCGGAAGGGATGCTTCATGAAGGAGGTTGTGGAGGTCCAGATGACGTGAGTACATAGCGAGCTCGCCGTCTGGCGCGACAGGCCAGGCCTCCTTTGGGCGGTCCCAATAGAGTTCCAGGCCATTGTGGTCCGGGTCGTGAAGATAGAGCGCTTCGCTCACTCCGTGGTCGCTCGCGCCGTCGAGGGTAACATCGGCATCCATCAGTCGCTGAAGCGCGACACCGAGGGCGCGGCGCGAGGGATAGAGAATTGCCACATGGTAGAGGCCGGTCGAACCGGGAGGCGGGGGAGGGCCCCCAGCGCTCTCCCATGTGTTGAGCCCGATATGGTGATGGTAGCCGCCCGCGCTGATGAAGGCAGCCTCTGCGCCCCATCGCTGCATGATGTCAAAACCAAGAACTCCGCAATAGAATTCCAGCGACCGCTCCAGATCGGAAACCTTCAGGTGAGCATGGCCGATGCGAACACCGGTATCAATAGCTGTTTTCATAGGTGTCGACTCCCTACGCGCGCTCCACGCCCGGGTCAAATCGATTCCGTTTCGTACATTTGACGGGACGGCAAATGTGGCACGCACCCGCTACTACGCCCACGCGCCATCACATGCGTGCTGTTCACCGGATCGAGCTCTAGCGCGATCTTAACGACGCCATCGGACGCGGCGATGGCTTGACTATTCTGCCGCGATCTCCTATTCCCTGCGTCAAGTATCTTGGCCGCAAGGTGAGGTGCTCAGGTTGGATCCATCGACGGCGTGCGCTGACCTGACGTGTGCGATTCATTTGAATCCGAACTATGGCGACGCGCTCGGCTGCGGCGGAATGGAGGCGACACATGGGAGCGCCTAAGGGATGTGTTGGTCGCCGGATGCGATTCATCACGGAGGTGTATCACCATTCTACCTTGGGCCGGCCGCCCTGCACGGTAATCTACAAGGAAGATCCCGAGGCCGAGCCGGTCGGCATCTCAATTGAGCTCGCCTGCATTATTCGCGAACATGTCGCTGTAGGGGCAATCCCTCGTGGTTGCCCTCGGTCCATGAATAAGTCGCGCTATGACGAACGGCGGCTGCCGTCCGGATAGGGGAGTGGATAGAATCTCCAGAGTGGCGCGAAATCCGACGGCAGCGGTTGGCCGGTCAGAAGGGCGCGCAGCGTCGGTATCGGGATACAGTTTTCCGCGAGTACCGCATCGTGGAACTCTCGATCGGTCAGTTTTCCCGAGCCGACCAGCTCCCGGTATAGCGCATGCATCTGCCACGCGCCGACGAGATAGGCGGCCTGGTAGAGCGGTTCGTAGTCGCCGCCGAACGATCGCCGAACTTCGGCAAGCGCCTGGTCTCGCTCATGGCCCGCTTCATGTACCAGCAGCTCCACGCAGTCCGCTGCCGTCATGCGCCCCATGTGGAACTCGAGCGAGAAGAGGACCCGCGCTCCGCGGTGCAGCCGCCAGAAGAGCATCCCGATTCGCTCTTCTGGCGTCCGAGCAAAGTTTCGCTCCCACAAAAGCATCTCCCAGTGCAGCGTCCAGCCCTCGATCCAGAAAGGCGTCCAGAACACCCGGCGATACGAGCGATAGCGCTCCAGGGCAAAGAACTGAAGATGGTGTCCCGGTATCAGCTCGTGATGCACGGTCGCCCGAGCGAAGGCGCGATTGTTGCCCCGTAAGCTCATTCGCTTTTGTGCGTGCGCCATATCCGCTGTCGGATAAGAGACGATGATCTCCTCGCCACCCAGAAAGAACGGGTTGACCTTCTGCCTATCGGCAGACATCATCTCCATCCGCCAGCACTCGCGCGCAAGCGGCGGCACGGTCACCAGTTCATTATCCTCGACATATGCGATCGCCTCATAGGCAAGATCGCGCACCAGCGCAGGCTGTGCTCCGGGATCGACATGATCGGATTTGACCCGATCGAGCGCGGCCCGCCAGTCGTCGCCGCAGCCAATCTCGCCCGCCGCCTTCCGGAGTTCCGAGCGACACCACTCCATCTCCTCCTTTCCAGCGGCGATCAACTCTTCCGGCTCATACGGAACCTGAGCGTGTCGCAGCTCCTCGATCAACGCCTCGCGTCCAATCGGCTCGCCGATAATCGCCTCGCCGTTTGGCGTCTCTCCCGCCTGTTCTCTCAGCAGACGCGCGTACTCGTCCATCTCGGCATCAAGCGCGCGGTAAGGCTGTTCAACCCACCAATCGAACATCGGGTCGTACGAATAGTAGAACGCGAACCAGCCCTCTAGCATCGTCTTGATCTGCGTGACGATCTGCGCGGCCTGAAAGCAGAGCGTTGGACTGACCGCGCCGGAAAGAGCCGGAAGCGCCGATCTCAATTCTGCCAGGCGGCTGCACGCCGCATGCAGTTCCTGCGCGACGACGCTCGGCTCGACGTTCTGAAGCGCATGCCGCCTCTGTTCCAGAGCGATTAGGTCGAGGGCAATCGGGAATAGCGCTTCCGTCGCCGTCGCAAACCGATCCGCAGCCCGATGGAGTCGCCGCTGCTCCGTGTCGAGGAGAGAGCGAAAGAGCAGCCAGTCTACGCGGTCGCTGCGGGAAAGCGGTTCGAAGGGTCGACTATCGAGCCGCGTTCGCCACTCCGCATAGAAGCGCAACAAGCGCTCGGTTCGTCGCGGGGAGGCGAGCGGGGGCAGCAGCCGCTCCAGACAGTCGCGATCCGACTTGAATCGGGCGAGCAGAGCCGGTATGCAGTCGTAACCATCGGCGGGCTGAGCCGTGCGAGGAGCGTCTGCTTCGTCTATCACGTCCATTCGGGCGCATGCTCCTCTGATTTGCGGATATCGGTTGGCAGCCATTGCAGCGCATGATTGCGCTCGGACTGGACCCGGGGAGTACTGCAGCGCGGGGCTAGCGCAGATCGGCGATGCCCGGTAGCGATTCGCCACGTAGAGTGCGAGCGGATGCTCCTCGCGATCGGTAACGAGCCAGAAGTGGCCGTCGAATGCATGAAGTTCACGCTCCGGACCACGTGCGACCGAGCTGTAGCTTGTGCGGTCGAATCGTACCTGCTCTTCGCGATCTGGATGCGCGCGCACATTCGCTATAAGTGCCGCGAATTCCTTGACCTTAGCAAATGTTCTCATGGGAGACCATACCGGCCAGGATCCGTGCGGGGAGGGGTCCAATACGTCGTCAACCAGACGATCACTCCATACGGACCAGATCTGTTCGCCATGTAAACCCAATGCCGTTGAACCGCTGCCCGATCGTGCCATCCGGCGCCATCATTATCGCGCACTAAGTCGCCGATCTGATAAGCCGATCAGCTATAATGTTTAGGTCGAGCTTGAGCAACGGGCTGGGCGGTTCGGCCTTTGCCTTAAAGGACACGACAGTGCATTTCCGCGGTATCATTTGGCCCATCTGCGTGGTGGCGGCAGCGTTCATTTCCACAATCACTGGCGTCACGCCGGCTCACTGCGAAGGGATAGCGGGACGTAGCTCGGCTGGTCCGGTCCTCGCCATGGCCCGGAAGTCGGCAGAGCATGGGCTGGTATTTCTGGGAGGCGACGCCGCGAAGTGGCACGTGGAACGCAAGTGCGCGTCGTGTCACCAGGGCGTAATGACGGTGTGGGCGATGTGCGAAGCGAAGAGTCAGGGCTATGAGATTTACGGTGAGCCGTTGGCCGAAACCGCGAAGTGGACCAAGGTGCAGCTGTCGGGTATCGACAAGCCAAAGGATCCCCGCCCCGCGTTGAATGCCGTGAGCACGCCTGCGCTCTATCTGGCTGTGATGGCCAGGGCGGTTCCCAAACAGGAGGCCCTCACAGCTAATGACCTGAGGCAGATCATAGTCCATCTCGAACAGCGCCAGGAAGACGACGGGTCGTGGACGTGGTCCAAGGCGCCGGCACAAAACAGACCTCCTCCGGTACTTGAATCGGACGAGGTCGTAACGCTGCTGGTCTCAATGGCATTACGGTCGCACGTTACCGCAGACACCAGGGAAGAGTCCATCGCCCGCGATAGCCGGGACAAGGCGGCGACCTGGCTGTCCCGAACCTCGGCCCGCGACAGCACACAGGCTGCCGCATTCCGTCTGCTCCTCAAGTCCTGGGATGGAACAACGATGAAGGATCTCAAACCAGAGATAGACCGGTTCCTTAGCCGTCAAAACAAGGATGGCGGTTGGGGCCAGACCAAAGACCTTCCCAGCGACGCGTATGCCACAGGCCAGGCGCTCTATGTCCTTAGCTTCGCGGGAGTAAAGAACACTCAGGCCTCGGTACAGCGCGGCGCGGCGTTTCTGATCGCCAACCAGAAGGACGACGGCTCGTGGCCGATGACCTCTCGCGCGCAGCCGGGAGCAACGCCGTTCAAGAACCCGGCGCCCATCACCTATTTCGGCAGTGCCTGGGCGACTCTCGGACTGATGCGTACTGCGCCGAAATAGCGGTTCGGCGCCCCTCGACGCAATCATCTTGAAACGGCGTCGCTTATGTTGTTTTCGCTTCATTGCCGGCAGTGCAGAACAGCGGGACTCAGATCGCCGTGCCGTCACATGGTCCCGACGTGGAGGAGAAGGGAATGCCATTCACATGTTCACACCCGGGAGACGATGAAGGAAAAGTGATCGGGAATGGCCAGTGCGTGGCGTACGTCCGGAAGTGTACTGGCGCGCCGCAGACCGGCCTATGGCGCCCGGGCGTGAAGGTTCATGGAGCCGAACAGATCGAGTTTGGTACTGCGATCGCCACATTTGTCGATGGGTCATACCCCGACAAACCCACCGGTCAGCACGCTGCAATCTACGTCGAACAGGACGCGACCGGGATTACGGTGTGGGATCAGTGGGTCCGCCAGCCGGTTCACAAACGGCTCATTCGCTTCAAGAATGGAGCCGGAAGCCTGAGCAATGACGGCGACGCGTTTTCCGTAATCGAGGTGGCCGATTCCAATCCTGGGATCGATCGGGGTATGTCTCGCGCCGACTCCTGAGTCATTTCAGTTCATGAGGTGGGTTTCCGGACGGTATTGCAGCGAGCAGAACCTTCTCGCGCCAAGACGCAAAGGCACGTAAAAGTATCAATGCCGGCAGTAACTTGTAAGAGCGCGCCCACACTGGGTCACGCTGTTCGGTATAGCTTCGGCGCTGCTGTAATCGCTCGATTTGGATCGGGAGGAGATGGGCTCGCCAACCCACCCCTCCCAAACGCCAGCCCGATCCAGGTTCAACGTAATGGTGCGTTCGAATCACGCCAGGTCGAAGCGGTCAAGGTTCATCACCTTGGTCCAGGCTGCCACAAAGTCCCGCACGAGCTTCTCCTGAGAACCCTCCCATCCATAGACTTCCGCGATGGCTCTCAGCTCCGAGTTCGAGCCGAACAGGAGGTCGACACGGGTACCCGTCCATTTGACTTCGCCGGTGGCGCGGTCACGGCCTTCAAACAGGTCTTTCGCATCTGAAGTCGCGCTCCACTTCATTCCCAAATCTAGAAGGTTCACGAAGTAATCGTTGGTGAGCGCCTCAGGACGTTTGGTCAAGACGCCATGTTGCGACTGATCAAAGTTCGTGTTTAGGACGCGCAACCCGCCAAAGAGCGCCGTCATTTCAGGGGCAGTAAGCGTTAACAGCTGCGCTTTGTCAACCAGCAACTCCTCCGCGGATGCCGTGTGTTTGGCATTCAGGTAGTTGCGAAAGCCATCAGACTCCGGTTCGAGCGCGGCAAAAGATTCCACATCGGTCTGCTCTTGTGAGGCGTCGGCGCGTCCGGGCGTGAAGGGAACCGTTACATCGTTACCCGCATTCCTGGCCGCCTTCTCGATACTGGCGGAGCCGCCGAGAACAATCAGGTCGGCAAGCGAGACCTGCTTTCCGCCCGGTTGGGCGTCATTGAACTCACTCTGGATGCCTTCCAGAGTTCCCAGTACGGCAGCCAGTCGGGCAGGATTGTTGACTTCCCAATCCTTCTGCGGGGCCAGGCGAATGCGCGCACCGTTAGGTCCTCCGCGTTTATCGGATCCGCGGAACGTGGAGGCAGAGGCCCAGGCGGTCGATACCAGTTGAGACACGGACAGTCCGGAAGCAAGTATTCTGTTCTTCAGTGCAGCGATGTCCTGAGCGTCAATCAGTTCATGAGTTACCGCCGGGATGGGGTCTTGCCACAGCAGCTCTTCGTTGGGGACCTCCGGGCCGAGATAGCGAGCGAGCGGCCCCATATCGCGGTGTGTCAGCTTGAACCAGGCACGGGCGAAGGCATCGGCGAACTGATCCGGATTCTCGTGGAAGCGCCTGGAGATCTTCTCGTATATGGGATCGACTCTCAGGGCGAGGTCCGTTGTCAGCATCGTCGGCGCGTGACGCGTTGTCCGGTCGTGCGCATCCGGCACGGTACCGGCGCCTGCGCCGTCTCTCGGCTTCCACTGGAACGCGCCGGCCGGGCTCTTCGTCAGCTCCCATTCGAAGCCGAACAGGTTTTCGAAGAAGTTGCTGCTCCACTTTGTCGGCGTGGTGGTCCATGCTCCCTCGAGACCGCTGGTAATAGTGTGGACTCCATTTCCGGTCTCGAAACAGTTTTTCCAACCGAGTCCCTGATCTTCAATGCACGCTACCGCAGGTTCCGGGCCAACGTATGTTTTTGCATCGGCAGCGCCGTGGGTCTTGCCGAAGGTGTGACCGCCGGCAATCAATGCAACGGTCTCTTCATCGTTCATTGCCATGCGGCCGAAGGTTTCGCGAATGTCGCGGGCGGATGCAGCCGGATCGGGATTGCCGTTCGGACCTTCCGGGTTGACGTAGATCAGACCCATCTGTACGGCGCCAAGAGGATTCTCCAGCTCCCTATTACCTGTGTGACGTTTGTCTCCCAACCACTCTGCTTCAGAGCCCCAGTAGACGTCTTCCTGCGGCTCCCAAACATCTTCGCGTCCGCCGGCGAAACCGAAGGTCCTAAAGCCCATTGACTCAAGTGCGCAGTTGCCTGCCAGGACCATCAGGTCGGCCCACGAAATCTTCTTACCGTATTTCTTTTTGATGGGCCAGAGCAGCAGACGCGCCTTGTCGAGGTTTGCATTGTCAGGCCAACTGTTCAGCGGCGCAAATCGCTGTGTGCCGGCGCCCGCGCCGCCGCGCCCGTCTGAAATGCGGTAGGTGCCTGCGCTGTGCCATGCCATCCGAATGAAGAACGGCCCATAGTGACCGTAGTCGGCCGGCCACCAGTCTTGCGACGTGGTCATCAGATCGAAGATGTCTCTCTTCACGGCCCCCAGGTCGAGTTTCTTGAACTCTTCCGCGTAATTGAACGACCTGTCCATCGGATTCGAGAGGCACGAGTGTTGGCGGAGGACGCCAAGATTCAACTGATTGGGCCACCAGTCCCGATTTCTCGTACCACCGCCTGCCGCCTGTCTTAGAGATCCACCCGTAAACGGACATGCGCCCGCCTCCTGATTGAGGGCGGATATGATGTCAGCTGTGTTGCTTTCCGGGATTGTGTCACTCATAAAAGTTAACCTCCTTGGTCTTTAGGGTTGAGTGTTCTGCTGACAATGGGGACACAGTCCCCAAAAAACTACCTCAGCCTCCAGGACAATAAATCCATGATTGGCGGATGGCTCCAGACAGGGCGCCGCGCCGACCGCGCAGTCCACATCGGCGGTCAGACCGCAGCGCCGGCAGACGACGTGATGGTGGTTATCTCCCACCCGCGCCTCGTAGCGAGCCGGATGGCCGGAAGGCTGGATGCGTCGGATGAGGCCGACATCCTCAAGAACGTGCAGATTGTCGTACACGGCCTGTGTGGAGAGCGTGCCGAGACGCGTGCGGGCAGCGTCTGCAATGGCTTCCACGTCCCGATGCCGGCCCTCGCCCTGCACCGCCATGAGTACGGCGAGGCGGGGCGCCGTCACCCGCAGACCGGCCCTGCGAAGGGAGTCGGGAATTGTCGATTCGTCAGACGTCATTGCTGCCATTATAGATTCTCAATCTGGAATGAGTCAACAGTGCGAAGGATTCAATTTTTGATCGCGATAGGAATTCGTTCCTGCGTTGTCCAACCTTGGAGAACCATGAAGAAGGATAGCGGAGCGATGGAAATCTCGCTGGAAGTGGCCCGGCGGTTCATACTGGGCAAGCAGGGCCTCTGGCCTGGCCGACGCTGGCGCGGCGCGCCGGGCGCTGAGGAGGCCATGCGCGCGATGGAGTACCTGCAGCTCGACCCGCTGCAAATCGTCGCGCGCAGCCAGGACATCAAGCTATACGGCCGCGTCCTCGATTACTCGCCCGGCATGTGGGAAGAGGCGGCCTATCAGCAGCGCAAGTTCTTCGACTGGGGCGGCTGGCTTGCCGTGCGGCCGATGGAGGAGCTGCCGCACTGGCGCGTTGTCATGCGCCGCGAGCGCGACACGAGCCTGCGGCTCCAGGCGCTCGCACGCGACCACGCAGAAGCAATAGAGGAGATGCGGGCCAACCTGCGGGAGCGCGGAGTTGTGAACAACCGCGAGTTTGCCATGGCAACGCGGAAACGCACCGATAGTTATCGCGGCCGCAAAGACAGCGCGCTGGCTCTTTACTACCTCTGGTACACCGGCGAAGTGATGACGCATCATCGCGATCGGTTTGAACGCGTCTACGCACTCACCGAAGCGGTCGCTCCGGCCCACCTGATCCGCGAGAGCGGCGATGCGGAGGCCGACCGGTTTCTGATCCGGAAGGAGATCGCCTTCAGCGGATTGTCGCGGCTGAACCGTTCGGCGGATTCGTATCGGCGCGGAGATCCGACCGGCATTGGGACGCGGTTGTGCCAGGAGATGCTGGAGGGCGGCGCCATCGTCGAAGTAAAGGTCGAAGGCTGGAAGCAGGCGCACTACGCGCTCGGCAGCGATGTCGAGACTCTCTTCGAGCTGAGCGCCGGCCGCATTCCGCACGCATGGAAGCCTCTCGACACGACCACAGTGGAAGAGGTCGTCTTTCTGGCGCCGCTCGACAATGTGAGCGCGCGCGGGAGAGCCAAAATCCTCTTCGGATTCGACTACGTCTGGGAGGTCTACAAGCCCGAGTCTCTGCGGAAGTTCGGTTACTACACGCTGCCGGTCCTGTGGGGCGACCGGCTCGTGGCCCGGTTCGACAGCAAACTCGACCGCAAGACAAACACCCTTGTCATTCTCGGTCTGTGGCTGGAGGAGGAAGCCCTTGGCAAAGACGCGGCATTCGCCGAGGCATTGGCCCGCGGATTCGCGCGATTCGTCACGTTCCTCGGCGCGGACAAGCTCGATTCAACGGCGGTTGGCGAGCCGCTGCTGCGCGAGCGATTGTGCGGCGGGTGAGGGCGGCTGGATCTCTCTGGTTCGTACCTTTCTACCTGTGTCCTTGGCGACACGGCAGTGGTATAATGACAATAATGAGCGCCAGAGAAGGTATCGAAAATGATAGTCATTCGATTTGACGATAGCGCATCGAAGCGTCGCGCCTTGGGGTTCCTGGCGGGCCGCTTTCCGTTCAAGAGCTGGGCAACCGGGGAAATGGCGGTACCAGAGACTGCATTGGCCTCTATTGCAACCGAAGGAATCGCTTTCTCTGTAGAGGGACCTGCTACCTATGAGCGCCTCATTTCGGCGGTTCGAGATCCTGCTGCCTCGGCGGTTTAACGACGGTCAGTAGGTTCCACAGTCGGCGCCGCTGCCGACGGATTCGTGGCCGCCGAAACGATACCGCTCCGAATCGGCTTTTGATGCCAAACGGCAAGCGGTGAATAGCGGATCATAGCCTCACGTGATAAAGCATGAGATGTGAGATCGCCTCCGAGCGGTCTCCACCGTTTGTGGAGGTTAGCTCATATGGCTGCACATAAGGACAGCGTGACGATCCAGGTTGAGCTGCCGCGCGCGGATTATAAGAGGATCGAGGCGCAGGCGCGCAAGGAGAGCCTGCCGGTAGCGCAGGTTATTCCCGAGCTTGTAAGCAGCGAGTTGCGGCGTCGGGAAAAGGCACGGCGGCTCATGCTGGAGGCGTCCAGGTCATACCGCGCCAGGCTTGTGAGGGAAGGCAAGCTGGACCAGATTCCCGCGGAGATATTCGCGGAATTGCGCGGGATCCGCGAAGAGGTCGCCAATGATCCCTTCCTCGGCTGACCTCTCGGATGAGTTTGTCGCGCTCGATACGAACGAATATGTCCTGGCGCTTCCGCGCGATCCCAGATTTCCAAACTGCTTTGCGTTGCTCCTTGAGCACATCCACAAGCTTTGGGTCCATATCCCGCTGCAGGTGTTGAAAGAGTTACACAAGATCCTCTCGACACGTGAGCTTCACCGTGTGTTTGGCGCACTCGAAGTCGCTCAGGTGTGCAGGGTGGACTACACTCCAGGCGACCTCGAGCGTGTAAGCTATTGGGAGCAGCAGGGCGCCAAGCTGGGCGACGCGGTCATCGTCGCCCAGCTTGAGGCTGCCGGCGTCGGGTTCCTCGTTTCGGAGAATCGGCACTTCCTCTTGGAGGTAGACGGGCTGCCATTCGAAGTATTGACGAGCGAACAAATCGTACATCTGCCGAATTGACCGTTGAGAGGACGCCCATGTCCGGCGTGCAGAGGAGTGCCGCGCATTGTCGCGTCCGACCCCTCGCATCGACCGATTTCCAGTTTTAGTGCACTCAGCCGCTGTCAAACTTCCCGTTCCGGCGGTGATCTTGTAGCAGCACCGCTTCGTTCCCGTTATGCAACCCTATTCGGAACACTCACGGGATCACAACGAACGCTCCACTGTTGTGAAATCTGTATATGTGGAAATCGGCGTCCTGAGTAAGAATGTTAGGGTCGTTGAGCGTTTCCGCGGCAGCGACGAGCGACGCATCTGCTAAATCCATCGGACGATCTCTATATCGTTCCATCAGTTCAAACTGCCGCCGCGTTTCTGCCTCACCGGGAAAGTGGAACCGGACGACATCAAGGAGGATGAAATCCCACAACGAGCGCTCAAGGCGCCAGCCGCCAATACCAAACACAAGATACATGGCCTCCGTGAATGCAGGCCAGGTGGTAAAGAGTGGACGCTGTAGTGAAGTGAAGCGTGCACGAAATTCGCCGCTTCGAGGTTGGCCCTGATCAACGAGGTTGACGAAGGCGTTGGCGTCAATGAGACTCACACCTTGATCCCGATCTTGCGATGTTTGTCAATAATCATCTCGGCAACAATCGCCTTTTGAGGGTCGGAGTGGCAGCCAGGCTTCCGCTCGGTGGCGTCGGCTTCAGCGAATAGCCTTGCCGTTATTACTCGAAATCGCTCCTGCTCATCGGCGTCCGGGCGCACCTCAATCGGCATAGCGTCATCGCGGCTGATGAACAGTTGCACTTCGTCACCAGGCTGTAAACCAAGTGCCTGGGCCTCCTCCGGTAGCTCCAACGTCCGGCTATTTGTCACTTTAGCTGTATAGTGTACGGTGACCACCTGTCTTCCCTCCCGGTGACTAATCCCACATTATAACATAGGTGTTGATTCTCCGGGTTTACGATTACTCCCTGCGCGCCGAACGGCCCTTCAGCTCCGTCTCGGCTGCACGGGACCTGAATATCCACCCGAGGAGATTGTTTAGTCAACCACAGTGCGACGTTGTGTGTGCGCTAATCGGGACTGCGCCGGCGATATTGGCGCTTGAGTTGGCCATGCCATTTCCCCCGGCAATGATGGCGTCTCGTTCGAAATGTGAGAACGTGTATCAGACACGCTGCTAATCATGGCGCATCGAAAGGCAATGCCACGCGCCACACCATATTGGTCTTGTCCAGTCAACAGGCTGGACAAACACGTCGAGCGAGTAATCTTGACCAGTAATCTGATTGGGGCGCTGTATAAGGCAAAACGGCACATCCAGGAGCACGTGGTCTGCCATAATTGCTCAGAAGGTGCATGGCTTCGCCGACGCAGGGCCAGGTGGTCACGAGAACGCTACGAAGGGTTTTCAGGGCAGCGACAGCACGCGAGTGATTGGTAAGTTACCGATTTATCAGAGCCACAAGTGGCGAAGTGTCGCAGTGCGTGAGGTTCAACTCTGTTCTTCCGTCGGGCGCTTCTTCTTAAGCAGTTCGCCATAGTACTCTTCGGCGCGCTTGGAGAGATCTGCCGGTTCAAAGCTAAAACGCCCGACACGCCCGGCGAACCGCTCAGCAAGAGTGGGTTGCGCTTCTCCATTCTGTCCGCTGGAATGAGGTAACGCAATGAGTCGAAAGCGCTGCTATTTTGGAAAGCGTTGCAACTGCTCGACTACCTCTTCGCGGGTTCCTTCAATCACTTGGCGTTCGCTCATCCCGTGTACCTCGGGTTTCGGCACGCTCCTATGGTAGCAAGCTACCTGTTCGTGCGTAAGGTTGTATCGCTGATTAGGGACGGGCGCCCCAGCCTGGATTACACATCGGCCAGCCATAAAGGTAGTGGTCGTGTTGCTCGGCAAGGTCGGCCGGGAGCGCTTCCCACGCGTCGGGGGCTTCGCACCGGATCCGCATGAACCGCTCTAACAGCAAAAGTTCGGACTCAGCCGACGGATTTGCGTCGTCCGTTTGCGGTAGAATGGTCAGGAGCGGACGGTGGCCGGCCAGGCTCGGCGCGAGTGCGACGATCTGCTCCCAGGTTCCCTGCGTCACTGTTATATAACCGGTTGGCGCAGTCCTTTAAGTAGAAGTTGCCGTTAGGTCTCACTCGACTTGGCGGCAGCTCCAGTGTGCGACCGCAGCCACATTTACAGGCAACCGTGACCCGTCGGGCCTTGTTCCACGTTTCCATAGTAGCGTGGGACTGGCGAAGTCCCTCCTCTGTCCAAAACGATCGCCCCTTCGTGTATTGAACACTGACCTCGTTTGCGCGTTGCGGGGCCGCCTGATAGCCTTCCGGATTCTTGAGCCAGTTTAGCTCCTGGGCGGAGGAGAGCGAACGGAGCGGAATTTCGAGTTGGTGGAACCATCTGCATACAGTAGAGTAGCTGAGGTCATACACCTTTGCAATATTGGTTAGGTCCAGTGCCTCGTCATGGTAAAGTTCAAAGAGCTCGTTGCCGGGCGATCGCGCCAATCGGGTAAACGCCAGAGAGCGTCCCCTGATACAGGATAGAACTTTCCCCTTCCATACACCGCGGTTCGGTCGGTTGTCTTTCGAGAGTGGAGCAGCGTCCCCGCAGCCACACTGGCAGCGTCGCCAGCGAAGGCACCCGCCGTCGATTAGAGGCGATTCACAATCTACGTAGACACACTGCGTAGCAGGTCTGATGATCGGAACTCCTGTTTCTGTTCTGCGGTCACGAGCGTCAAACAGATCTATCGACGCTCCGCCTCAGAGACACGAGAAGTACTAGCTATGTTCCATAGCTCCAATCCGAAGGCGGCGTGGTCGGCTGCTTCGAGGAGCAAAGTAACGCGCTCTTCGTGTCTTCCGCATGTAATGTCTGTATGTCGTCCAAGACCCGACGCAATATCGCATGTGCCATGTGGTCTATCTCCTCCGTCCGAACACCCTAGCGTGCAGTTCAGAATACGCTGATTTCTTCTCAATGGCAATTATACCCTTGGGCACGAATTGCATGAACCGGCACTATTCCGCTGACAAGTCGCACACCCGAAGCGCCAGCTCGAGCGACGCCGCTCGGTTCGCGCCGTTCGTGGAGCTGAACTCGTGCCCTACGTAGCCGTCGAAAGCTGTCGCCGCAATCGCCCTCATTGTCGGCGGATACGTGAGCTCCTGCGTCTCATCCAACGAGTTGCGGCCGGGGATGCGGTTTGGAAATGGCCGATTTGGGAAACTGGTCGCCGCAGCGCCTCTAATGACTTTCTGTTACAGGACAGGGGTACCGTTTCTCCAACGACTGCTGCTAACGTCGAAACCTTAACAACCGTACAATCCATTGTCTTCGGCGCCTGTATTATGGAGCGATATGGCAGATTCTGCAAAGGAGCAGCGCTCCTAATACCAGGTGCGGAAGACCACGATGAATGAGCAGGACGAGGATCCCGATATCGAGAACGCTACCCCCGCCGAGCGTCTGGGAATGATGTGGCAGCTGACATTGGATGCCTGGGATTTCGCTGGGAGACCTCTTGCTGAACGAAGACTTTCACGACATATTATTCGAATTCGCCGCGGAAGGCGTTGAGTTCCTGATCGTGGGCGCTACGCGCTTGCGGCACACGGGCTTCCCAGGGCGACGGGGGATATTGATCTCTGGGTAGGCAGTGGCGCGGATAGTGTTGCGATCAATTTAGCACGTCGGTGAGTTCGTGGTAGTAGTCGGCAAGCCGTCGCGTGCCGCGCACTCGGGCCACGGAGTCGATCCGGCTAATCAGCCCCACAAACTCCATCAACTCCGCCATACGCGGCGCAAACGGATGCATCAGCGTTCCCATCAGTCCCGGCATCCAGGCGGGCGCAGAGATGATTCGGGGCTTTTTGTCAAGCGCGGCGAACGCCAACTCGAACACCTCACTGCGTGTCAGCGTATCCGGACCCCCCGCCGGAATATCTCCCTCTTCGTTGCAAGCGATCACCTTGACACAGACTTCCGCTAGATCCGCGTCATGGATCGGGTTGGTGCGCGCGTGCCCATTGCCGAAGAGAACGCCCTTGCCGGAGCGCGCCATGTCAAAAAACGTCTTGTAGGCTGAGAAGAATCCAGTCGGCTGCACAATCACGTAACTCAGCCCTGACTGTCGTACTTCCCGCGAGACAACCGCATGCGCCTTCATGTACGCGCACTGCGGATACTCGTCTGCGCCCAACACCGAGACATAGACAAACCTTGCGACGTTCGCCTGCCGCGCGCGCTCGAGCAGCGCGTGATTGCCCGCATAATCTATCGCGTGATAGCCGGGCCGCAGGTTGTTAAACTCTGCCGAAACACTCTGTCCCAGGCTGGAGAGGACAATATCAATATCGCTGCACACCTCCCTGAGCGTCTCAGGTCGCGTAGCATCCCCGACCGCTATCTCATCGGCGCCAAGCGATTCGGCCCGCTCGCGCTGCCGTGTCAGCACACGCACGTGATAACCGCCTGCCTTGAGCAATCGCACCAAATGACGACCCAGCGCGCCCGTGCCTCCGGCTACCAGTACCCGCTGCATTACCTTCTCCTCGCCACGTTGACGCTTTTAGACTATAGCGGATCATGATGCTGCCCGGACAATAGCCGAAAGATGAGTGATCTGTATACTGCTGATAGCAAGGGGAGCTTGACGTCGACACATCATTATGGGAACAGGCCGAGTTTGATCCAGCGATGGCGAGCGTCTACCTGATGGCGCTGGTTCAATTGGAGACGGCTAACGGTTGCACGTCCCTGCGCGGAAATACCCACGATTTCGGCAGTTTGCGGCTCTACCCGAAAATGATCGAGCCATTTGTCCGTTTGAGGATGAAAGAGATTCCCCATACGTGGGGGCCTGGTTGACTTAGGATAGACGAACCCATACGCATGTCCGCAGGTCAAGAACATAGGTCCTATCGTTGGGGATAAGATCCACACTATAGATATCACCGCCGGTGACGTAGAGCCTATTTTCGCCAGAGGCATACCGGGCTTTATGACTACTGATCCATCCCGGCTTCTCTCCGCTTGTTTTCATTTGCTCCATCTTAAAAGTGCGACAATCAAGTCGATAAACAGGCGTTTCACCTGGGTGTCTGCCGAGTAGGGACGCGACGTTGCCGCCGCATCCCCCTCTAAGAACCGTGCGTGCGAGTTTCCCCGCACACGGCTCAAGCCTCTCTAACGCCCCGTTAGGGACGCGGTACAGTTCAGATTCAGACTTGGGTTCTCTGTTTA
>JBBQVV010000104.1:0-17533 GCA_038211235.1 Chthonomonadales bacterium | reverse complement strand
CGCCTACTCCCTGTGAACCAGGTTGGCGTCGTGAGCACGTACTGCGTTTCCACAAGACTAAATGTGCGGTTGCCGGGTTCATATTCCCATACGGTGGCTGGGTGCCAGTCCGCGAGATCTGATTTCAGGCAACCGTGTTCGTCAGTGTCCCAAGCCGCTCGATCGTTACCGACATCGTGTCTCCGGGCTTGAGAAACACCTGCGGCCGGCTGTACATGCCCACGCCGCCGGGAGTTCCCGTTGAGATAATATCGCCTGGCCGCAGCGTCATCGTCTCCGAGAGATTCGCGATCAGATAGGGGATATTGAAGATCAGGTTGGACGTGTTCGATTTCTGACGGATCTCGCCATTGAGGCTCAGCTGGATGTCCAGGTCGTGCGGGTTCTCGATCTCGTCAGCCGTTACCAGCCATGGCCCGATCGGGTAGAAACCGTCCGGAGATTTGCCTCGGATCCACTGCTTCTCCGCCGGATTCAACTGGATGTCTCGGGCGGACACGTCGTTCGCGCAGACGTATCCGGCGACATGGTCCATGGCCTCCGACAGGGCGATATCGCGGCCGCCTCCGCCGCGACCCCCGATTACAACCGCGAGCTCCGCCTCGTAGTCCACCTGTTCGGTCACGCGAGGCAGCCGCACGACGCCTTCAGGATCGTTCAGTGCCGTGGAATACTTTGAAAATAGGATTGCGCGCTCGGGATAGGGCTGGTTCTGCTCGTCGCAGTGATCGCGGTAGTTCTGCCCGATGCACATTATCTTGCCTGGATCTCCAACGGGCGCAAGAAGCCGGACTGTACTAAGGCGAAGCTTTGACAGTGGTGGGGCCTGCCGTTCGACGACGGATGCATCGGCGAGTCCTTCGGCGCCACGAGCCAGAAATGCGGTCATGGAGTCTGGAAATCGTCCGGACCCTCCCGTTCCCGCCGCGCTTGCCAGGTCCACTACCGCCTGTTCGGTCTCGATCAGGGATCCAAGACCACGCCGCCCGCCGGCTTCGAATCTCACCAGTTTCATCGCTTCGCTCCCTCAGAATCGGATAGGCCGCAGCCGCAACCTAGTTCGACAAGACCGGTCTGTTTCCCTTGCGCCGCCGTGGCTCGAGTTCGGTTTCTGGTATACTCAGCTGCAGTAATCAGGGTTTGGATCACGGTGGTGAGCGTGGATGGCTGGAGGAGATACAGATCGCAGGCGCACGGCGGGGATCCTTCGAATAGGCACGCGCGGCAGCCTGCTTGCGCGAACACAGACCGGCTGGGCAGCCGATCGAATACGGAACGCCGATCCCTCGGTGCGGATTGAGATCGAGATCATACAGACCACCGGTGACCTCCGCAGAGATGTCCCTTTTGCCGCCGTCGGAACAAAAGGGATGTTTGTGAAGGAGATCGAACAGGCCCTCATCGAGGGCAGAATCGATGTTGGGGTCCACAGCCTCAAGGATATGCCGAGCGAGCTGCCTGATGGACTTGAGCTGGCATGCGTGCCCGTCCGCGAGAATCCGTTCGACGCACTCCTGTCCCGGTCCGCCGCCTCCCTGTCCGAACTTCCCGCCGGCGCCATCGTAGGCACGAGCAGCGTGCGACGCAGCGCCCAACTGCGCAACTTCCGGCCTGATCTCCACATCGAGGAGTTGAGAGGCAATCTCGACACGCGAATTCGTAAGCTCGACGAAGGCCTTTACGACGCTATCGTACTGGCGGCAGCCGGCTTGAACCGCCTGGGCTGGGGCGACCGGACCACGGAGCAGCTCTCGCCGGACGTCTGCGTCCCGGCGGCGGGCCAGGGCGCGCTGGCACTGCAGACTCGCGTGGGCGACGACGCAACGCTGGCTAGCCTTGCCGGGATACATGATGTGGATTCCGCCGATGCAGTCACAGCGGAACGTGCGTTCCTGGCAGCCCTGGGCGGTGGCTGCAGCGTGCCGGCCGGAGCGCATGCCACGATTCGCGGAACGAAAATATGGATGGTTGCCATGCTTGCCGCGCCGGACGGTTCACAGGTTGTGCGCGCGGAGGAGAGTGATATCCGCGAGCATGCCGCACTGTTGGGAGCGCGCCTCGCGGAGCAGCTGCTTCGCGACGGTGGCAGAGTATTGCTACAGAGGTAGATGGTATTGTCGAAACTCGATGTGGACTTTCTGGTGATCGGGAGCGGGCTCGCCGGGTTGACCTACGCTCTGCGTGTCGCTCCGCACGGCACCGTGGCGCTTCTAACGAAAAAGACCCGGACAGATGCGAACAGCAGCTGGGCGCAGGGCGGAATAGCCGGCGTACTGGCGGACGACGACTCGTTCGAGCTCCACAAGCAGGATACGCTGGTCGCCGGAGCCGGACTGTGCAACGAGGAGGCCGTCGATATTCTGGTGCACGAGGGACCGGAGCGGATCCACGATCTTATTCGGCTGGGCGCGAACTTCAACCGCGAGCTGGACGCACAGGGGCAGGAGGTGCTCTCACTGGGGCGTGAAGGCGGCCACTCTCGGAACCGGATCGTTCATACGGCGGATTACACCGGGTGGGAGTGTGAACGGACGCTGCTGGAGGCCGTGAAGGCGCGCGACGACATCGCCGTCTACGAGCATCTATTCGTCACGGACCTGGTCATCTCGGAGAGCTCGACTGGCCCCGTCTGCCTTGGCGCCGACGCTCTTAACGTGGAGGCCGGCGAGGTCCAGAACTTTCGGTCCGGCGCAACCCTTCTCGCAACCGGTGGCTGCGGGCAGGTCTATCTGCACACCACGAACCCTGTGGTTGCCACGGCCGACGGCGTCGCGATGGCCTGGCGCGTCGGAGCCGCGATCGCCAATATGGAGTTCATCCAGTTTCATCCGACCACACTCTATCATCCCGATGCTCGCGCATTTCTCATTACGGAGGCGCTCAGAGGCGAGGGCGGACTGCTGCGCCATGCCGACGGCGAGCGCTTTATGCCGAATTATCATCCGCTCGCGGAGCTGGCGCCGCGAGACATCGTGGCGCGTGCGATCGTGAGCGAGATGAAGCAGCGCCGAGTTTCGCACGTCACCCTGGACGTTACGCATCTCGATCCCGACTTTCTGAAGTCGCACTTCCCGACAATATTCGAGCGATGCCTGAGCGTAGGGATCGACATCACCCGCGAGCCGATTCCGATTGTTCCGGCCCAGCACTATCAGTGCGGCGGCGTGGTTACCGATCTCAACGGCGCCACCAACATATCCGGGTTATATGCGGCTGGCGAAGTTGCCTGTACAGGAGTACACGGAGCGAACCGGCTCGCCTCGAACTCACTGCTGGAGGCAATGGTCTTCGGGCAGCGCGCAGCCGACCACTCGCTGGGCGGAGATACGAAACGGCCGACGATTACCAGGGAGCGAGAGCCGTCCGGAGTTCGCAACGCCACGGTGCAGCGGTCGCCGCACGACATAGCCGTGATGCGGCGACGCGTGCAGGAGGTAATGTCGCGGTATGTCGGGATCGTTCGCTCCACGGTGGAACTGCAGAAGGCAAAGGCGGAGATCGCTGGACTGCTTGTTGAGCTCGATTCGGCGGCGGCGTGCGGCTTCGAAGTCTGGGAGGCACGGAATGCCGCCCAGGTCGGACTGCTGATTATCGAGTCCGCGCTTAGGCGTCATGAGAGTCGCGGCCTGCACTTCACGACGGACTATCCGACACTTGTCGAGAGCGAACGGCACGATACGATTATGACGACGTTGAAGTATGAAAGAGCCGCACCGTGAGCGGGATCGGCACTGTCTATCTCATTGGAGCGGGGCCGGGTGATCCCGGCCTGATTACTGTGCGCGGACGGGAGCTGCTGCAGACCGCGGACGTCGTCGTGTACGATCGCCTGGCGCATCCTGCCCTGCTCAATCACGCCCGGCAGGGTGCCGAGAAGGTCTACGTCGGCAAGGCGAGCGCTCACCACGCGATGAGGCAGCTCGACATCAACGCTCTGCTGATCGACCGCGCGCTCAAGGGGAAGAGCGTGGCGCGGCTTAAGGGCGGCGACCCGTTCGTCTTTGGGCGTGGTGGCGAGGAGGCGGAGGAGTGTCGCGCGGCAGGGGTCCCGTTTGTGATCGTACCGGGTGTGACATCGGCGATCGCGGCGCCGGCTTATGCCGGGATCCCGATCACGCATCGCGATGCCTCGTCCTCCTTTGCCGTCGTGACGGGTCATGAGCGTGACGACGCAAGTGAAGCGGGCACGAGGTGTCCGGGGGAGGCCGAAGGGCGACGGAACTGGGCGCATATTGCGCATGCCGCCGACACCCTCATCTTCCTTATGGGAGTCGAGGCCCTGCCGGACATTACCTCGCGACTCGTCCAGCACGGCAGGTCGCCAAACACGCCCGCTGCGCTGGTCCAATGGGGCACATGGACCAGGCAGCGGGTTGTCACCGGCACGCTTGCAACCATCGCCGAGGAGGTCCGGCGCACAGGAATGACGCCCCCGGCGGTCTGCGTGGTCGGAGAGGTCGTGAGACTCCGGGACGCGCTTCGCTGGTTTGACGACATACGGGCACGCCCGCTGTTTGGAAAGCGAGTGCTCGTGACGCGTGCGCGAGAGCAGGCGAGCGCGCTCTCGGAGCTGCTAATGGCGCGAGGCGCGGAACCGGTGGAGTTCCCCGTCATCAAGATCGCCGCGATCGCCGATACGTCCGAGGTCGATCAGGCACTAGGTGGTCTGAAGAGCTACGATTGGATCGTGTTCACGAGCGCCAACGCCGTGCAGATTGTCGCGAAACGGCTGCGATCGCTGGGGCTCGATTCGCGCGCGTTCGCCGGGCTCGCCATCGCCGCGATCGGACCGGCTACCGCCGAGGCGCTGCTTAGCGAGATGGCTGTGCGCGCGGATTTCGTGCCGACGGAGGCCGTCGCCGAAGCCGTACTGGCCGAATGGCCGGAGCCGGACATGGCCGGCAGGAGGGTGCTGATTCCTCGGGCCTCGGAGGCGCGGGAGATCTTGCCGACCGAGCTCCGGGAGCGAGGCGCGGTCGTGGACGTTATTGCAGTCTACGAGACAATCCTGGATGATGCCACTGCGGCCGAACTGCGAGAGAGTCTCCGCCTCGGGCAGATCGACATCATCACTTTCACCTCATCGTCCACGGTGCGCAACCTTACGAAGGCGCTGCGAATCCGCGATGAAGGCTCGCTTGTCGAGCTCGTTGGAGACTGCACCATTGCGACGATCGGACCCATTACGGCGGATACCGCGCGCGAGCACGGCCTTCAGCCCAGCATCGTGGCGACCGAGCATACGGTGCCTGGCCTCGTCGCCGCAATCGAAGCGCATCTGTCGGCAGGTGTGCTCGGTGGTACCGGTACCTGAAAGAAATGCGTGGAGAGTCCATTAGCCCGCTTGATTTTTCCGACCGTCTGCGTTACAATGAAGTATAACTCTCATGGATGAACTAACCGTACGCCCGCGTCGTCTACGTCGTAACGAGCTGATACGCCGACTGGTACGCGAAACATGTGTGACGTCTGACGACCTGCTCTACCCGATGTTTGTCAGCGAGGAGAGCCAGAGCCGCGAAATCCCATCGATGCCAGGCATATTCCGGTTCAGTCTCGACGATCTTTGTCGCGAGGCGGAGAAGGTTGCCCTACTGGGAATTCCGGCGATCATGCTGTTCGGAATACCTGCCGAAAAGGACGAAACAGGCAGTTCAGGTTATTCGCCGGACGGCATCGTCCCCAGAGCGATTCGAGCGGTTCGTAAGGCGGTTGGCGACACCCTGCTGATAGTGCCGGACGTGTGCTTGTGCGAATACACCTCTCACGGGCACTGTGGAGTGATCGAACACGGCCAGGTCGCAAATGACAGCACGCTCGAACTGCTTGCGCGCGCTTCCACATGCTATGCCCAGGCTGGCGCAGACATGGTGGCTCCCTCGGACATGATGGACGGGCGAGTGGCGGCGATCCGAAGCGCACTCGACTCCAACGAACTTTCGCACATTCCGATAATGGCATATAGCGCCAAGTACGCCAGTGGATTCTACGGCCCGTTTCGCGAAGCGGCGGACAGCGCGCCGAAGTTCGGCGACCGGCGGTCGTACCAGATGGATCCGCCCAATCGTCGTGAGAGCCTCCGAGAGATCTCCCTCGACATCGAAGAGGGCGCCGACATTGTGATGGTTAAGCCGGGGCTGGCGTTTCTCGACATCGTGCGAGAGGCGCGAGACAACTTCGATGTTCCACTGGCAGTCTATAACGTTTCCGGCGAGTTCAGCATGGTTAAGGCGGCCGCGCGCAACGGATGGATCGACGAGGCGCGCGTCGTTGACGAGATCCTGACAGCCTTTAAGCGCGCCGGCGCCGATATTATTCTCACCTATCACGCGCTGGATTATGTTCGCCGGCAGCAGCAGCGGATTTAGGCATGGCAGGCCCATTGTGCGGGGATTGAAACCGCATGACGAAATCCAACACCCTTCACCGAAAGGCGGGAGACCGCTCTCAATGATCGACCAGGTAGTATCGGGCCGATATAAGGTTGAATGCGAAATTGGAAGCGGCGGCATGGGCGTGGTGTATCGAGCTCTCGATACCAAGCTGCGGCGAGCGGTCGCTCTGAAGGTTATCGCTCCGAATCTGGTCGAGGACGAGGAGGCGCGAACGCACTTTCTGCAGGAGGCACAGGCGCTTGCCGGGCTGTCGCATCCCAACATAGTCACGGTCTTCGATCTGGCCGAGGAGCCGGAAACCGGCACGGTATTTATCGTGATGGAGCTCCTGAACGGCCTTCCGCTGCGCAAGCGGATTACGGACCCAACGCGTCCTACCTTCCACGAGATGGCAATCCAGGTATGTCGCGCCTTGGAGCACGCTCACTCTCATGGCGTTCTTCACCGCGACATCAAACCGGAAAATATTTTCGTCTGCGCTGACGGAACTGTGAAGCTGATGGATTTCGGCCTCGCGAGGCTGGTAGACGGCGCGGCCGTGAACTCGTCCGGCATGGTAAATGGAACGGTCGCGTACATGTCGCCCGAGCAGCTCCGGGGAGGCCCACTCGACCCGAGGACCGACCTCTACGGCCTTGGCGTGCTGTTCTACGAGTATCTATGCGGATTTACGCCTTTCATGTCCGACAGCCCCGGGACGATGCTTCTAAAGCATCTGACGGAGGCGCCCCAGTCACTGCTCGACCGCGTCCCGGGCCTGTCTCCCGAGCTGGACGCTCTGATACTAGTGCTATTGGCCAAGGATCCGAAGGATCGATACCCTTCAGCGATGATTCTGCGAGATTCGCTTGAGCGGATCCGCGATCGCGGTCCGGTCGCTTCCGTGCCCATGACCGCGCCCAAATCGGCGGGCCCCGCAATGCCTGCCGCGCTGATTCCTATTGTGGCGCCACGATCGCGGACGTTAAAGAAGACGACCACAATACGTCCGGTGGCAGGTCCGAGACCACAAATGGGCAGATTTGTTGCGATATTCTGCGTCATTTTGCTCGGCGCGGTACTCGCCTTCGCGGTCGGAGAGACGCTGCATCGAATATTTGTGCCGGGCTCCCTCCCGGCGGCAAAGACCGGAATCGCAACGAAAACAGGTGTTCGCAAACAGAGAACAAGCGGCAGCCGGAGGCGCCGGTACCGGGCGCAGTACGATGGCACGCCCGCCGGAAGCGGGCCGAAGACGACGGGCCAGGCCGCGACATCCGCAAAACCCGCTCTCCCGCACGATGGTGATGCGTCCGCCCCCGTGGACCCGCCTGCGGATGACAATGCTTCCGAAGACAAGGGCAGCACATCAGAACCCGATTCGGGCGCCGCGGGCTCTAGTAAATCCGAGCCGGATTCGAGCGGATAGTTCATCCAGGTTGATACGTCCCCCTAAACTCGATCGTGGCGATGGCAGCGTTTCGAACGAAGACACCTCGACCCCTGGGCCGGGGTGTGTTAGCGTGAGCGACGCGAATCAATACGTTCCAGGATAGAGGAAAACGGTTTCTACCGGTGAATATACGGTTGACTGTGGCGTCTCAGGCTTGACACCGTGCCACTACCTGTAAAGTAGGGATTTTGCCATGACGATGTTAGGTGGAGGCGCTGTCTCCGCAAAGGACCCCCACGACTATCTCTCAACGCTGCTCCAGTTGGGAGGCTTGCTGAATTCGAGCCTGGAGCTCAATGAGGTCCTGGACACTGCGATCGAGCAGGTAACCACGTTCGTTGGCGCCGAGCGCGGGTTCATACTGCTCCGGGACAATACCAACGGCAAGGTGTGGGGACAGGCGGTCCGCAATATTGATAAGCAGGCACTGGTCGATACGCTCTCCGCCGCGGATACTGCCAATAGGGCGGAGATAAGTCGCACGATCGTGGAGCAGGTTCTCGAAACACGTCAGGCCGTGTTATCGCACAACGCCATGGAGGACCCACGCTTCGCCAGCCGGCAGAGCGTGCAGTTGTCCAATCTGCGCTCCGTTCTCTGCGTCCCGTTGATCGCTCAGTCTCGTCTCCTCGGCGTTATCTACCTCGACAGCCGCATCAAGACGGGCGTATTCACCGAGCGTCATCTCTCCATGCTCTCCGCCTTTGCCAACCAGGCTGCTGTCGCCATCGAGAACGCTCGACTCTACGACAACCTACGCCGCTCAATGGAAGAGCGACTCAAGCTGCAAGACGCTCTCCACACGCAGGAGATGCAGCGGCTGGCCTTGGAAGAGGCGAGCCGCCTGAAATCTGATTTTATCGGATTTGTCGCACATGAGCTTCGCAATCCTCTGACGACCATTCGAGGCACCGTACAGACCATGCTTGCGGATACCGATCGTACGCTGGACACCGAGATCGTGCAGGAGTTCCACGAGGCGATCGAGGCCGACGCCGATCGTCTGCTCGACATGATCAACGAACTCCTGGACGTCTCCCGACTGGAGGCCGGCCGTCCGCTTACGCTAGCTCTGAAGCAAGTCGAGATCCGTCCGCTTCTGGAGAAGCTGGTTCGTCGCCACCGATTTTACAAGTATTTCTCAAATCGCCATCAGCTTACTACCGACTTTGCAGACGACCTCCCGGAGACGATAGAGGCCGACGAGGATAAGCTCAACCAGGTCATCTCAAACCTGCTCAGCAATGCGATCAAATACTCACCGGAGGGCGGCGAGATCATCGTTACAGCCGCGCCGGACCTGGACGATACCATCGCCATTCGAATCCGGGATCAGGGAGTGGGAATGAGCGAAGACCAGCGAGCAAGGCTATTCCGCCAGTATGAGCGGATAGAGCGTGACGAGATCCGTAAAATACCAGGCACTGGCCTCGGCCTCTATCTCGTCAAGCATCTCGTCGAGCTTCACGGGAGCGACATTCATTCCGAATCCGGCCCCGACGGCCGTGGAAGCGTCTTCGTGGTTCGCCTTCCGATCCGCCAGCCGGACACCAAATGAACCCAAGAGTCGAGATAGCGCAGGATCACGATCGACTGCTCGAGGACGTCCGCGGTTTTGCGGTGGGGACCGGTCGCGCGGCGTTCTGGTGGCTGGGCCAGCACACGTTCGTGGTAAAGGCAGGTGGGATCGTGATCTACGTCGATCCGTTCTTTGCCGATTGGACGTCGAGACAGACTCCGCCGCTGCTCGCTCCCGCTGAAGTGAGCAATGCGGACCTTGTGTTGGTGACGCACGGCCACGGCGACCACCTGGATCCCGAGACGCTGCGCGGAATAGTGGACGCCTCTCCGACCGCGCAGTACGTTTGTCCGCGCACGGAGGCGGGCAGAATGACGGCGGAGGCTGCCGTTCCGGAGGACCGACTGCATCCCATCAACGCGGGCGGGCAGTTAGACATTGCCGGAGCGCGAATTACGGCGATCAAAGCCAAACATGAGACTTTCGACGAGCATCCGGAGCTGGGTTTTCCGTTTCTCGGGTACGTTGTCGAGGCAGGCGGCGTATCGTTCTATCATGCCGGCGACACGATTATGTACGATGGTCTAACCCAGACTCTGAGGCAATGGCCCTTCCTCGAAGTGATGTTCCTGCCGATCAACGGTCGGGACGCCGAACGCTATCAGCGCGGCTGTCTCGGCAACTTCACGTTTCAAGAGGCGGCTGAGCTGGCGGGCGAGCTGCGTCCTGGGCTTGCCGTCCCGGCGCACTACGACATGTTTGTTGGTAACCAGGAAGATCCCCAGAAGTTCGTACGCTTTCTCGATGCCAAGTTCTCCGGCATCGCCTCGTGGGTCGGGCCCGCTGGATCTCGCGTCATCTTCCCAGCGAATTGAGGACCGGCGCCTGGGACGTAGATTTCGGTGATGTTCCGCACCTCGATACAGATACGTTCAAACCTGTAACCCATTCCCTGTCACGTACAACAGCGAACCCTGCTCTGGCGCTCACCGCTCGCGATCGGGTGAGGTATACTCATGTGTCCCAGCAGAAAGCAAGGAGATACCAACCCCATGTGGCCTCGAAACCTCTGGATCGCGGCAGTTGTGGTGGCAACCGGCTTTGGACTCGCCACGAACGCCGAGGCGGAATCCGCCGCGGGCGTAAAGCGACTGGTCCAGGCGGCCTATGCCAGGCGCGACTCCGCCGCACAGAATAAAGATCTAAACGGCAGTCTTGCGACGGTCACTCCAGACTTCGTATTTATCTCCCGCGATGGGCAGAAGGGCGATTCGAAGCTGCTTAAGCGCCGGCTGACTCCGTTGTTCGCGATGGTGCAGTCGCTAAAGGCTAAGAGCGAGCTGCTTAAGTTTGCCGTAAGGCGCGGACAGGCCGATGCGACCGTCAAGCAGCATCTTGAGATGTACGTGATAAATCCCCAGACACAGACGCCGCAGAAGTACGTCGTCGATGCGATTTCGGAGGACCTCTGGATTCGGACCCGCTCGGGATGGTTTCAGAAGCGGATGACGGCGAAGGCAGAGAGTGCGACGATGAACGGTAAGCGGATCGACGATCGGATGCAGCTTAGTCCCGGTCCGCATCAACGCACCGGGCAGGTGACAAAGAAGGCTGCGAAATAGAGGGCTCGAGAGGATGAGTATGCGGTACGACGTGTTTGGCATGTGCAACCCGCTTTACGATATACAGGCCGAGATACAAGATTCGGTGCTCACCGAACTGGGCGTTGCGAAAGGCGGCATGTTTTTGATCGACGCTGACCAACAGAAGCGCATGGTCGCCCGAATATACGATCACATCGTCAATGCCGAATCGGGCGGATCTGGGGCCAACACGATGATCGCCCTGTCGCTCCTCGGCGGCCGGGCGTGCTATGCCGGGAAGATCGGGAACGATGAGCATGGCGAACTCTATTCCGCCAGTTTGCGCGCTCGTGATGTTGCGGTGAGCGTAAAGACCGGCGCTGGCGTGACCGGTATCTGCCTCGTTCTTATTACGCCTGATGCCGAGAGAACGCTCTGTACCTTTCTAGGAATCAGCCGTGAGCTTGGTCCTAACGACATCGACGTTGAGGCCCTGCGCGCGAGCAGTTACCTCTATGTGACGGGCTATCTCTGGGACACAGACTCGCAGAAGGCAGCGGTGTTGCACGCCATGAAGGCAGCGAAATCGGCGGGCGTCAAGGTCGCGCTCAGTCTGTCCGATCCCTTTTGCGTTCAGCGTCACAAGTCGGACTTTCTCGATATTATCGAGGAGCACGTCGACCTGTTGATCGGCAACCATGACGAGACTCAGGCGCTCTTTAACGTGGACAATCCGAGGGACGCCATTCTCGCGACCAGACCGTACTGCGATTTGGCCGCTGTTACGATGGGCAGCCGCGGCGCCCTGCTCCGCGAACGCGACCGGCTCGTCGAAGTCGGCGCGCGGCGAGTACATGCGGTCGACACCACCGGCGCGGGCGATACCTACGCAGCCGGGCTGCTATATGGACTGACGCATGACTTGTCGCTCGACAAGTCCGGCGAGCTTGCCGCTTATGTCGCCGCCGAGGTTGTTGCAAAGCTGGGTCCGCGTCTCGGGGCCGTCAGTCACGACGAAGTAGCTCGGATTGTTCAGTAGCCATTGACGGAAGGTCTTGAGATGATACCGGGGGCCGCGGATCGTCGCGGGGAGCATCTGATCGAAACGGAGACCCTGGCGGCAATGATCTCCGGCGCGGATGCCTCGATTCGCATCGTCGATATGCGAGGCGCGGTCCGAACGCGCACGCTCGCGGAAGGCGTCCAGGCGGCGGAGTATGCCGGAGCGCGACCGGAATACGACCATGCTCATATTCCGGGCGCGGCCTATCTTGACTGGACTCGCGATATCGTTGACGAGAACGACCCGGTTCCCGCTCAGGCCGCACCGGCCGACAAGATTCGGCGCGTCCTCGGGGAGCTTGGAATTGGAGACGAGCACTTAGTTGTCGCCTACGATGCCCATCCCGCGTCCCAGTTCGCGACGAGGTTGTGGTGGCTTCTTCAATACTTCGGACATCGGCGGACGCGGGTCCTGAACGGCGGCTGGCCCATGTGGCTGCGAGAGAATCGGCCCGTCTCGATCGATGTACCGGCCCATTCACCGGCACGGTTTACGCCTCGAATCCATCCGGAATGGCTCGCCGGCGCCGATGAAGTCGCCGCGACAATCGGCACTCCGGAGACTGCGATCGTCGATGCTCGAGACGGCGACCAGTTTACCGGACGGGTGCGCCGAGGTTCACGCGGCGGCCATATCCCGGGCGCGCTTCACGTGCCGCGTGAGGCGCTGTTCGAGTCCGACGGAACGTTCAAGAGTGGGGATGCCCTTGGCCGGGAGCTGCAGGCTCGGAACGTGCCCATGGACCGACGGGTCGTCGCGTATTGCAACGGGGGAGTCGCCGCCACATCGGTCCTGTTTGCGCTCTCGATGCTGGGACATGACCGCCTCACGAACTACGACGGCTCATGGAACGAGTGGGCGGAACGCCACGATCTGCCGGTCGAATGCTGAGACGGCGTGTGAGCCTTCTCCGGGGAGTTATCGATGCGCGAGAGTAGAGGCAGACTGCACGGCGTGCTGACGGCCATTCTAACGCCGTTTGATCTAAGCGGGCGCCTGACGCTCGATGTGATGCCCCAACTGCTGGAGTTTCAGCGGGCGGCGGGAATCGATGGCGTCGTCGTTTGCGGTACAAACGGCGAAGGCACCGCAATGTCCGTTGTGGAGCGCAAGCAGACGCTCGAGATGGTGATGGCCCACCGAGGCGATCTACAGGTCGTGGCAGGCACAGGCGCTGCAAGCAGCTCCGACGCGATGGAGCTAACGCGGCACGCCGCGGAAAAGGGAGTGGATGCCGCCCTGCTGCTGCCACCGTTTTTCTATAAGAACCCACATGTCGATGGGTTGGCAGCCTACTTCCTTCCGATTCTGGATGCCGTAGATCTGCCCGTACTACTGTACAATATTCCCCAGATGACCTCAGTACCGATCGCGGACAGCCTGATCGATCTGCTTGCATGGCATCCCCGCCTTACAGGAATCAAAGATAGTGCCGGAAGTTGGCCGCGAACCATCGAGTTAATCCAACGGTATCCTCATCTTCAGATTTTTTCTGGAGACGATTACGTTGCGGCAAGAGGACTGCGCGCAGGCGGCGCAGGATGCATCTCGGGAAGCGCGAATCCGTTTCCCGAGACGGTCGCGGCGGTGCACCGTGCCTTTCGATCTGGCGACGAGGCTGCGACGGAGGTGGCGCAGGCTCGTCTCGACCGGATGCTGGATATCCTCGTCCGCTATCCGTTTGTGGGAGCTAGCAAGAGCGTCCTTGCCCGACGTGCCCACCCCCGCATGGGTGTGCGACCTTCTCTGGTGAATCTCAGCGCTTCCGAAGAGGCCGCCATGCTCCGCGAGTTCGAGATGGCGGGGTTCTTGGACGGTGGATCGTAGGTTATAGGTTATGGTCATAACTTTTAGCGGGTAGATGGTAGAAGACATATATCGATTGATTGTGGGCCGCAAGGGGCGGCGCACGACCGAAAGGATTGTGAAGTGAGAACATCGCTGAAACCTGCCGTGGCAGCTGTCGCGCTCCTGGCATTTCCCATGGTTATTCTGGCACAGGGACCGCAGAGGGCCCCATTCGCGGGCGGAGGCGGCGCCCCGTTCGCAGCGCAGGCGAAGATGACATGCGCGCAGGCGCTAAAGGACGTTTCGAAGAATGATGCCGGCCTCTCGGCACTGGCTAAGCCGTTCAATGCGAGCGCTGCCAAACTCAAGAAGTCACCGAAGGATGCTAAGGTCAAGAAGGTCTACGTGGACGCGGCAATAAAGTACGAGCAGGCGATCTACCTGGGTCCGTCGAAACTGTCGCCTCCTATAAAGTATCGCGCCGCGCTCGCGCTCTGCCGCCTGGTATTGGCCGTCGAGCCAAAGAATGCCCAGGCTAAGGCGGACGAGGACCAGATGGTGGGAATCTATAAGCAGATGGGCCGTCCCGTACCGCAGTAGGCAGGCTCTTTGTCACGTTGGGTTGGACGCGCCGTTCTGATTAGTAGAGGGCGCTGGGTCCGTCTACTGTCCCGCATCGCGGGGAGGACGTGAAACGGCGACCATGAAGCCGCGCGGTCACGGTACGAGATGCACATGATTTTGCCCGTTCCGCGGAAGAAAGGAACATATCGATGTGGACGATCAACCTATTGGGGATGGCAGCGATTCTTTGCGTAGCAGCGGTGGGCTTGCCTGGACAGCCTGAGCGGTCGTCGCCCGGCGTATCTCCTGGCGCTTCCCTCCCGGTCTCCGTGACCATCCGGACCGATAAAAAGACGTACGGTCCAATGGACCCGATTAAGCTGAATATGTTCGTCAAGAACGGATCGAAGTTGCCGGCAAAACTCACGTTCACGAGTGGGATGAAGTATGACTTCGAAATTCGGAAGGGCAAGGCGCAGTCCGCCGAGCGGGTGTGGCAGTGGTCACGCGGCCATATGTTCACGCAGATGGTGACGTCGACGACTATGCAGCCGGGCAAGACGATGGCGTTTTCCGAATCCTACGTGCCAGCCGAAATGGGACCGGATGGAAAGCCGGTTGCCGCACTGGAACCCGGCGCCTACACCGTGACGGCGATCCTGACGACCTCCGGACGAACGCCTCGCCCAATGGCCTCGACTACGTTCGCCGTCAAATGACCGGGACACCGGACGTGCGCGGTCCAGGCGCGGAGACCTATACCGTGAGGCGCCTCGTCCGTCCTCCGAATGTCACCGTCTCGGTTCCGGGCTCGAAGAGCGTGACCAACCGGGCACTCATCCTGGCGGCTCTCTCCGATGGCTGCTCTACGCTCTTCGGCGCGCTGGACTCGCAAGATACGCGGGTGATGACGAATTCACTCCAGCGTCTGGGCTTCAAGCTTAAAGCCGACGAGGAGATGGGGACCGTTCGGGTCGAGGGCATGGGCGGTGCAATACCCGCGGCTAAAGCGGATCTGTTTCTCGAGAATTCGGGCACTTCGATCCGGTTTCTAACCGCACTCTGTTCGCTCGGGGAGGGCCCGTACTCGCTGGACGGAGGCGCACGAATGCGCCTCCGTCCGCAGGCCGACCTGCTCGATGCGCTGACGGGTCTCGGCACTCCGGCCCGCTCGCTCGCAGGAACCGGCAGCCCGCCGATCCTCGTCGAGCCGCACGGTGGATTGCGCGGCGGGCGCGTGCAAGTAGGCTCGGACGCCAGCAGCCAGTTCCTGTCAGCGCTTCTTATGGTCGCGCCCTACGCTCGGGAGGACGTCGCGCTCGATACACGTGGAACGCTGCGACCGCACTATGTGGAGCTTACGGTTCGCATGATGGAGCAGTGGGGCGTGACAGTTGCGACTTCGGGCCAGTCGGACAAGTCGGACACGACAAACCATTTCGACCGGCTGGCGCTCCCTCGTGCCTATCACGTTCGTGCCGGCCAACGATACCGCGCGCAGCCGGCGTATGCCATCGAGCCGGACGCTTCCAGCGCATCCTACTTCTTTGGCGCCGCAGCCCTCACCGGGGGGCGAGTGACAGTGAACGGACTGCGCGGGGACTCATTGCAGGGCGATATTCGATTTGCGACCGAGGTCCTTCCAGCAATGGGTTGTACAACGATCCTCGATTCGGAAGGCCTGACCGTTCAAGGGCCCGCGCACGGGAGGTTGAAGGGCGTAACGCTGGACATGAGCGCGATTTCGGACACCAGTATCACACTTGCGGCGCTCGCCCCATTCGCCTCCACGCCGACCACCGTTTCGAATATTGCGCACACGCGACTGCAGGAGTGCGACCGGATATCCGCCGTCTGCGCTGAGCTTACGAAACTCGGCGTGCGGGTAGACGAACGTCCGGACGGATGGACGATCTATCCCGTCGAATCAATCGCTCCCGGGACCGTACTTACCTACAACGACCATCGCATTGCAATGAGTTTCGCACTGATCGGCTTGCGCGCGAAGGGTATCGTCATCGATGATCCTGGCTGCGTCGCGAAGACGTTTCCCCATTACTGGGATCGACTCCAGGCACTGGCATAGCCGGCGTCATGCCCCAGCCGCTCGACCCAACGCACGACCCGTATGCTGCACTGCGCCTGCGAGATTTCCGTATCTTTTCCGTGACCCGAAACCTCGCCGGTCTAGGCGACAATATGCAGAGCGTTGTCGTCGGCTGGGAGCTATACACGCGGACGCACCAGCCGTTGACTCTCGGGATGGTCGGACTCGTCCAGGTGGCGCCCATCTTCGTGTTCGCACTCGTCGCCGGGCACATCGCCGACAGCTATTCGCGGCGTCTCGTGGCCGCGCTCGCTCAGGCGATCCTGTGCCTATGTACGGCTGGACTCTGCATCCTTTCGGCTCGGACCGCGCCAATCGGTCTGTTCTACATCTGCCTGTTCTGCTCCGCGTCGGCTCGAGCGTTCGGCAACCCTGCCCGCGGTGCGCTCCTTCCACAGATTGTGCCCGCCCGGCTGCTCGGCAACGCCATCTCATGGGACTCGAGCATTCGCCGCGTTGCGGTCGTGTCGGGCGCGGCCGTGGGAGGATGGCTTCTGGCCGTTACGCGCAGCCCCTCGACGGTCTACCTGATCAACGTCGCGATCGGGGTCGTCAGCACGGTGCTGCTCTTCATCCTGCGCGAGCCTGCCGCGCCCTCCACCGCTCGCGAACCGGTGACTTGGAAGACGCTTGCCGCCGGCATCCACTATATCCTTCGCACCGACATCATCCTGGCGACTATATCGCTCGATCTGTTCGCGGTCCTGCTCGGAGGCGCAACCACACTCCTGCCTGTATACGCAACAGACATTCTGAAGGTGGGACCGGAGAAGCTGGGCTGGCTTCGGGCCGCGCCCTCCGCCGGCGAGCTTCTCATGGCGCTCGCGCTGGTGCATGCGCCCCCGTTCGCTCGTCCCGGAAAGGTGATGCTCTGGAGCGTTGCCGGCTTTGGCGTCGCGACGATCGTGTTCGGCATGTCCAGATCGCTGCCCCTCTCGCTGTTCGCGCTGTTTCTGACAGGCGCTCTCGATATGATCAGCGTCGTTATCCGCCAGACGCTCATTCAGACTAAGACGCCCAACGAGATGCGCGGGCGCGTGAACGCCGTGAACAGCGTCTTCGTAAACAGCTCGAACCAGATC
>JBBQVV010000103.1:0-17652 GCA_038211235.1 Chthonomonadales bacterium | reverse complement strand
CCAAGCGACAAGCAACCAGCGTTATCATCATCGGAACTGTGCTCGTCCTAACATTCGCCGTTGCCGTGTGGTGGGTGTTGCCGCATATCAGCATCATCTCGAACCTTGCTTCAGGTTGAGGAGACGTAATTGACCAAGCGCCAAGCTAACACAATCATCGTCGGCATCCTGGCAGCACAAGTAACGCAGGTGCTCTGCACGACACTCGTACTGTGGAACCAACAGCGCTCTCGTAGCCAGTCGGAGCCGGCGGAGGCGTTCACGGGCTGGAGATACAGCGGTGGCGTCCACGTGCTGAGATTGCAGAAGCGGGCGGCTCGGCAGCCCTCGGCTATCGCATCGGCGATCCTAGGGACGCCCATGTCAAAGCCGTATATCATTGACGAGATCGAGCCGATCCGACTCGGCGATCAGGTTCTTGTCAGTGAACGGTCCTCCAAGTGAAGAATCAGCCACCGGACGTCCGGTGGCTTGGCTAGACGCTATTCTAGGTCAGAAGTGCTCGTCACCGAGTTGACATCGACGGTCAGCCAATCGGACGAGCGTCACTAAGATTTGAGGAGACGATGACCACAGAATGGAATCTGCCCGGCCCGATTGAAGCCTATGTGCAGGCTGTCAATGCTCCGGACGCCGACGCGTTTCAATCCAGCTTTTCCGCCGATGCCGTCGTCAAGGATCTAGGTCACGAGATTCGCGGAATCGCCGCGATCAATGATTGGGCTCGGCTCGAAGTGTTTGACGTCAATGTGAAGCTCGATGTGAAACAGGCATTTGAACGTGACGGCGAAACCATTGTGACCGTAAAGGTAGCCGGTACGTTCGATCGGACCGGATTACCCGATCCGCTTCTCATGGAACACTGTTTCACGGTCGCCGGAGACAAGATCACCTCGTTGAGCTGCCGCTTCACCGAAGAGGAGACCCATGGCAATCCACCACTTCAAACCTGAACGGTATTACACGGCCATCGGCGCCTACGAGCCGGTGCTTCGTATCGCGGACGGGGATTCTGTAGTCACGACCACGGTCGACGCAGGCGGCTCGGACTCCAGCAACACGAGGGTTACGCCGCCCAGCAATCCCCAGACCGGCCCGTTCTTCGTGGAGGGAGCTCAGCCGGGCGATACCCTTCAGGTACACTTCGACCGCCTCTGGCCGAACCGCGAGTACGGCTTCACCGGGCAGTATCTCTCTCCCAACGCGGTGGACCCCGAATACGCCACTGAGCTGCCTCCCATAGGGGGATGGGAGCGCGCGGAGTGGAGATTGGATCTTGAAGCGGGCGCCGCGACACTCGTAAAGCCGGTGACTAAGCTTGGCAACTTTACGATTCCACTCCGTCCGATGCTCGGCTGTTTTGGTGTTGCTCCGGCGCGTGGACAGGCGATCTCGACCGCTACGTCCGGTCCGCATGGCGGCAACATGGACTATAAGGGCTTCGAACAGGGCGTCACCGTCTACTTTCCCGTCGCAGTGGAGGGAGCCCTCTTGTTTATCGGAGATGGGCACGCGGTACAAGGCGACGGTGAGATCGTCGGAACGGGTATCGAGGTGTCGTTTGACGTGCAGTTTACGGTCAGAGTGCAGAAGGGAAGAACAATCCAGTGGCCGCGCGCGGAGACCGAAACGCACATCCTGACCGTCGGCAATGCTAGGCCACTGGACCAGGCATTGCAGCACGCGACGACGGAGATGAGCCGCTGGTTGACGACCGAATTTGCTCTGGACACCGTCGGAGCTCACATCCTGCTTGGCCAGTGCGTTGAGTATGAGATCGCAAACGTCTACGATCCGGCCTATACCGTCGTATGCAAACTGCGGAAGTCCCTGTTAGGTGCCTCAACATGGGCTGGTGATGGAGCTGCATGAACTCCGGGCGTTTGAAGCGGTCGCGAAGCATCGAAGCTTCACTATGGCGGCCGATTCTCTCTTTGTGACACAGCCCGCGGTGACACGACAGATTGCAGCACTGGAAGCGAAGCTCCGAACCCGTCTCTTTGAGCGGCTTGGGCGCACGGTCCGACTTACGGCGGCAGGCGAGATGCTCCTGGGCTACTCAACGGAGATCCTCCGACTTTCCGCCGAAGCCGAGACCGCGATCTGTGATGTTGCCATCGGCGCCGCAGGGCGACTCGCAGTTGGCGCGAGCACTACCACCGCGACGTACGTCCTTCCCCGCTTCCTCAGCGAGTTCCACCAGGCCCGACCCGGAGTGGAGTTGAGCGTCCACACTGGCCCCTCGGCGAAGATCGCCGAAATGGTTGTCGGCGGCGCCGTGGATATCGGCGTCGTAACGGGTTTTCGTCGCGATTCCAGTCTGGTAGAGGTGCCGCTCGCGGATTACGCAACGGGTGTTGTCGTATATCCGGGACACCCACTCGCCGCGGACGGATCCCGACCGATTAAATCTGTAGAGCTTGCCGGATGTCCGCTCATCTTGATGGAGGAAGGCACGAATCTGCGCACGTACGTCGATCGGCTGCTTTCGGAGGCCGGCGTCGAAGAGCATGTGATGATCGAACTTGACAATGTCGAGGCTATTAAGAAGATGATCGAGGCGAGACTCGGCATCTCGCTGCTGCCGTTAGTAACGGTTGAGGCCGAAGTGAATTCCGGACGTCTGATTGCGCTTTCACTTTCGGACGTGCCGGGAGCACAGCGTCGAATTTCGGCAATATACCGTCAAGATAAGTTTCTTTCCGCCGCCCTCATGGCGTTTCTTGCCGTACTCCGGCATGAGCGCTTAGTCTCAAACGACAAGGACAAGTAAATTCAGGCGGGGATTCGACAGAATCCCCGCCTGAATTACGTCAAACGGATCGCGCAATTAGCGGTGCGGCGCCAGATACTGAATACAGACCGGCATTGAGACGTCGACGCTGTGACCGGTCGGAGTCAGCTTGCCGGTCTGTCGATCCACTCGGAATGATACAATATTGCCTGTATCCTGATTTGCCGCGATCATAAAGTCCCCTGCCGGGTCGAGCTTGAAGCACCTCGGAGTCTTGCCCTCGGTCGACTGATGGCCCACCGGAGTCAGACGGCCCGTCTTCGTGTCAATCGCGAATATCGCGATACTATTGTGACCCCGGTTGGAGACGTAGACGAATCTGCCGTCGGGGGATGTTTCGATCTCGGCCGTCGAGTTCTCCCCGTGGAAATCCCGCGGCAGCGTAGATAGCGTTTGAATGGGCGACAGCCTGCCATGGACGGCGTCATATGTAAATGCCGTGACCGTCGACAGCATCTCATTGCACACATACGCAAAATGGTTGTTTAGCGTCAGTGCGATATGACGGGGGCCAGAGCCAGACGGCACCTCGGCATACGGTGGATCGTTAGGTTCGACCGTTGCGCGCTTTAAGTCAACTCTGTATACGAATACCCGATCCAGGCCGAGGTCGCATGCAAACGCGTACCGGTTCGCCGCATCCAGCCTGAAGCAGTGCGCGTGCGGCCCCTCCTGGCGACCGGGATCTAAGCTCTTCCCCTCATGCTGGTAGAACGATGTTGCCGGGCCGATTCCGCCGTTCGCATGGACCGGGAATGCCGCAACGCTTCCTCCGCCGTAGTTCGCCACGAGAACGACCTTGTTGTGCCTGTCAACGTCGATGTGGCAGGGTCCGTCTCCTCGCGTGGACTGTTGATTCAGCAGCGTCAACGCGCCACTATCGGGATCGATAGCAAACGCGCTCACGGCGCCGGCCTTCTCGCCGTGAAAATCGCCGATCTCGTTGGCCGCGTACAGATGAGTCCCGTCCGTCGAGAGCACCAGGTAAGTTGGGTTCGCACCGTCGGAAACAACCATCTTCTTTGTTAGCGCGCCGGTGTCGGTGTCGAAATCGAGCAGCGTGATACCGGTCTTTGCCTTCTGCGTGTACGAGCCTATATAGACCCACAGGTGGGAGTGCGCGGCGGTGCGTGAGGATGTTGCGGTCACTGGAGCGGTACCTCCTGGAATCGGGACGACGGTTAGAAGCAGGATCACCATCACGGTCGAAAGGGCTGCGGGCAGACGTAGCATGATCTCTCCTTCGGGCGGAACAGCGCGATGGATCGCGCCGATCGATCGACGACGAGGCGCGATATGCAGACCGCTCCGATTTTCGTTGGCGTGAATCGACGAGCGCCCAGCCGGTTAATTATACCTGATTCGGCTCTGCCCGCCGGAACTGGAGACGCCCATCGTCATCCGCGTCGACGAGGATCTCGTCTCCTTCGCGGAAATCTCCGGAAAGCAGATGCTGGGCGAGCGGATCCTGGATCTGTTTCTGAATCGCGCGCTTAAGCGGTCGCGCTCCGTAGACAGGGTCATAACCGGCTCTGGCGATCGCATTCCGGGCCAAATCCGTCAGCGCGAGCGTCAGCTTGCGCTCCGCCAACCGCGTCCGCAGAAGTTCAAGCTGAATGTCGACGATGTGGGCGATCTGCTCCACGGTCAGGCTCTGGAACAGGATGATCTCATCGACCCTATTCAGGAACTCCGGTCGGAAGTGGGTCTGTACAGCCTCCATTACGCGACGACGCATCTCCTCCGGATCGCTCTGTGACAACTCCTGTATTATGTGGCTGCCGATGTTGCTCGTCATGATGACGACGGAGTTGCGGAAATCTACGGTGCGGCCCTGGCCGTCAGTCAGCCGTCCGTCGTCGAGGAGCTGAAGCAGGACGTTAAACACATCGTGATGTGCCTTCTCGATCTCATCGAACAGAATCACGCAATAGGGCCGGCGTCTGACAGTCTCCGTTAGCTGGCCGCCCTCTTCGTAGCCGACGTAGCCAGGCGGAGCTCCGATTAGCCGGGACACAGAGTGCTTCTCCATGTACTCGCTCATATCGATGCGTACAATGGCTCGCTCATCGTCGAACAGGAACTCCGCGAGCGCCCTGGCAAGTTCTGTCTTACCGACGCCGGTGGGTCCCAGAAAAATGAACGACCCGATCGGACGCTGTGGATCCGAAAGACCCGAGCGCGAACGCCTGACGGCGTTGGCGACGGCGATGACGGCCTCGTTCTGTCCGACCACACGACTGTGAAGCTGTTCTTCCATTCGGAGAAGCTTCTGCATCTCGCCCTCTAGGAGCCTGCTTACCGGGATCCCGGTCCATTTTCCAACGACCTCCGCGATATCGTCCGCGGTCACCTCTTCCTTCAGCATCGCCTGTCCACCGGCCTGGACAGATTCCAGCTCCTTCTGTTCGATATCGAGCCGCCGGTTCAAGGTGTGCAGGGTCCCATACCGGAGCTCAGCCGCTTTCGCGAGATCGCCTGAACGCTCCGCTGCCTCCGCGCTCAGACGGGTCTGTTCGATCTCCTGCTTCGTCTTGCTGATCTTCTCTATGACGCGCTTTTCGTTCTCCCAGCGCGTTCGCAACTGGCTCGCTTGCTCCTTGAGCTCGCTGAGCTCGTGATCAAGCTTTTCCAGCCGCTCTCTGCTTGCGGCATCGGTCTCCTTTTTTAGAGCGACGCGCTCAATCTCGAGCTGACGCACCCTGCGCAAAACCGCGTCGATCTCGGCGGGCATACTGTCGATTTCGATTCGGAGGCGCGATGCTGCTTCGTCTACGAGATCGATCGCCTTGTCCGGTAGGAACCGGTCCGCGATGTATCGGCTGGACAAGACTGCCGCGGCAACGAGAGCGCTGTCGGTTATCCGGATTCCGTGGTGGACTTCGTAGCGCTCCTTTAGGCCGCGAAGGATTCCGATTGTATCGGCGACGCTTGGCTCTCCTACGTAAACTGGCTGGAAGCGCCGCTCCAGGGCGGCATCTTTCTCGATGTGTTTGCGGTACTCGTCTAAGGTTGTCGCTCCGACGCAGCGAAGCTCACCCCGCGCGAGCATGGGCTTGAGCATGTTGGAGGCGTCCATTGCGCCCTCCGCTGCGCCGGCTCCAACGATCGTATGCATCTCGTCGATGAACAGAATGACCTGTCCTTCCGCATCGGCAATGTCCTTCAGAACCGCTTTCAGCCTGTCTTCGAACTCTCCCCGGTATTTCGCGCCTGCGATCAGCGCTCCGAGGTCGAGTGCAACAACACGCTTCTCCTTCAGGCTCTCCGGCACGTCGCCTTCGACGATGCGCTGCGCCAAGCCCTCAACAATTGCGGTTTTTCCCACGCCTGGCTCGCCGATCAGCACCGGGTTGTTCTTGGATCTTCGCGAGAGAACCTGTACGACTCGGCGGATCTCTTCGTCGCGGCCAATTACAGGATCGAGCTTTTGCTTTCGAGCAGCTTCGGTCAGATCTCGACCAAATCTCTCGAGTGCCTGGTACTTTTCCTCAGGGTTCTGGTCGGTTACACGCTGTCCTCCTCGAACATCTCGAAGCGCCTGCAGCAGGTTGTCCTGTGTCACGCCCTGAGATTTCAGCAGTCGACCCGCGGGACCCTGCGTGTCGGCCACGATCCCGAGGAGCAGGTGTTCCGTGCTCACGTACTCGTCCTTGAGCCGTTCGGCTTCCGCGAACGCCGCGTTCACCAGCTGGCGGAGCCGCGGCGTCATGCCTGCGCCGTGCTCTGCCGTGCCGGAGACTTTGGGAAGCTTGGCAAGCTCAGCCTGGACCTGTTGAGCGAGTAGGCCAACATTGACGCCCAGTTTCTGCAATATAGGTCCGGTGAGGCCCTCCGTCTGCGCCAGCAGAGCTGAGAGCACGTGCTCTATGTCAATCTGAACGTTCTGGTTCTGCTCGGCAAGGCTCTGTGCCTGCTGAATGGCCTCCTGGGCCTTAATCGTCAATTTATCCATTCGCATGGAGGTTCACCTCGTATAATTGGAATTTCTGGTAGTCAACGGCAAAGATTCAGCTCGAATAGACACACTGACCTACGTTGAAACTATGATACAACCTGAGTGTTCTAGTGTCAAGTAAATTAATGAATTTTTCATTATGTGGGATGCGAAGTTGCCCGTTAGCCTCGCGAGATTTCGCGTCTGAGGTCGCATACGCACGCCGGCCTGGGATGTCGGCAGGAATCGCGCCGTAACGACAAGAAGTGTTGGGACGGCTCTCGAGAAAGGCCCTCTGCACTATGCTTTACCAACGCGCCCTACGCCCGCTGCTCTTTGCCGTGGATGCCGAGTTTGCCCATGAGCGGACACTGCAGATCCTTGCAGCCGCGGGCCGCTTACCCTTTGTCGCGTCGCACCAGGCATTTTCGCATACCCGGCTAAGGACCTGTGTGGCAGGGATTGAGTTTCCCAATCCGATCGGGCTCGCCGCCGGTTGTGATAAGAATGCACGGGCGATACCGGTCTGGCCGCGGTTCGGATTTGGGTTTGTTGAGACTGGGACGGTCACTGCTCAGCCACAGCCCGGCAATCCGAAGCCCCGCGTATTTCGAGTGCCCGAGCTTCAGGCGCTAATCAATCGTCTGGGGTTCAACAGCGATGGATCTACCGTCGTTGGCCAACGGCTTTCACTGTTGAGACGAGGACGCAGGCTACCCGTGCCGCTGGGAATCAACATCGGAAAGACGAAACTCGTCACACGTGATGATGCGATCCTCGATGACTACTCACTGAGCTATAAGCGCCTTGCCCCGTTGGCGGACTTTGTTGTTGTCAATGTCTCCTCACCGAATACGCCAGGACTGCGAGAATGGCTGGAGAAGACGAGGCTTCGATCACTCCTCAATACTTTGATGGCTGGGAGCGCGCAGCACCGCGGCACCGATCCGGCGGATATGGCCGCCAGTCAATCGATTGACGATATGGTTAACGACCGAAGCGCGAGCCTCGCTGATTCGCCGGATGTGCATGAGACCTGTCCTTCCGTGAGCGCGACTCGCAATGCTCCTCCTATCTTTCTAAAGATCTCGCCCGACATGACGGACGCGGAACTGGACGAAGTGGTTGACGTGGCGCTTGACGTCGGGATCGCTGGCATCATCGCCACGAATACGACGATCGGCCGCTCCGGCAGTTTCGACCGAATCTCTGAAACCGGCGGCATGAGTGGGCGGCCGCTCCGAAGTCGGGCAAATGACGTGATACGCTATCTGTTTCGGGTGACGCGCGGCAGGCTGCCGCTGATCGGCGTCGGTGGGATCTTCACGCCAGAGGACGTTTACGAACGAATCAAGTCCGGAGCGTCGCTGGTCCAACTCTATACATCTCTCATCTATGAAGGACCGTTCCTGCCCCGGACGCTCAATGAGGGACTTTTGAAGCTGATGGAACGAGATGGTGTCAAATGCGTCGCTGAGTTAGTGGGCGCGGCAGAATGAGATCCGGACGGGACGTTGCCGATGAGCGGTAACGTGGACAACATCGTCGACGCCGAGGATGCACGTTACAGGGACTTATGTGATCCGCTGGCGATGTTTCGCGACCGATTTTACATCCCTCAGGGAACGGTCTATTTGGACGGAAACTCACTCGGTCTTCTCTCGGTAACCGCTGAGGAGTCGATCCTGCGTGTGATCCGTGAGTGGCGGACGATGGGTGTCGGCGGCTGGCGCGACGCCGATCCCCCGTGGTTCACGCTCGCGGAATCGTTAGCGGTTCAGACTGCGGCGCTCGTGGGAGCGCAACCAGGTAGCATCGCGATAGCGAACTCTACGACCGTTAATCTCCACCAACTGCTGTGCACGCTCTACTCGCCGGATGGACGTCAAAACGTGATTCTTGCAGACGCTTTGAACTTCCCGTCGGACATTTACGCGATCAAAAGCCACCTAAGAATGCGTGGAGTTGCGCCCGAGACCAACTTACGTTACGTTCCGAACCGAGACGGTTTGACTCTCTTGGAGAACGACATCATCGATGCCATGTCAGCCGACGTCGGATTGATCGTGCTGCCTACCGTCCTGTATGCGAGCGGGCAGCTGCTCGACGTGCGGCAGATTGCACTGGAGGCACGCAAGCGCCACATCCTCATCGGCTTTGACTGCTCGCATTCGATCGGCGTGATTCCGCATGAACTGGACCAATGGGACGTCGATTTTGCATTCTGGTGCAGCTACAAGTATCTAAATGCCGGACCCGGTGCGATTGGCGGGCTCTACCTTAATGGGCGGCACGCCGATCGATTTCCCGGAATGGCGGGCTGGTTCGGCAACCGCAAGGAGACTCAATTCGACATGGCGGGCGAGTTCGAACCGGCTCTCGACGCCGGTAGGCTGCAGATCGGCACACCGAATGTACTTAGCCTCGCAGCTTTAGAGGGCTCGCTGAGGACCGTGCTGGATGCGGGCTTAGACAGGATACGGCGTAAATCGCTCGATCTGACCGGATGCCTTATGGCTTACGCGGATGCCCGGTTGACCCCGCTGGGCGTCACGGTGGTAAATCCTCGCCAGGAGAATCGTCGCGGAGGTCACGTCGCGCTGGTCCATAAAGAGGCGATACGAATCTGCAGGGCGCTCAAGGCCGCCCATATTGTTCCAGACTTTAGACCACCGAACGTCATCAGGCTCGCGCCAACCGCGTTATACAACTCCTTCACCGACTGTCACAGAGCCGTGGCGGAACTGGAGCGGATATTGAAAACGGGAGACCATATGCGATATTCAGCGGAACCTGGACTCGTTTCATGAACGCTCTGAAGACGCGGCCCGAGTGAGAACATATGACATCTCGATGCCTCTGCGCGACTCGATTCCCGTATGGCCAGGTGATGAGCCGTACCGGTACTTCACGCGATGGCGGATCGCCGACGGAGAGTCAGTAAACGTCGGCTGCATTTCGCTGAGCGTCCATGCCGGATCGCACGCCGACGCGCCGCGGCATTTTCGAGATACAGGTGTAGCCGTCGAGGAGATGGATCTTGGCGCATTTATCGGACCCGCGATGGTCATCGATGTTGCGGGGCGCGATACGATCGGGATCGAGGATGTGGCGGTCAGTGGCCTTGCGCTCGCACCAAGGCTTCTGCTGAGAACAGGTGCGTGGATCGATTTGGACACGTTTCCGACTCGCTTCCCGGTGATCGCGTCGGACGTTCCTGAGTTTCTGAAGAGCCAGGGCGTGGTGTTGCTGGGAATCGACCTTCCGTCAGTCGACTTATATGACAGCACCGATATGCCGAATCATCATGCCCTCGACGCATGTGGTGTTCACATTCTCGAGTCTCTGTTGCTCACCGATGTTCCTGCCGGCAGCTACGAGCTGATCGCGCTCCCGCTTAAGCTAATAGGGGCGGACGGCGCTCCCGTTCGCGCGATACTGCGATCCGCAACCGGTTAGTTACCAAGGCGATGCAAGTTCAGTGTTTGAGACACTGGAAACTAACTCGTTATCGGTGCGGGACCGTGGTTCCCTGCGTCGTCATTGGAGCTCAATTACCGCGGACTCATCGGCGGCGAGCGTGAGTGGAAGACGCAGAGTCGTTCCGTCAACCTGAGAGTCGATCCGTCCGTGCGTCCGAGCATTTGACGCTTCGACGGTCTTATGCACAAGGTGTAGTGCGCCAAGATCGAAGGAGAGGTTTGCGACCTGGCGAGTTCGCGAGTCGTTGAGTATCGTGAACAGCTTCGGGCCAAATCTTTCAATATACACGCCCGGGTTATCGCTTGCCGCCCACGTTATCGGCTCCCATCCAGCCGACGACAGTCGCTTGATGATCGGCAAATATGACAAGAAAAGCGGTCGGTCTCGATTGTATAGTGCAGGGGTCTCCCAATAGGGATGGGTCGCCGCGTCCGCACTGAACATGCTCGGGAAGATCCCATAGAACAGACAGCGCTGAAAGTACTTTTCGACGAGAGGCGTAGTAAGGTGGTCGAAGTTCGTGTTTTGGAGGAGCAGGTACGGCTTGTGATAGCTCAGCGTGCGGCGTAGGCTGAGCGTCTCATCGCTCTCCGGGCGCCACGCGCCGTCCGCTGTCAGCCAGTTCACCTCGATCCCCATGATGTCGAGCAAGGGAGCGTAAATCGAGAATCTAATCGGCACGGAGTTTGCCATCAGCAGTTTGCCGCGATTGTGGAGGTCGTCTCGCAGGAACCGAGTAAATGTGTGCGTAGAGTACCACTGGGGCACAACCGGTATGCGCGAATCTGTTTCAAAGGGTATGGGGTAGGGACAGGACTGCAGGCTTGATGGACGATAGTCCAGAACGTCGCTCCAGCCCTCGAGCGAATCAAGGTATTCGCCGTCCAGGGCGCCAGATTTACTTGCGGCAGGCGACCCGTATCGGCGGATTGCATCCGCGACGGTGTACGCGACCGACGACCGCGTCGGCCGATCCGGCCCCGATGGCAGCTCAGGGTTGGGGTTCAGCACAAATACGGCGCCATTTCCCCACGGCTCATTCCGGAATTCCAGGTTGAAACGGCCTCCAGGATCCTGCGTGCCACTGCTAAACAGAGCTCGGGCCATCTCGCGCAGCTCTTTCTTCTTGGGATCCTTGCTCTCCGCGAGCTGCTTCGCTAGGGCAATCGCCGCCTCGTATGTCCTCGGCATCTCGGGAGGCATGGGCATCCACCAGGTCATCGGTTCCGTGTATCGAAAGCTCAGAACGCCGGCGCCATCGTCGGATACCACGCTATTGTCGCCTTCGTGGTACGCAATTCCGAAGTCGCTGGCCTTCGCCAATGTCGACGGGTTGGTGAACGGCATCCATATGCCGTCAGCCATCGCCTTACGGTCGAAATTTGGTGAGTTAAGCTGGTAAAATCGCTGTGCCGCGGCCCGAAATCCCCATGGCGCGTCGCCGGGTCCGATGTGAAACAGGCGGCAACGGAATCTGGCATTATGGGATTGCCACGCGGCCGTCTTGCCGGTGAGGGCGAAGTCCCAGGCGATAACGAGCTGATGGGCAGGTCCATTGTAGAAGATACGGAATACACTCGGCCAGTCCATCTGGCTTGCGATTCCGACGCCGTGGAATGTTCCGCTGACGACTCCGAACGGGTAGAGCGAGAGCCCACCCGTGGCGCCGACGTTCACGCGCGTCAGATTTGCCGCCTCTCCGTGTCCGTCGATCGCGGTCGATCGACGGATGTCCTGGCCCCATCTCCAGCCCTCAGTTGCAATGGGGATCGCCAGGTAGATGGTGACCGCCCGATCGCTGTTCGTCGTGTCAGTCAGCTCGCCGTCGACTGACAGCGCATCACGATCCGGCGTTATCCGTGCGTAGAAGCGTACGCCCAATCCTGGAGGTGAGCTAAAATATTCGACGCCGGTACCGTGATAGGCTTTTGCCGCGCCGTTGACGGCTACCGGCCGGCCCTCCGCGGCGACGTCACGAACATAGAAACCCCCAGGAGATGGTCCCGTCAGTTCCACTTTACCGGCATGTACGCGCACGATATTTCCGCGAGAGTCGAGGGCAAGCGAAAGCCCATCCTTGCCGGACACGGTGGTACTCGCTCCCGAGACTTGAGTGCCGCGCGACGGTAGCTGGAGAACCTGGCCATCGAACAGGCCGTCGCCGTCCATCGCGTGGGCGCTGAAGTCATCGAACCAAGCAGTTCCCGCGTGGTTCCGGAAAAGCGCATTGACCGTCATAGATCGAACAGGCTTCGCCGGATACAGGATGACTCTCCGTCGCTCCCACTCATGCGTTCCTGTGTGGAATGCGGATGACTGTCCCCAGAGCTCCGATCCGTCGACGTAGTCCAGGTCGACGTATACCGAGTACTCTGAATCCGGTGTTCCGCTGACGGAATCCGCCTTACTCCAGGCTGTTACCAGGATCGGTTCCGGCCGCGTCTGATTGAGCGCAACCGTGCAACTGGCCCCTCGTCTGCCGTTAGGATGGAGGCTATCACAACGAATCGCCTGATCGCCGCCGTGGTGATACGTTCGATCCAGATCGTATCCCGCGTCAACGGGGTCCCAGCGGGGTACTCCGCCTCCCTTACCATCGGGACCGCTGCCTCCCTCGAAGCCGCCATTCCGAAGCAGTTCGGCGGCAGGCGGCTGCGCTTTCCCATCGGACGGGCAAAGTGCAGAGGCGAGCACTGCCATCATTGTGAAGCAGATTAGCCTGACGTCGATCATGGGCTTTGTTCGCAACCTTCGAGCGATTCACGGATTCGGGCTTCAAGGATGTCCGTCAATTCGGATGATCTGCCGAGATATGCGCCCAAGCGAAACACAACATGGGTATATCGGTTCCTGGCAGCTTCCAGAAGGGCCGGAAGATCCTGGGCGACATGCTTTCCCGTATGCAGAAAGTAAGGCACGGCCGTCACCGCGGTTGCCCCGTCGGCGACGCACTGTGCGATTGCGGTTGGAATGTCAGGCTCATTGCACTCCATGAATCCGGCAACTACGATGGGGTAGACGTCTCGACCTCTTATCAGGTCCAGGACTTGAAGCATGTCGGCATTTGCAGTTGCTCTTGGGCTGCCGTGCACCATTACGAGCAAGGCATGGCTGGAGTTACGGACGTCAGGGCTCATGGGGCTCTGAGCAGTTCGCACTCGAATCTAGGCGCTTTGGGCAGGCCGGAGTTCCGTAGATCGGGCATAGCTGGAACGGTCTGCAATGCGAGGCCGTGGTCATGAGTTCGTCGTGCCAGTGCTCCGAGCTTGCCGCATCCTTTGCATTGGTAAGCAGGGCATCTGCAAGGCGCTGGTCGAAACCAATCGGCGCCGCCGTAATGAACGTGATATCCGGATACGCGGCACGCGCTACCTCCACGCATTTCGGCAGGTCGACACTCACGAAATAGCCCGGCACAAGGAAATAGGGCGCCACTATGATTCGCGATGCGCCCGCGGCAGCGCAACGCGACACGGCTTGCAGAAACGGCGGTTCACTATAGTTAAGGTACCCGACCTCGACAATAGGCGCGATATGACGCATACGAAGTCGATCGGCGTGTATTCTTAGCGCCTCACCTGCTCCACATAACAAAGACCCATGTGAGAAGAGCACAACGGCATTCATAACGGCTCCGGTTCGAGACAGCGCATTGTGATAATTGAACGGGATTTCGTCTGATTCTCTCCGTGCGACGCAAGCGATTGATCGCGTCCCTTGTGCCGCGATAACTCCGGGCAGGGCTGCCAAGCATCCCGCGCCGACCACTAACTCCTCACGTCGACCGGCAGGAGGTCCGCAGACGGTGCATACTACCCCATACGACGACAGAGCCGCTATTGACTTCTCGTTCCAGTGCGGTTCAGACGTTACAGCGCTCGCCGATGGTGGCTTGCTGACGCGCCGGCGCATCGCCTCGTCCGCCCAGTCGCTGCTTTTGTCTTTCCGCCCGTAATGTGACATAATAACCGCGATGCAAACAGCGTTAAGGACGACGGATTGAGCGATATACGCGACACTCAGCGCCGCCTGCTCGGTTACCTGAAGCCGCATCTGCCGGTCTTGGTTGGCGGTCTGGCCTGTGCGGCCATGACTGCGGCGATTACGGCGGGAATCGCGAAGTTCATCGAGATGGCGCTGGACGCCATGAGGTATGGAAACATCCGGCGCCTCACCTGGATGTGCATCTCCGTCGTCGCGATCTTCCTGATCAAGGGCATATTCTCATTCGGCCAGAGCTACCTGTTGTCCCTGACGGCGAATCGGGTTGCAACGCGGCTCCGCGACGAGATCTACTCTCACCTCCACCACCTGTCGCTCGCGTTCTTTAACCGGCGTCGCACCGGTGCCATACTGTCCACGATAACGAGTGATGTTCCCGTTCTCCAAGCCGCCTCCATGAGTCTCAAAGACGCCATCTCGGCGCCGATCACGATCGCCATCAGCCTTGCGGGTCTGTTTTACTATAGCTGGCGACTCGCCCTCATCTCGCTGATCTTCATTCCGTTCATGGCGCTCGTGATTCAGCGTATCGGCAAGCGGATCCGTTCGATTTCCGGCGAGGTGCAGGCGAAGCTGGCGGATGTCACGACGATCGTAGAAGAGACCGTCTCAGGCGTTAGGATAATAAAGTCCTTTGCAACAGAGACCGAAGAGGTTCAGAGGTTCAGCACCGAGAATCACAACACGATGAAGTGGGTCATGAGAGGCGTTCGGAAGAGCTCTCAGCTTCGCCCATTGACCGAGTTCATCGGGGCGTTCGGAATTGCCCTGGTGCTGTATCTCGGCGGAATCGAGGTCTCGCACACCAACCTTGTAATTAAAGCGCAAGAACGAACCTACTATGCCGCGGATCCACTCCGGTACTCGCGACCGGCCCCCGAATTCAAGGATCCGCGCGGCGGCCTGACGCAGGGTGGACTCATGGCGTTCGTCTACCTGCTAAACGCGCTAGCTCGCACGGCGGGCGACATCGGCGGCATTGTTACACTTCGCGAGCAGGCGCTAGCCGCGGCAAGGCGGATCTTCGGCGAGATCCTCAATGTAGAGTCTGACGTCAAAGAGCAGCCCGATCCTATCTACCTGCCCAGATTAGCCGGGCAGGTAAAGTTCGAAGATGTCTGCTTTCGATACGGTGACGACGATCCGGACGTACTAAGCCACATCACCTTCGAGGCGAGCCCCGGCCAGATCATCGCACTGGTCGGAAGAAGCGGATCGGGCAAGAGCACGCTGGTAGATCTTATCCCGCGGTTCTATGATCCAACCGGGGGACAGATCCTGATTGATGGGGTGGATATTCGCACGGTTGGAATCCAGTCGCTGCGAAGGCAGATTGGAATCGTGCCTCAGGAGACCTGGCTCTTTGCCGGGACGCTTCGCGACAATATTGCATATGGCAACTCCAGCGCTTCCGATGAAGAGGTTCGGTCGGCGGCGTATGCCGCAAATGCCGCATTTATTGAGAGTATGCCGCACCGGTTCGAGACGGTAGTCGGCGAGCGGGGCATCCGGCTTTCCGGCGGCGAACGTCAGCGTATCGCGATTGCGCGAGCGATCCTCATGAACCCGCGCATCCTTATACTGGACGAAGCGACCTCATCGTTGGACGCGTCGTCGGAGGCGCTAGTACAAGAGGCTCTCGACGTTTTGATGAAGGGCCGAACGACGATCGTGATCGCGCACCGACTCTCCACGGTAGTGAACGCGGATCGAATACTTGTGATCGACGGCGGCAAGATACTGGAAGTCGGCTCGCACCGGGATCTCGTGGCAGCCGGTGGAAAATACGCCGAGCTGTATGAAAGGCAATCCAGGGGATTTGAAGACTAGCGGATGCATCGTTCAGGCTCCTCAACTCCGGGTTCGATGAACGCAATGTCCGAAGACAATGAGTTACCGCGGCCCGAGAAGCGATCCTTAGACCAGGCAAAACTGTACGGGGCAGCCGTCTATGCGATCGCACGAAGTATATTCAAGACTTTGCGGCTGCGGCACGAACACCTGGAACGGACAGAGCCGGGGGATAGAGGGATCATCCTCGTTACATGGCATGGCAGATCCTTGATCCCGGCAAACGTATTCAGGAATAGGGGCTGCTGGGCGCTCATTTCACTCTCTCGCGACGGCGACATTCAGAACAGTATTTTCCAGCGGCTGGGCTATCACACGATACGGGGATCGACCGGCCGTGGGGGGGTACGCGGCGCGCTTCAGATGGCGAGGAAGGTGCGAGAGGGCGGCACGCTGACCTTCACGCCCGACGGTCCTCGGGGCCCGACGCACAAGGTACAGCCCGGCGTCGTATTGATGGCCGAGAAATCAGGCGCTCCAATCGTTCCGCTGGGCGTGAGCGCCGCTCGCCGCTGGCTTGCCGGAAGCTGGGACTCGTACATGATTCCGAAGCCGTTCTCCCAGGCGCATATGATCGTGGGCGAGCCGATTTACGTTCCACCAAAGGTTGCGGCCGGCGAGCGTGACGAGTATTGCAGGAGGGTCGAGGTCGCGATAAACCGTCTTGAACGAGAGGCTGAGCGGCGGGCGGGGCACACCGACTATCCCGCCGAGTGGCCCACGGAATAGCGGTGCGGCCCACTGTCGTCCGGTCTTCGACGGAGGCGTACACAGAAACCTGGGGCTTAGGCTCTGCCAGCGCTGGGAGATCGACGCAATTAACTACTACGCACTCTACAACTCGGTCCTGCTGCTTAGCACGCCACTGTGGGCACCATACATGGCGCACCGGTATCTTTCCGGAGGATCTCGACCAGGCTGGCTCGAACGATGGGGGCGCCGCTCCCGTTCTCCGATCGCCGGCGCCAGAACCCGCCCCCGCGTTTGGGTCCACGCTGTGTCGGCCGGTGAGGTTGTTGCCGCGGTCCCGATTGTGCGCGAAATTCGCGCGCTGCTTCCCGATTTCGATATCGTACTTTCCGTTACGACTGCAGCGGGCATGGAGATGGCGGAACGACAGGCTACTCCATTTGTTGACCAACTTTTCTACTTCCCGTTTGACTTTCCATGGGTAGCACGTCGCGTGGTGGCGCAAATCGATCCGGTTGTATTCGCCAGTCTCGAGAGCGAACTGTGGCCTAATATCCTGTACGAGCTCAAACGACACGGAGCACAAACGGTTATGGTCAATGGCCGAATAAGCGACAGAAACTTTCGACGGTCGACACGCTTTGCTGCCGGGTTGTTTCGTTGGATGCTCGGCAACGTGGATAGACTGCTGGTGCAGTCGGAGGCTGATGCTGAGCGCGTGCGAGCGCTTGCGGGCCCTGGAGGCGAGCAGAGGGTTAGCGTGGTCGGGAATTCGAAGTTTGACCAGGAGGTCGCCCACTTGTCGGCAGATGACTCCGCAGCGCTGCGGACGAGCCTCAAGTTTCCCGACGGTGCGCCCATCTTTGTCGTGGGCAGCACCCGCAGCGCGGAAGAG
>JBBQVV010000102.1:0-17672 GCA_038211235.1 Chthonomonadales bacterium | reverse complement strand
TCGCTGGCGGCGAAAACAACACGGTGGAGTTCAAGGAGACGCTGGAGTTCGTCGATCCCGCCTCGCCCAAGTACGCCGCGATACCGGAACAACAGCGAGGCCACAGGATTGGGGAGGACCGGAAGGCCGTGGTCCATTCGGCGCTGAAGACGATCTGCGCCTACCTCAACAGCGCAGGCGGGACACTGCTTATCGGGGTGCACGACCACGGGCGCGCGCTCGGGATCGAGCGCGACCTCGAGTCGGTCAAGAACAAGAACGTGGACGGATTCGAGCTGAAGCTGCGAAGCTTGATAGACGGCCGTTTCCAGCCGAAGCCGCTGTCGCTGGTCAAGGTCCGGTTTCCGGTGCTTGACGGCAAGTTGCTCTGCCGCGTGGACGCGACTCCCGATCTGGAAGTATATCACCTCGACGGCGCGGTCTACGTCCGGAATGGGAATCAGACGCTGCTCTTGACGGGCCGCGATTTGACGGAGTGGATACAGCGGCGGGCGGGGTGAGTAGGCGCGATTGCGCGGGCCGGCGTATCCACATTGACCAAATCACAGTGCGAAGCAATCGCGCCGAGCAGCCACCGTCTAGCAACTATCCGCCGCCTACTGATGTCAGTGTGTTTGGAGGTTGCAGATGGACAGCTTGGAGTTGACGAATCGGTTAAGCGACGCCATGACATCGGGCGTGCTCGAAGACATTACCAGCGCAGATCAAGCGTACCTGGAGGGTCGGACGATAGGGTAGAACTACGAAGCTATCAATGCCAGCACCCATAGGGTTGTGCTCGCCATGTTCCAGGTCGCGTTCTCGGACGCGCATACGCTGGCTATTGCCAGAGTGTTCGATAAGCCGAGCAAAACGGTTCCAACGCGGAGCAACTGTGTAGTTCTTCGGCTTATGGATAAGCAAGCGAAAGTTTTGGAAATCGTACAGCCGCCTGCACTCTTTGATGTCGCGGAAGAGTCATCTTGGTAGCGCCCTGCGCATAGAGACCTAGACCAGTCGATTCCTACGAGAATGGTGGCCAAGCATTTTAGGGATCGCAGGCCGGAAAATGCTCTGACGCGGCTAAAAGAGGCCGGTGACTAGATACTCGCCCACACCGAAGCAGTGGATGCCGGAAAGCGAAGTTATCAGAATTGGAACGGTGTGAACAACGCCCCGCCCTTCTTCCTGAGCCCAATCGCCGAAGTCGCGTTCTCCTCGCTTGTGGCAGCAAGTAGCTCGACCCATAAGGGCGCCCTATCTCTCCGAAGCCAGTACGTAGAATCCGGCAAGCGGCACCTCGAGATATGGCTGAACGACAGCAGTATTATCGCCGAGGTTGGAGTAAAAAATGCGGGACAAAGCTCTTTGAAAAAGGGGCCGACAGTGTCGATGAGCGGATCGGTGCCCTCTACAATTCATTTAGGCACACTGCCGCAGACTCTGACGATATCTTCTGGCTGACCAATGACGCCGCTTGGTCGGGTCATTCCTCAGTGTCGTTTGCAGAACTTGAGGACACGATCCGGGACTGTGCGTCCGTTGTGCAAGCTATGACCAGTTCGGCTGGCATGGAACGCGCGACGGTTGCGCTACAGGGCGAACAATAGGAGCACCAAATCGTCGGTTTGTGCGAAAGCGCGAGACTCTCTCTCGCGGATCGGCCACGTATTGGCCCGCTGCGATGGGCCTCATTGTCGGCACGTATGACCTCAAGACTATTCCCAGGCTGGCGGCGGAACTTGCCGCAGAGGGCGAGACCCAGGCCGGAATTCTGTTCGTGGATCATACGTCGATCCGCAGCAGTGATTTCGGCGGTTTCGTCCGGGCATTGCTCGCGCATTGGCAGCGCTATTCCGCTGAACGCTGGACCGATCGCCTTGCATTCCTGGAACCGACCTAAGGGACAGAATCCTCGACGGCGCGTCAAGGCAACTGTACACCGACGGATTCGCGCTAACACTGGGCGGCCTGACCGACGCCGCCGGCCCGAAGCGATGGCAGCAAATGTGCGTGGAAGAGGAGACGACATGAGTTCCACCGCAGGAGATAATGTAGCCGTCGCGTTCGAGTTACGGACTCCTCGATGAGAATTCGGGCCGCCGTACGTGGGTCATAACGCAAGAGGGGCGTGAGGCATTGACGAGGGCCGCAGCTTCGGATTAGTGACCGCCGCCGCTCCGGCCACCTACGAGCCGCTCGAAACCAACGACAGCGCCGTCAAGAACCTCGGCGTTGAGACGCTGCGAGCCCAGCTTCGCGTCTAAATCAAGCGCATCCTCCGCAATCAAGGCTACCCGCCGGACCTGCAGGGGCGGGCGACGAACACCGTGCTGGAGCAGGCGGAACGGCTTTCGGCGAATTGGGTGGGGACGTGATTACGTGACACGCTTGCCGAACCAGGACGAGGGTTCACTACCAGAATGCCATCCGGGCTGGGAGGTTCGTTAGCCGACGCCGTGGAGATTCAGCAGAATTCTCATTCGCCTCCGATACACTCGACTGCTCATGGCGGACGGCTTATCCAGTTAGAATGAAGGCGTCGAAATTTGGGGACTTGCGGGTGCGAACTTCACGCATCGCGGTTGTAGAGTCTCTCTCTGCCTTCGATACCCACTCAGCGGTCAGCGGCTGCGTAGACAACAGTCCCCTTCTCGACAATCTCACGCATAAAGAAGTCGTTCCAGTCAAGCCGCTGTTGGAGTTGATCCGGTGTTCGCACCAAGAGGTCCACCGGAAACTGCGGACTGACTCGGCACAATATCTCCGCCGCCTTACGGACCGCCGTGCCCTCGTGCGGCAAGACGACGAGCAGGTCTACGTATGAATTTTCGGTGGGAACTCCATAGGCGTATGAACCGAACAGGATGATACTATCCAGTTGAAACTCCCTGGCAATATTGTCGCTCATTCTTCGAATGACTACTTGATCAACCATTTTCTGCTCTCACACCCTTGAGGATCATTCGGTACCGGCTTCGCGGGGATGTCCGACAGCCACTACATACATGATGGGATTTAGAGGCGATCGGCGTCAACGTTGGTACCTGCCTGGACGTCCTTCGGTTCTACTACATCAATCTCCGTGAATCGGCGGAAATGTGGTGCGTTCATCGTAAGGATGCGCGTGATACTGTGAACGAGCATGACAGCGACAAGCCGGGCATCGAAGACCTGCCTTCCCCGCACATCATAACGTTCCATTAACAGCCGCCATTGGGCATATACTGCCGGACCCTCTTCCAGCATCGGGAAAATGGCTTCGATGTCTTGCGCTTGTCTATTTGCCTCAGCGGGAGTATGGCCAAGTCCGTTCGCTGCCGCTGGTCGCGTGGCGAGCGCCTGGAACTCTATCATGGTTTGTGTGGCGATTGTAACTTCATCGCCGCGAAGCATAAGGGAATCAACCGCACTCTTGATCAGGGGATGAACCGGATCCCCGGTGAGTATGCGGCGCGCTGCAACGTTGGTGTCGGCCAAATATCGCAATGAAGCTAGCTCGTCTCGTCGTCAGCGTACAAGGACTCACGCTCGAAAGCCGCGTCGGGCAGCGCCGGTATGTGGCGGTTCCGCTCGGCAAGTGCGTCAAGCATACGAATTCGGTCTTGCGGCGACAGATCCGGACGGAATCGATTGGACGGTTGTGATTCGCTTTGCGGCACTATCAGCGTTAGTCCAGCGATATCCTTGAACTCGTCCGAATGCGCGGACAATTCCGCCCACGTGCCTTCGAATATTCTGCTTTGCGACATAGTACTCAACTCCTAACTTCCGCGCCGCACTCGACGTCGACCGTGTTGCATTAGAGCCTACAACAGGCTAAGCGCCAGAGTACTGCTGAGTCCGGTGATCAATTGCCCTCCCGTAGAGCCAAAACCTGTCGCACTCGTCGTTATGCACCTGTCCTAATTCGCGCAGTTGCTCCGGCGTGTCTCGCGACATGCGTTTGTTCAAGACCACCGTGAGTACTTTCGTTTCCGTGTCGTCCAGGTTGGCTATGCCTCGAGGATCGACCTGAATATGGGGAGCCAGAGCCGTTCGCATCTCCGCCTCCTACGTCTCAATCGCTATTGCGTTTAGGGCTAAGTACTGCCTAACGACAGCATTGTACTCCCCGGATTGTCTCTCGTCAATGAAATCGTACGGCCAAGGATAACCTGGTCGCCACGAATACGCAAGGGACCGCCGATACGCCTATCCGGACAATTGCGACAGCGCCTCGGTTCACCTTGCCGCAGAGGGCGAGACCCATTCCGGAATCCTGTTCGTGGATCATACGTCGAACCGCAGCAGTGATTTCGGCGGTTTCGTCCGGGCGCTGCTCGCGCATTGGCAGCGCTATTCCGCTGAACCCAGGACCGATCGCCTTGCTTTGCTGAAACCAACCTGAGGGACGAGATCGTTGCCGCCGTGGTGATCGAGCGGAAAGTAATCGAGGACGGATTCTAACTGAAACTGCGCGTCTACGTAAAGCGCTTCCTCCGCAAACATTGCTACCTATCCGACCTGGGAGAGCGCGCGCCGAGCACCGTACTGGAGCAGGCGGAGCGGCTTTCGGCGAACTGAATGGAGGTATTATCCCAGTAATCGTCTCCCCCTTCCCCAGGGCTATTCAGTTTTCGAACTATCCAGAAGATGGAGGCGGCCGTAGCGTACAAGCGTGTTATAGTGAAAGACGACCTTGCCGTTCTCCTGATGCGCATCGAACAGCTCCCGCAATGCGGCCATCATCGGCCCATGACGCGGAGCGCCAGGCAATGGCGTGGAGGATTCTGACAGCACACGACCGCGAAAACCGTCCCAATCGAACTCCTGTCGGTTCTCCAGGAACCGGACCTGCGGCTCTACGTCTCCAAACAACGGATGTTGCCGCTTTGCAGCGAATCGTTCTGATGGAGCGGGATGGGGCCGATGGGCCGGCAGGGTACGCCACTCCTCCGGTAGGGCATCGTAGGCGCGCATAAAGGGCGTGGTGTCGGTCTGACGAAAGTTCCAGACCAGAACGACATAGCAGTCCGGCTGCAGAATGCGCAGGAACTCCGTACGTGAGCGGTCCACATTGAACCAGTGGTAAGACTGCCCGGCAGTAATGAGCTGCACACACCGGTCGGGCAGCGTGGTCGCTTCGGCTGCGCCGTCCACGCTGTGAAAGTCAGCGTAGTGTCGTAATAGGCGTTCGCCTGCCTCACGCATCGCCGCGTTCGGCTCGACCCCATAGACCGTGCAACCGTGCCGGAGAAAGGGCACCGATAGCAGCCCCGTGCCTGAGCCGATGTCCGCAACGACCGTCGGCGGCGACAATTGGACTTCCTGCTCCAGCAGTTCGATTAGAGCGTCCGGGTAGCCGGGCCGGTACGGCGCATAATACTCTACCCGGCTCGTAAATCGCTGCGTCGGATCTCCTTCTATCACGCCGTACCTCACATTCAACGATGGTGGATGGCGTACTGTTAGGGACAAATGCGCGTTTTCCTGCTTGCAAACCGCGTCATGCGTTCTCCTATCCAGTACCGCCCAACGAACACCGTCGTTGAGCAGGCCGAACTCCTGTCGGCGAATTGGGTGGCGGCGTGAAGACAGAGAGGGTGTAACTTGACTTGATCTTCGGCCGAGCGTCACCAAGGCGCGAATGCGGCTGCTGAACTGGCCACGGCCATTTGCTCATGGTCCCACAATATCGGCTCGAATCGCCGCCGATCGGGCACTGTCCGGAAGCGATTCCGGGCGAACCCCAAACCCTGCAGGAGCAGATCCACCGAATGCCGAACGATCTACCGGAAAGAGTTGGTGAGGAGAGCGGTACGACTATGGACGACAAAAATGGTTCTCAGCCGTGGCCTCCGACCGGAATCCGCGGGCTGTACGGCAGTATACCGACAGTCTGGTTCGAGCGCGGTGAGACGCTCTCCGACTACGGTGTGAACGCGGTCTGGATCGGGTCGGGCGGACTGACGCATGATGGGATTGCGCTATTGCGCGAGCAGGGCGCAACCGTTTTCGCCGAGTTCAACACCATGCATGAGGCCCGGTACATCGCCGACCACCCGGACGCCGCGCCGGTCGGCATCGACGGTCAGATCTGCCCTGCGCCGGACGGTTGGCAGGGCGTCTGTCCCACTCACACCGATTACCGGGCCGACCGGATGACCAAATTCCGGCGGACGCTGCGTGAATTCGATATCGATGGCATCTGGCTTGACTATCACCACAGCCATGCGAGCTGGGAGCAGGCGAAGCCGAACCTGCCGGACACCTGTTTCTGCGCGAGATGCCTGGAACGGTTCACCAGCGATACGGGAGTCCCGCTCCCTCCCGGCGGGACGGGCTCGATCTCCGGCTGGCTGCTCGGCAAGCACCGAGAAGCCTGGACTGCGTGGAGGTGCAGCGTCTTCACTGATTGGGTGAGGGAGTTTCGAGAGATCCTGGACGTGGAGAGGCCGCGCGCGCTGCTCGGGACGTTTCACTGTCCCTGGACTGACGAGGAGCATGAGGGCGCTCTGCGGTACAAGCTGGCGATCGACCTTCGTGCCCAGGCTCCGTATCTCGATGTGTTCAGCACCATGCCGTACCACGCCCGGTTCGGCCACGTCACCGATCCGGCCTGGATCTCGCGCCAGACCTCGTGGCTCGGCCGGTATCTCGGTATCTCCGGCGCACTGGACGAACGAAGGCGGATTTGGCCGATCGTTCAGATTGCCGATTGGGGCGAGCCAGTCCCACTGGACCAGATCGACACGGTGATCTCGAATGGCTTGCGGTCGCCTTCGACGGGCGTCATGGTCTTCGCCTGGCACGGTCTTCACGACGAGCCGGAGAAGCAGAATGCGATAGGCGCGGCGTACCGCGAGAGAGCCGAACGATGAGCTGCCCGGCCCCATCAAATCGAAGAGATCAGGCTATGACGAGTCCCGTTCGACCGACTACATTTATCGAAGGACCGCGGCTGGCCGATGCTCTCGGACTGAGGTCGCTAACGCTGGTAAGCGAGACCTTTCAGTGGACCGGCAGCTTCAAGTTCCGAGCCGCGTACGAGGTCGCATCCCATGTCGAACAGTCGCTTCTGATCGCGGCCTCGTCCGGAAACTTCGGCCAGGCGCTTGCTTACGCCTGCTCCCTCCTGGGCAAGCGGAGCATTATCGTGATGCCGCGTACCAGCGCCGCCGTCAAGATCAGGTCCGTGGCGGACTATGGTGGAACAGTCGACCTCATCGATGTGGGAACTATTGGTCGATCGGCGAGAGTCGCACAGCTGGCTGAGGAGCATCCCGACGCGTACATCGCGAGCGCGTACGACGACCCGCTCGTGATCCGGGGCAATAGCTCGCTTGGACGCGAGATCGCGGGGATGCGCGTCCTACCGGAGATCGTCGTGACACCCGTTGGAGGCGGTGGGCTGGCGTCCGGAATCGTCATTGGACTTGGCCGAGTCGGTAAGGCGATCCAGGTGATCGGGGCCGAGCCATTGGTCGCGAATGATGCCGCGCGGTCACTTCGCGCCGGCAAACTGCTCGCCAACGAGTCGGAGCCTCAGACGATTGCCGACGGCGCTCGCACCCTCAGCCTTGGCAAGTCCAACTGGGAGATCCTGCAGAACGGCCTGGCCTCTATCGTTGAGGTGTCGGAGGAGAAGATCGTGGAGGCGATTCGAACGCTCTTCTCGGCCGCTAATCTCAAAGCCGAGCCGACCGGCGCCCTCAGCCTCGCCGCCGTGCTCCAAAGCCCGGGACTATTCGCCGACCGCCGAGTCTGCTGCATCGTAAGCGGCGGCAACGTCGACCCGGCGCTGTACGCATCGCTGATTGCGTAGCGCGCGAAGCCAGGACCAGGTACGATGATGCGGATGACCGAGCCGGACTATGATGTGTTTGGGGAGGACGATTACCCGAACATGCACCGAGCTAGCATAGCTTTACGTACTATGTCTGAATGCTTACTACCTTGACACGTTTCGCCTTATGGATTTGACTGGTTTTCCTCTCGCCCGTAATGAACTCGTCCGCTCTTCCAGCAGCAGCGGCGGCTATATGTAAGGCGTCGAATGCGTGGACGCCAGACCGAAGACATTCATCGTGGGCGTTTCGCACCAATTCATCGGTAACCGGCACCCATTCGACAACACTAGTGAAAAACTCCTCGTAAAACTGTGTTTGAAGCGCAAACCCATGGAAGGTTGATGGAGCCGATGTTTCCATCCTCAGAAGCGTGCTTCCTATGAAGTCTCTGGTATCGTCCGCAAGGATGGACATAGCCATTTCGGATAACTGCTCGTTGCCCCTCGCGGCGGCAATAAGGATATCCGCGTCTACGTATGTCCTCGTCATTCCGAGTCAACGTCACGGATTCGACGCCGCGCTACTTTGTCACATTCAAGTTCTTCCCAATCAAGCAAGGGTTCGCCGGAGGCTACTATTTTTGCGCGTATGCCTCGGAGTCGCTGCCCCAAAGTCGTCCGACCTGGCAAAGCTGATTCCTGGCCCGAATTCTGAACCAGGAGGCTCGAAGGTCGTGTCACGGCACCTTTTTTCTGTGTCGCCAGCCCGGTCAGTTGTGGGTCTGGTTTTGCAGCCATCATCTGCCATCCTATCTTAACCGAAACGAAGTCAACCCTGAGTGACAACTCCAAACATGCGCTGCGAATTCGACTACTATGGTAGTCGATTATGGGATGATTGTCAATTGGAACTCGACGATCGATTGTTGTCCGAAGGGACAAGACCGTGCGGATGACCGAACCGGATTATGATGAGTTTGCCGAAGACCACTACCCCAACATGCACCTGGTCCGCGCCTGGTCCGACTGCAAGCTCTGGTCGGCGGGCATTGAGCGCCTGCTGCTAGTCCTGGTCGACGACGTGAACAGGCAAATCGCCGTATTCGAATACGATATCGTGGCGCGGCGCGAAAGCGACATCCAGCAGATAATCCATCTCCGCGACGAGGGTGGCGAAGGCGGAGCGGGAGTCCCTGCGACAATCCGGCCGGATCCGCCAGGTCGCACGGGCGAGGATGCCAAAGCTATCCCGGTTGATGAACGTGACGGGCCGTAATATCGGATCGAATCACTTACGAATGCCGACGACCTTTACAGATTTCGTACTATTATGCGGCTGGTCGCCGTTTCACCTGTAATAAATTCGTCCGCACGCACCGCGGCAGCGGCGGCTATATGAAGAGCGTCGAAGGCATGAATCCTGGAACTGAGACATTCATCGTAGGCGCTATGGACCAACTCATCGGTAACGGGCACCCACTCGACAACACCGTTGATAAACTCATCGTAGAACTGTGTCTGCAGCGGATACCCGTGGAACGTTGACTGTGCCGGGCTTGGCTTTGTCGCCATCATCTGCCATCCTATCTCTTACAGGGCGAAGTCGACACCTAACGCCGGCACCAAACGTGCGTCCCAAATTCGACTACCAGGGTATTCCATTGTACGGCAATTGTCAATTACCTCAAACACGGACCTTGAGTGCCATGGACGATCAGACTAAAACCAGGCTTGCAGCCGCCGGCTTTGTGGAGACCACGGTTCAGGAGCTCTTCGGCCTGACTCCCGAGGAGAATGAGCTCGTCGAGACACGCGTCGCGCTCTCTCACCTGATTAAGCAGCTCCGGAAGGAGGTTCATATCAGCCAGTCGGCCGTAGCAAAGCGTGTCGGCACCGATCAGTCACGAATTGCACGAGCAGAAAAACATGACCCAACGCTTTCGATCGAATTGATGCTTCGGATCGCGTATGCCCTGGGAGCAGATCGACAGCGGGTGGGAGATGCTCTGGCGGCGTAATTCGAGCATAGGAAAACAGCGTCAAGCGGACCCGCGCGTATCAAGAAGCTTGAGTACCCAGCGTTAGCGCGGACCAGCGGGCTGCTTCTTCCAGGGTCGGACGACCAGCCCGATCGGGTACAAATTGCCCGACGTCGCGGACACGACGTGCTCGTTCGTGATAAAGTAACCGGACGCATCGATGCAGAAGGCCGTACCCGACGCCTGCCCGTCGCCGACAACGACGAGGGCGGTCGCATCCTTGCCTTTCGCAACGATGTTGGGTGGCACGTCGGCAAGGCACGGACTTGCTAGTGCGAAGCCGGCCAGAACACCGCAAAACCTCCATAGAGTTATGCAAGACATACAAACCCTCACGGTTTCCTGGGCTTAGATGAAACCTGCCGTTCCGCGCGCAGTCCTGTGTGGCGCCGGTAGAAATATCAGACGGTTCCCCCAGCCCGAATTATGTTCCTGGTCCCACAGGTGAGCAGCGCGCGGACCAGCATCCCGAAGTCGTTGCCAGTAGACTCGCACCCTGGCGGTGCATCGCGGGCGCGTCACGCACGCAGCCGGATGGCTAGCGATGTTGCGTACTCTCGATATCCGAGCTGTTCCGCGATGGCTATTGCCGGCCTGTTCGCGAGGAGAGTCTGGTACAGCACCAGATAGCTATGGCTCACTGCATGTTCCGTCGCGGCGGCCAGTACGGACCGACCATATCCACGTCCGCGATAGCCCGGATGCGTGATTACTCCCGGCGCACAGACATCGTCAGCCTCCATGCGATAGTTGCACGCGGCGACCAATTGGCTGCCGACGAAGCTGCCGAAGGCGACTGCCTGCCCCACGTGGATGTCGGAGTGGTCCCACTCCTCAGGACCACACGCCTGCTGCAAATGCAGGAGCGCCGTATTGTCCTCCGAGGACAGCATTCGCGCGCCGGCGGCCTCCGGTCGAGACCTCGACTCAACCAGATAGCCTTGATACGCGGGTCCGACGATCCTTTCCCCGGATTCGGCGAACAGTGCAATGAGGTCATCATCCGTCACCGTGATGCGGGAACTCAGCGCAGACTCTGATAATGGCACAAGTTCCGGGGGCGCGGACAGGATCGTCGCGCTGCCCCTCCGAAGCATCCACACGCCTCGATATCCTTTCAGCTTGCAGTGAGGCACGATCTGAAGGGCTTCTCGCGCGTAGTCCTCACGCGACAATCCAAAGAACGATGCCCAGTAGCTGTCAATTCGATCCGGCGAACTCACGTGCTACCTCCCAGCCCTATTGCGACTTACGGGAAGCCATCGCAGCATGCTCACCAAAGAAAGACCGTATTGTGGCCGAATTCCAAGAGCAGACGCAAAATCCAGACGAGCACGAGCAGACAGGCTACAGGAGTGAGAATCCGCGGCCGCCGAGAGCGGGCTAGAGTAGATCGAAGCAACGATTGCGTGGAGGGCACGGCCCAGTCGGCAAGGGCTCCGGCCGTGACCAGCAGGCAGCAGACAAACAGCGGCGGGCCAAAGGGATGGTAGCGAAGTGAGAGCCATAAGTGACCCTGCCAGAGTTCGATGAGGCTTCGAGTAAGCCCACAGCCTGGACAGTGTATATGAAAGACCAGCCACACCGGGCAGATCGGGCCGCGCCAAGCCGGAATCAGCGCGAGCACCAGAGTGATCGAGAGGATGGCGAAGGCACCCATGCCCGCCTGTCGGATGCTCGGGCGCCCGGCGCTAGTAAGAGTTCCGGCGGCCATTCGACTTTCGAGGCTGATGGATTACCTGGCTCCAGACATAGCGCCGCCCGCTCCCATGAGGGCGCCTCCGATAAGTCCGCCCAGGAGTATCCCCAGGATGATCATCGTCTTGTTGTCGCCGTCATATTCCGTGAACGCATAGATCAGCAGGTAAAGACCACAGAGCAGGCCGAGGACCCCCTTCCAAATCTCGTTGCGGAACGCATCAATAAGCACAATAATACTACAGACCGCGGAGGCAATGCAGAAGACAACACCCAGGATCATCAGGACTGCACCCATGTCGGTTCCTCCCGAAGTTTACGCATAGACGGCTAGATTGCACTGAGACCAAGTTTCTCCATCATAGTGCAGAAACCCTTCATGTATGGCGCCAGAAATGGCCGTTCATGGGCGCAAGAGTTCCGGAACTTGATGCGTAGTCGGTCCGCTCCGCGCTCGCAAGGAGGCAGGTCATTCAGTCCTCGGCAGCCGGTGCCCGGCTACTGAAGTCGCGGCTGACATTTCCCAAAGTCCGGCGCGCGGACTCATGTATTTTGTCCGTACGGACATCGGGTTCTGTCAAGCCTGCCCTGCCTGTCCGCATGGGTATGGGGCGCGGTTTTAATCCCTACGGACCCGTACTGGGCCGCTGGCCCTAAATGCCATGGGAGAACTGAATGACCCTGCGCAGGGAGGAAGGATAGAGGTTATGTGACAATCTATTGGCAATACGGCACTCGCCGGGAGCGATTGAGGCCGAAACGTTGGGATCACAGGGATGTTGCCTGCACCTGGCGCGGATGCTCCTGGCGAAGACAACAATCTGTGCTCACAAGCGCATGTGAGACCGCAGCAGTGAGGAGATGGTTATGGCGGATCGACGGAGGTTCGGTCTGTTCGGAGTTCTGTTCGGTATCGGCCTCTTATACGCGGCCGGCACGGCGCGTGCACAGAAGATCGTCGTAGATTCCGCGCCTTCCCACGTGGTGAATACTTTTAGTCCGCTGCGCGCGCTCGGCGGCGCCATCGATCGGCTCCGCGAGGGAACCGGCGCGGCATATAACGCGAACCGGCGGCCGACTCGGGAGGAGCTTGAGAAGAACACCGACACGCTTCTCTCCGGCCCGGTCCTTAAGGAGATCCTTGGAGCGGGCTGGCAGCCGGTAACGTATCGGCAAAACACGGAGCTGATGGTCGAGGCGTGGCACTGGAATTCAAGCGGAGCGTGGAGTAACGCAGGGAAGCAGGAGGGCTACTTCACCGGAAGCGCGAACACGGGCAGCGAGCAGATTCGCCACTCGTGGGCATATCCTTTGCCACACCGTGGATTTAGCCGCGGCGACGGAAACGGCTGGTCTCGCCTGACGGACGGCGACACGAAGTCGTACTGGAAGAGCAATCCGTACCTTACGAAGGCCTTCACCGGTGAGGACGATACGCTCCACCCGCAATGGATTATAGTCGATCTCGGCCACAAGGTGGATGTCGACGCCATCCGAATTGCATGGGCCAATCCGTTTGCGCGGCGGTACGCCGTGCAGTTCTGGACCGGAGACCTAGAGCCGTTCTACGACGGGACGACGAAAGGCGCCTGGCAGACGTTTCCACGCGGGACCGTAGCGAACGGCGCAGGGGGAATCTCCACGCTCAAGCTGGTCTCCTGGAAGATCTCGGTGCGCTACCTCCGTATCTGGATGACGGAGTCGTCCAACACGCCGGACACTCACGGCGCCGCCGACAGACGAAACTGCGTCGGCTATGCGATCAACGAGATCTACATAGGAACGCTCGGATCGGACGGAGTCTTCGCGGACGTGGTTCAGCACAATCCAAGCCGCGAGCAGACCGTCACCTGGCCGTCCTCCGTCGACCCGTGGCACGCTGCCTCCGACCTCGACTATTCGCGCGGAGATCAGATCGGCCTCGACCTTTTCATGACCAGTGGGATCACGCGCGGACTGCCCACGATGGCGCCGATCGCGATGCTCTACTCCACGCCGGAGGACGCCGCGGCCGAGATAGCCTATCTCTATAAGCGCCACTATCCGATCTCGTGGATCGAGATGGGAGAGGAGGCGGACGGCCAGCACATGCTGCCCGAAGACTACGGCGCACTGTATATTCAGTTCGCGAGAGCCATTCACCGTCTGGTTCCCGAGGCGAAACTCAGCGGACCTGCGTTCGAAGGCACATTCGAGGATGTCGAAGTCTGGCCGGACCAGCAGGGCAGGGTCTCCTGGCTCGGGCGGTTCCTCGACTACCTCAAGGCCCACGGTCGCCTGAAGGATTTCACTTTCTTCTCGTTCGAGCACTATCCTTTCCAGGATCGACTCGGTCCAAGCGCCTGGAGCGATCTGTATCTCGAGCCGCGGTTCGTCAATCACATCATTCAGGTCTGGAAAGACAACGGCCTGCCGCCGAACCTACCCTTCTTCATGACCGAAGGGAACATGGGAGGAGGAGGAGGCTCATCGGACGTCAAGAGCGCGCTCTGGCTCGCCGACTACGTTGGCACGATGATGACCGGGGGCGCTAGCGGCACGTTCTACTTCCACTACATGCCCTCGCCGGGCGGCCGCGGTAGTTTCCTGGCCCTGGACCGCGACTATAGAGTCGTGAACTATCCGCCACAATATTTGGCCGCGCAGGTGATCAATCGGGAGTGGATGCAGCCGGTAGACGCTCCACACAGGCTCTACAAGGTTTCCACCGTTGAGACCGATTCTGCAGGGAACGCGCTTGTGACGGCTTATGCAGCCGAGCGGCCCGATGGCCAGTGGTCCGTTATGCTCGTCAACCGGGACCACGATAACGACCACCCGGTGCAGGTAGTTTTCGCCGACCCGATAAGCGGACACGAGCGCCATTTCATCGGTCCCGTGGATCGCATCACTTTTGGCGCCGCGGAGTACGTCTGGCACGGGGAGGGAAGATCCGGACGCGCGGACCCAGACGGGCCGCCTTCCAAATCCACTATTTCCGGCGGCATCGACGCGCGGTACCTGCTCCCAAAGGCATCCATAACCGTACTGCGTGGCCGAATCGGACCACCGTGACAGGTGTGGACGTGCTCACCTTCCGGTGTTACGCCGAGATTGGAGCGCGGACGACGCGGCCGGGCAGCTGGCCTTCTTGCAGTTTGCCGTCGCTTATGACGGCGACGCCGTTGACGAAAACGTGGTGAACGCCCTCGGAAAATCGCGCCGGCTCGTCAAACGTCGCTTTGTCGATGATATGCTCGGCGTCGAATATGGTGATGTCGGCATCCGCGCCCGGCCGCAGTCGCCCCTTGTTCCGCATCATTGGGGCGCGCTTCTCCAGCCGTCTGGCGGGCAGGAGCGTCATCTTTCGGATAGCGGCCATGAGAGATAGCGCGCCCTGTTCCCGCACATAGCGCCCTAGAATCCGTGCGTAAGTGCCGCAGCTGCGCGGGTGCCCTTTGCCTTTACTCAACCCGCCGTCGCTTCCGACCATGGTTGCGGAACTCTTGACGGCGGCGAGAACCGCCTCTTCGGGAATCGCATGGGCGATCACCATTCCGCCGATCTTGTGATATTTCGCAAACGTCTCCGCGGTCAGCCGCTCTCCCGTCGCCGCCCATTGAAGGTCCTTAAAATCGATCCCGAATCTGGCCTGCCATCCCTCATCGAACACCGCCGAGCTGATCCCTGTTCCAAATGCGGTATAGGGGTAGAAGCATGCGGTTAAGTCCATTCCTCTCGCCTGAGCGTCGCTAATCATCTGAAGCACCTCCGGCGTCGTGCTGAGCGCCATGCTCGGTACGTGCACAATGTGCAGCGGGGCGCCCGTGATTGCGCTCGCGGCGATCACCTCCTCGACGGCGGCAATGTTGTTGTCGGGCTCCGTCAGAGCGCCAAATCTGGTGTGGACATGGCACGGCGCGGAGAACTTCCGGGCAACGTGGAACATCTCGATGACTTCGGGATGTGACGTCCCGGGCGTATATTCAAGGCCGAACCCGACTGCCAGCGCGCCCTGACGCAGCTCGCCTTCAATTAGCGATTTCATCTCGACAATTTGCGAGTTCGTTGCGCCCTTGTATTCGGCGTCTTCGGCCTTTCCGAACACCTTTCTCCGCACGGCGCCATGTCCGACGCTGGCGCCGTAGTTGAGCAGCATCTTGCCTTCGCGGGCAGCGTTCCATGCATTGATGTCGGCTGTCTCGCCTTCGAGCGCAAGTACCGTGGTTACGCCATCGTGAACCTGATAGCGATTGTTCTCAAGGTCCATTCCGTGGGCAAGCACGTCGATAAACCCCGGCGCGACGACTAATCCGGTCGCATCGATCACGGTCCTTCCGCGCAAACGATCGCGTGAGATCGCTCGAATCCTGTTGTGCTCGATCCCAATGCTGCGGATACCATCCACCTTCGACTCCGGATCGATGACCCTTCCGTTCAATATCACGGTGTCATACTCGGTATCGTCCTGGATACTTTCCGCGGGCGCGGGTTCAGCGATGTTCGCGCTGGAAACGAGGGATGCCCAGACGAGGCCGCACTGCTTGAGAAACTGGCTGCGATTCATTGGCTCTCCGTGTCCGTAATACAGGGACGCCTCCCCGCTTGTGAAACGACGTTAGCTCGATTATGACATAGCTCATTCAAACATTTGCGCGTCGAGGTGTGGGTGTTGCACGGGAAGTCGATCCGCAGTCTGCCACCGCAGACGAGTCAGCACCAGTTCAAACAGGAACTTTTCGACCAATGGGCGAACCCTTGAGGAAGTATTCAACGAGATTTCGCAACCAGGACCACGAGATAATGTTAACGCGCCTCGAAGACAAGATATATGGCTGCCTGCTCGGTGGACTGATCGGCGACGCAATGGGCGCGCCGGTCGAGGGCAGCACATTTCACCAGATCCAGGTGCGCTTCGGTCCACAGGGCATTATCGACTTTGAGGGAGTCGGAACGGACGATACCGCCATTCGCGAGCAGCTGATCGACGCGATTCTGTCGAACGAAGGCAGGATCTCGTGCGATGAGTTCGCCGCCAGTTTTCACAAGTTCCGGCAGCGAAATTATTCAAAGTGGTGGGTGCCCGTTCGCAATATGTTTCATAAGCTGGACAGCGATGTTGCGCTGCCTGTGGACGCAGGATACGGCAATGCCCCAAGCTCCAGCTCGGCAATGGCGATCTCGCCGATGGGCATCCTGAACGCCGCCAACCCTCGGCAGGCCGCCGCCGAGACATTCGACGTCGCGGGAGTGATCCATAGTGGTCCAACCGGGTTCTGCCGGGATGCGGCCTGTGCGATGGCCGCCGCAGTGGCAGAGGCGTTCCATCCGGATGCCAGCGTGACAAGCATTGTTGAGGCGGCGACGCGGCACCTGCACCCGGTGAGCGCACGAGAAATCACGGACTGTATTCGGCGGGCACGGCTAATGGCTGCGGAAACAGGAGATTACGAGACGTTTCGCGCCGCTTTCTATGGGGCGCGATTGCGCGCGGAGCAGTGCGATTCGCGCGAGACGGTGCCGGTTGCGCTCGCTCTATTTGAGATGGCGGACGGTGATCCCGAACAGGCGATACTCCGGGGCGTCAATTTCGGCCGGGATGCGGACACCATCGGCACGATGGTCGGCGGCCTGTGCGGCGCGTTTCGAGGAGCCGCCGCCTTGCCTCCCCGTTGGGTGAGCAAGGTCGAGGCCAATCCCAACGTGAATTATCGCGCGATCGTGCCTGCGCTGTCCGCGCTCGTGCGATCTCGCGCGGACGCGGCAACTGAATACGCCCGTACCATTGCGCTTCTGAGTTAGTCGTCCTCCGACGTTCATTCGGAGAGCCGTTCGCGGAACAGCCTGGATTGTTGGGCCCCATTACACGTGGCGTGCCACTCTTCACCTCTTCAATCGCCCGAACTTCTCAAGTAGCGAGCCAGTATTTCAATAGGCGGTCGGGCACGGAGCGCTGGACGGGATTGACACGCGGGATCGAGGATATGATAGACAAGTCAAAGCTCATCTCGGCATTCCCATGGACTTAGATCGTGCCGACCCAGATCAAGGACATGCTCGCGAATGGCCCTCAACACCATATAGTGATGAAGTGCGCGCCGCCACACCGCCTGGACGGGCCAACTCCACTATAGCTCTTATCGGTGACTGCACGGTGGCCTGCACTTACTTCCCTCCTGCCAATCGACCTGAGAATCATCTGGCGG
>JBBQVV010000101.1:0-17713 GCA_038211235.1 Chthonomonadales bacterium | reverse complement strand
AGGGGAGCGGGCGGTTTTGGAGACCGGTCTTACAGGGCTCGCTCCGGAGATAGTGCATCTGCTCGGGAAGATGAAATACCGCACGTCTTACGGGCAAAACGTTCTGAACCACTCCATCGAGGTATCTCATATTGCGGCTATGCTCGCGGCGGAAGTGGGCGCGGACTCGGCGGTAGCCAGGCGCGCGGGGTTGCTTCACGATCTCGGCAAGGCGGTGGATTTCGAACTGGAGGGCCGCCCTCACGCGCTGCTGACCGGCGATATCCTTCGACGATATAAAGAGCCCGAACTGGTTGTCCACGCCGCCGAAGCGCATCACCACGACGTCGAGCCCGCGACGATCGAGGCTGTTCTCGTGATCTGTGGAGATCAGATCTCGGCCGCGCGGCCTGGAGCAAGGCGAGAGACGCTCGAAACGTATGTCAAGCGATTGAAGAAGCTGGAAGAGATTGGTGAGGGTTTCCAGGGCGTAGAGAAGACGTTTGCCGTACAGGCCGGGCGCGAAATCAGGGTTATCGTCAAGCCGGAGCAGATCGATGATCTGGAGGCCCTGCGCCTCGCTCGGAATATGGCAAAGCGTATTGAGGAAGAGATGGAGTACCCAGGCCAGATCAAGGTCACCGTCATACGCGAGACGCGAGCGGTCGACTACGCGAAGTAACCGCCAGTCGAGCTCGCTGTTCCACGGGTAACGTTTCGCCGGCGTTCCGCGTCTTATGGATTAACAAGAAAGTTCAGCCCCTCGCAATGCGCATCTTGATGGTCGGCGACGTCGTCGGTAAGAGAGGTCGTGAGGCGACTCTTGAGCTTGTGCCGGTACTACGCGCGGAGCATAGTGTCGATTTCGTGATCGTCAATGCCGAAAACGCCGCCGGCGGGATCGGAATCACGCCCGATATCGTCGAAGCCCTGCTCCAGCGCGCGAAGATACAGGTTCTCACCCTGGGCAATCATGCGTGGGGTAAACGAGAGATCTATTCGACGCTCGATAGCGAGCCTCGACTCCTCCGGCCGGCGAACTACCCGCCCGGCGCGCCCGGACGTGGCTATGGCCTGTATAATAGCCAGGCAGGACTCGTGGGTGTGGTCGCGCTTCAGGGACGAACGTTCATGGAGCAGGTGGACGACCCGTTTCGGGCAGCGGATGTTATACTGGAAGAGCTGCTTCAGAAAACGCAAGTCATCGTTATCGACTTTCATGCCGAGGCAACCTCTGAGAAGCAGGCCTTTGCCTGGTACGTCGGCGGGCGAGCCAGCGCGGTAATCGGAACGCATACACATGTTCAGACAGCCGATGAGCGTATCCTTCCGAACGGTACGGCCTACCTGAGCGACGTGGGGATGACCGGGCCGATGGATTCGATCATTGGGATGCGGCGCGACATTGTAATTCCGAAGTTCGTGACCGGCCTGCCTGCTCGATTCGAGGTCTCGGATGGGGCTGCGCAGCTATGCGCGGTCTTGATCGACGTCGATGTGGCGACAGGGCGAGCGCGCTCGATCCGCCGGATTCAATCGCCGCCGTATGCAGCGAACAACTAGAACGGCCTCGGCCGATTGCTGCAGCGGCCGGAAGTAACTATAGCCTGTAACTGCCTGTTTCTTTAGGAGGAAAACCGGACATGATCCCTGTTTTTCGCAACCACCAGTCATCGATTTCCCGCTCGGCCGCGGTTAGCGCCGGGATACTGCTATTGGCTGCAACTACGGCATACTCCCAGGCGAAGGGTCCGGCAATACCCTCCAGCATGGTGATTTTTCGCGGTGATTCGCTGCAGACTTCAGGTCTTAGGCTTTCGAACTGGGGTAGCGGCGCCGTCGAAGAGGATAAGTCGAAAATATTTAGCGGTACGGAGTCGCTAAGGCTGACTACGCACGGACTCTATCAGGGAGCGAGCCTGATATTCGCGAAGCCCGTGGACCTGAGCCCGATGCTCGCGAGCAAGTTTAGTTACTTGAAGATAGCAGTGCTGCCCCCACAGGACAAGATCACCGGTGCAGGTGGGGAAGCTGGATTTCCACGTGGTCCCGGCGGGATTCCCGGCGGCCAATCGGGGTTCCCGGGATTCGGCTCCAGTGGACCCGGACGTGGAGGTGGACAGTTCAACCCGGGCGGATCCGGTGGATCCGGGGGCGCCTTTGGACGGATCGGACAGGTCGAGACGCAACAAAACCGCAAGATCGAAAACCTGCGAGTCGTGATGGTGACTTCCGGTGGCCGCGCGTTGGAGTTCCTTCTGCCCCTCGCCAACGCATCCCGTGAAAACGAGTGGAAGATTCTCGCGATCCCACTTTCCGCGGTACCCAACCTGACGACGGACGATGCTCAGATAAAGGAGATCAGGTTGTTCGGAGATGCACCTGGATCGGTTCACATCGGCAGCATCGGCGTTGTCGAGGATCCCAGTCCTATCACGCTAGACACCGTCCATGATAAGACGGTCCAGCGATTGGCGAAATATCAGTACCTTGCAAACGCGAATGCAGGCGTTACTCCCCTGGTCTATTCGTGGGATTGGGACGGTTCGGACGGTATCCAGGATGAAACCGAAGGCCGGAACGTCATCCACGTGTTTCGGAAGGCCTCCGTCGACGATGCGGGAAAGAACACCGATTTCATCGTGACTGTTTCAGTGAGCGACCTGTATCACATTAAGGCGCCCGTGAGAACGACGTTCAAAGTCCACGTAACGCCGTAGGTCGCCACAAAGGAGTACGCTGCGATCGATTCTGCCGTTCCAACGCGTCCGCTAGGGCGACGCGCTGGAACGGTATCTTATCGTCAGGCAATCGAGAGCGCATCAACGCTGTGCCGGGATGCGGCGCGCTAAAACGCCTGCGCCGAAGTCGCGCCGTATTTTGACAGGATCTGGACGATCTCGTTCTCCCCCAACGTACCGGATACCTCAATGTGAAGCACAACTCCGCCACCGTCCAGATGGTCGCTAAGGAGCCGAGCCGAGTGGGGCGGCACGCCAAGGTCGGCCAAATATCCGGTTACGCCGCCTGCCACGCCACCTGCCACGCCCGTTGCTGCGGCCAGTGCGGCCACAAGGGAACCGGCGCCAGCGACCAGACCGACGCCGGGAATCATTACGGCTGCAATACCCAACAGGATGCCCAGTCCGACGCCGATTCCCGCCCCGCCGATCGCTCCCTTTGCCGCATCACCCGCGGTCGTCGTGCTGATGCCGTCCGCCGCTCGGGGTCGATTACTCTCCATGTCGATGATGTGCGGTCGCCGCTCATGGTCGACGATCTCCTGCGGTGTGTTCGGAGGAAGCACCGTTGCCGCTACGGCTGGGCGGTCATACACGGAGCCGGGTGCATCCTGGAGCGAATCTGCCGGTGCGGCGTACAAATCAGGGGCGACATCCCGGGCCAGAGCGCTCGATGGCACGGCTGCGCTGTGCGCTACTGGGTGCGTCCCCGGTAACGGCCGACTTGCGGGCGGAGCCGCGTCCACCGGAGCGGATTGTCTCGCCGATTCGGATTGAGGATGAAAAACGGTGGGTTGTGTCACCGGGTCCGAGATGACGAAACTGACATCCTGCGGGCCGACGCCGTGATCGAGCAGTGCCCCGGTTGCGCGCTCCGCTGCGCCTTCCGTTGCAAATGTTGCGTATATTGATGTTGCCATGATCGATAACTCGCTTTCCACGAGGTCACTACCTCGCGTTGGTCATGTTCGACTGAGCTGTTCATCGGCAGGACGAGTGACAGGCCGCCGGGGTTCCCCCAATCTGCCCGCACGTTTTGAGGGAGTTAGGGAACTTGCATTACCGTTGCAGCGTCACCTAAATGTTGGGATTCAATGAGAGCTCGCGCACGGGTGCGAGGCGAGGACATTACTGCGCATAACTGGCGCGGAGTGCAAAAGTTTGGGATAGTCTGAGCAGGTGTCGAAGAAGGTAAGGAGTGAGGAGCAGACAATGGAAACGAATTGGCTCGACGCGTTTCACGGACATCACGTTACCGTGCTGACGCAGGCGGGCAATGAAGAGAAGTCAGAAACGGGAACGCTGTTGCGCGTGGATGGTGGTTGGCTGCAGGTCTCTAAGGACAATGGTGAGATGATACTGATTCCGTCCACCGCTATTCGTCTTGTAAAGCTGCTTGACATGGCTCACCGGACGCCGGCAATAGATCGCAAGCCGGAACTGGACTATCCTAACCGGGCGTATACTGCCGCCGATACGATCGGCCGCAGTCGCGCTCCAGACGATGAAGCCGTGATCTAGCCGCACGTGTCAATGGCAATCTACAGCGATGAATGTTCTTATCGTGCCGAACTGGATTCGGCCTCCTGATTGACGAAGGGATCAAGTGTGCCGCCGCACTCCGGGCAGAACCGGAAGGTGACATTATCGACTACGGTGGCGCACCGATTGCAGATGCGCCTGCCCGCGTCCGTGTTCACGCGTGGGTAGTCGCCTCGTAAAAGTCGCTTATACTGATCGCTTTGTGACCACTCTCGAATTTCCCGTGCCCGCAGGGATGGGAACGGGTGGGTCTGCTGGTACAGCATCTCGAACTTATAGTACAGCGTGAGAAGGTCATCGTCCATGTCTTCGTACTGATCGGCCTGCTTTGTAAACTCGTCGATGTTAAGGTCGTCTACCAGCCGGTGCGAGCCGGCGACGAGTTTCAGGAGCGCCGATATGCAGACGTCGGGATCCTGGACGACCAACAAACCGGCTCGATCCGCCGTAAGTTCCGACTTGCGGAACCAGGTATAGAAGCCGTAGACAACGGCGTGGGTCAGGAGCGTTTTTGGCACCGACATGAAGTCAGTCCATTTTCCGAGGAGCCGTGCCAGCAGAATCGCCATGGTCCGATACAGCATGTGCTCTGCCTTGATATGGCCAAGCTCGTGCCCGATCACTTCCAGCCGCTCCGTATCTGTAAGCAGGTCCACCAGGCTCGTGGTCATTAGTAGCGAATGACGCTGCATCCCGAATGCGAATGCATTGGGGGTCGGGTCCTGGAGGAGGTAGAATTCCGGCTCTTTAACGTCGAGTATCGCGCACGCCTCTCGCAGGTCGTTATACAGGCGAGAACACTGCCGCGGCGAAACTCTAAGGCTGTCGCCGGTAAACATCACTCGCATATATCGCTCCGCGCCGAGATCGGACAGCCACCGAAGCAAGCGATCCAGCCCGGGCGTGCGCCGGAGTGCTTCGAGCGCGGCCCGATCGGCAGGATGCTCGAATGCGGAACTCGATAGCCCGGGAAAGCGGACGCGCGGCGGCAGGGCCAGGCTGGGTGCTGCACTCATAGTGGGCGATCTCCTTCGTGCTCGGGTTCTGCTGGCTGTTCGGCGCGGCGACCCGTCTCGTGTCCTTCGGTAGCCATTTCAGGAGGCGCCGACGTCGCAATTGATTCGATGGATGGCTCGCTCTCATCTGCGCACGTTTCCGGAGTCTCAGCGCCGTGCGGGCTATTCAGGTTACACTCGGCGCCCAACTCCGCTTCGTGAGAGGCGTCCGAAGCGGCGCGTGACGCTGTATCGTCGGGAACGGGAGTCGGCGTGCTCGGTTCGATCGACTCGCCGCAGTAGGGACAGTAGCGCGAAACCCTATCCAGGATCTGATCGCAGTGCGGGCACACGCTCTGAGTGGGCGACGTTCTTGCTTTCGACCGCGAGGCGGTCAGGGAGCTGAACACATCGCTAATCGACTTCGCACTTTCAACTTGCTCTGCTGCGCGGAAGCGCAGCCGAAAGTGCTGGTCGTTGAATAGGCGCAGACTCAGCCTTCCCTCCGGTTCTCCGCCAAATGTTTCGATATCACTGAATCCGACTGAATGGAGCTCGCTCAATGGAAAGGAGTGGGGCAAGATCTCATTGGGCCTGCCGCTCTCATGCTGAACGTGCTGCAGCACGACCCGCCGCTCCGTAAGACCGATATTGATGTATGGCGCGAACAGGGCCTCGAAGCCAACGGTAAGCTTGCCTCTCAGTCCGCCCGAGATCAGGCCGCGCGAAAAGCCCAATAGCTGTTCGTCTGCTTCGAGGATCTCCTGCAGACCGGCGACGATCTGGGCCTGCACTGCCCGTCGCTTCGTTCTGGCGTCGGCATCCTTTGCCGCTCTGGCGCTGCTCTTCTCATTTGGAGTGTTGATCATCGATTCATTCTCCCGTTGTCGGTGCAGGTCCAACCGGAATCCGCGGCCAAACTGCGTCGCCACCGCCATATTACAACTCTACGGCTACCGTGCGCCGACGGTTTCGTCGTAAGGAAGGTAGACCATGCTCCACATTTCGCGCCATCTGTATCCTGGTCCCGGCGGTAGCGTCGGCCTCGGACCTGCCTCCAGCCACTCTGGTATACTTCATGATAGTTGGTATGGGCGCCTCGATGGAGTTATGAACTGCTTGGCGAAGGCTCCTATCGGTGGCCGCAAAGGGGGCGACATGATCGCTGGACAGGCAGCGCTGACACCGGAGCAGGCTGCGAGGCGGTGGGCGCGCCGCGTTCGCCGGACCGTAATCGGCGCAAGCCTGGCGATTGCGCTGGTTCTTGCCGGATTCTGCTACATCGGCGTGTTCGGGGGCAACGTCCACACGATCGAACCAGGCCGGGCCTACAGGAGCGCCACTTTGACGGGCATGAGCTACACGGGGATTACGGCCCATCTCATCGGTAACGATCTGGATTCCGTTCTGAAGCGAGACCACATTGGAACGGTGATCTGTCTCCGGTCGGGTTCGAATGCGGATGACTGGTATCGTCAGGAGCTCGGTGACTGTCGGCGTGCGAATGCACTCCACGAGGACGTTCCGATCAGCGCTCGATCTCTGCCGCCCCCGTCGGCTCTGGTCAGACTCATCGACATTTTTGACCACGCCCGCTATCCTATCCTGCTTCATTGCCAGGCCGGCGCGGATCGAACCGGTCTCGCAAGCACGATCTATGCGCACCTCTACGAAGGGCTACCGCTGGACACCGCGGAGGCCGCCCAGCTGACCTGGCGCTATGGACATTTCGCCGTGGACAAGACGCGGGCGATGGACACGTTCTTCGACTTGTACCGACAGGACGCGAATGGCTTGAGTCTGAGAGATTGGATCCGAATCCGATATCCGCGACTCTACTCGGCACGGTCCGCTTCTCCACTCGCGAAGTGATTGCCAACGTTCAGGGCTTCCCGCTGCGTCTCTAATACTAAGCGAAGTGCGCCGATACAGTGAGCATGAACCTTTTGCGACCGCACTGCAACGAAAAGAGTGAGGCTTTTCCCACCGTCGATCGAACGAGAGGTCCGTGTTTCGGTCCTCGACCGAGCGTGGAGCATGGAAATGAAGGGTAGTTGACAGAGAACGGCGAACCTGATACAATGCTCGTCAAACACGCAACACCCCGACCCATTTCGCTTCCTACCGGCAACCAGGCTCTCGCGAATAATCGTCGACTCAGACGCATCAACAATTCAAGCGGAATTTATGAAGGACAAAACAGATGGCAGGCGGATCCTATGTCGGTCTGGACATTGGCTCGACCTTGATGAAGGTGGCGGAGATTCGCCGTACGCAGAGAGGCCTTGAGGTCGTGGCGCTGGGCTTAGCCAAGACGCCGACCGAGGCGTATGAGAACAGCGTAATCGTCGATGTGGCAGTATTAAGTAAAGCGGTCAAAGCGCTGCTCAAGGATGCCGGAATCTCCACGAGACAGTGCATTAGCTCCGTATCCGGGCAGTCCGCGGTGGTCGTACGCGTAATCGAAGTTCCCAAGATGAACCCCGCCGAACTTAAGGAGACAATGAACTACGAGGTGGAGCGGCATGTACCGTTCGCGTCCGGCGGCGGCGGGGTTATCACCGACTATGTTCCAATTGCTCGGCCAGAAGGGGTGGATGACGGCCAGAATATGGAGGTCCTCCTGGCAGCCGCTCAACAGGACATCATCGACAGGCACGTCGAGATGCTGTTTGCGGCCGGCCTCAAGCCTGTTGCGATCGACGTTGAGCCGCTGGCCGTCGGGCGCACGTTTCTTGAGACCGGCGCCGTGGACGCCCACCAGCCCGGCCACACAGTGCTGATCGTCAATATTGGCGCAAGCATCACAGACGTTGGGATCTTCCGAGATCGTCTCCTCTGCTTCTCAAGAACACTGCCCGTCGGCGGCGATAACTTCACGAGGGCCATCAGCGAGCACCTGATGGTCGATCTCGAAACCGCGGAAAAGTATAAGTTCGATCTTGGCGAAGTGATGCTCGACCAGGTCGGTGGCCAACAGCCGGCTTACGGAGGCGACGCCGGGTTCTTTGGCGGAGCCGGACCGGGCTTTCAGGATTTCAGCTCACAATCGTCCGAGCCGATCCCCAATATCACTACCGATGCTTCTCCGTCCGGTCGAACGCCATTCGTCGCGGGGGGAGCGCACACCGCCTCCACGCCCTCTTCTCCGTCGGGCCGTATGCCGTTCGACTTTTCAACACCCGGCGAAGCTCCCGCGCCGTCGCCTGTCGGGTCCGACGCGCCGCCACAGCCGCTGGACGCTGTGAATGACAGCGCGCGAATGAACGCGGTCAGCGGTCCTGGTGAGTCGGGCTTCTACCAGCCGCCCGTGCAGAATCCGGATTATGCTTACCCGGGCGCCGAAGCAAATCTGCCGGTGCCGGTCCAACCGGTCGGGGACGACGCGCTGCGAGACCAGGTGTTTGCCGCGATGTCCGCGGTACTGGTCGACCTGGCGCAGGAGCTAAAGCGCTCGCTTGACTACTACAAGTCCCGATCGGCCGACGCGCCCGTGCATGAGGTGCTTCTCGTCGGCGGGTCGGCGAAGCTCCGAGGCCTTACTGCCTATCTTGAAGGTGCGCTCGACAACATCCCCACCCGGATCGGAAATCCGCTGCAAAACCTTGTCGTCACGTCGAAACAGTTTTCCGAACAGGGCCTGCAAGAGGTCGCCGCCCTGTTTCCAGTCAGTATTGGCCTTGGCGCTCGCGATCTCGTCGCGTCGCCCGCCAAAGGCCAGAAACGGTAAAGTCCGTGGCAGATGCCGCGGGACCGAATAACCATTTCACGTCAGTTAAGCAGGAGATCAGGCGATGCTGCGCATCAATCTGTTACCACCCTATATCTATGATAAGCAGAAGAAGATCAAGTGGATCGTCGGGTCGCTAGCCCTGATCCCGATCACTCTCGCGCTGCTCCTATGGTGGAACGCCCAAGCGGCGGCCGCGCTCGCGGATGCTAACCAGAAGAAGTCGGACGCCGCTGCCGAACAGTCGAAATATACTGCGGCAGAGACGGCGATTAAGGCAGAACAGGATAAAGTCGCCGAGACCGCGATGAAGCAGAAATTCATCGCCAATTCGATCGTATATAATGCCTCGTGGCCAGCGACATACACGGCAATGCGCGACGTGACCTCTCCCAACGTTTTGCTGAAAACCATGTACATCAGCAACGATCGCAGCTCGATCAACTTGACTGGCTGGTGCGCGCATGAAGAGGACCTGGTCCGGTGGTGGATGTTCCTTCGCGGCCAAACCAACCTCATCAAAGACGTCCACCTCAGCCTCCCGTTGCATCCGTGGCCGCCGGCGGGCGGCGCAACAGCCTCCGCGGCCGGATTCGCCATGGCCAGCAGAGCGGGTATGGGCCGTGCTGGAATGGGTGGCGGAGGACCGATGGGCTCCGGAGGGCCAATGGGCTCTGGTGGGCCGATGGGCGGAAGCGGCGGCATGGGTAGCGGCGCCATGGGCGGAAGGATCTCCGGTGGGGGACCAGGTAGCGGCTCTTTTGGGGGTGGCGGCGGTAATTCGGACGCCACGGGCGAAGAGGTTATCGAAGGCCGTCAGGGTATCAGGTTCGCGGCAGTTGCAACGCTCAAGGAGCCGCTCGCCGGTGGAATACCAACTCCGAACTGGCCTCCGGGAGGTAGCGGCGGAGGCGGAGTAGGCGTGGGTCGGGCAGCGTTCGGCCCCGGAACTATGGGTTCCGTGCGGGGCGGCGGCGCGATGGGCGGCAGCGGCGGCGGAGCGCCTCCCTCGTCGGGTGGCGCCTCAACTAGCGGCGGCATGGGAAGCTCAAAAGCGGGCGCGTTATAGAGGAGGACGGTCATGTCGAGTGCGATGAATAGACTTTTGTGGTGGCACTGGCTGCTCGTCGGTTTTGGCGCGTCGCTAATCCTCTTTTTGATCCTGTTCTTTGCCGTTATTCGGCCGAAGACGCTCGACGCCGCGCAGGCCCTGTCGGACGCGAAGTCCACTGAGGACGCCGGTGGGACGCCTGACAAGGTCGCCGCCAAGCAGCGCGAACTCGTACTGGCAAAGTCGAATGCCGTCAAGACTAACCAATCATGGAAGACTCAATCCGCCGTCTATATGCCGCCGATCGACTTCTCGTCCGATCCGCTACCGGACTACTCGGGACTGCAGAACTCAGGAATCTATCGTCTGAACGGCAGAGCATTCGGAGTTAAGGACCTGCCAGCCCTATGGGGGCGCTGGGTAACGTCCTGGTATGCGAGCCAGTGGAGCCAGGGCATCACGCCGGAAACGTCGTTCCCGGTCGAATCGTTTTCTTCGGACCCCAACGATGTTTCGACGCTTAAATCAATCTCCTTTCCGCAGTCGAAGCCTTGGAACGTGACGGTCCAAGCCAAGAATTTTGACGCGGCGATGAACCATCTGCGGCGGTTCAACGGCATGCTGCATCACGGCATGGCCGTCGTGGATAAGGTCGCTATTAGCGGACAGAGTCCCGATCTTCAAGTTTCTTACACGCTTCAGCTGTTCATCATTCCGCCCACGACCCCGCCGGCCCCCGATCCGCGCATCAGCGGCAGCGCGGCAGGCGCTGGACGTGCTCCGATGATGGGTGGTATGGGCATGGGCGGAAGCGGCGGTCCATCCGGAGGCATGGGAATGGGCGGAAGCGGCGGACCTCCCTCCGGCATGAGCATGGGCGGCGGCGGCGGGCGCCCCGGCGCGACGTCTGGCGGTGGACCTCCAGGAGGCATGAGTAATCCTGGTGCGGTTGGCGGAAGAGGCAAGTCGGGCGGCAATTAGCAGTCGCGCGAGAGAGTTCCGTGCAAGGCATGCGGAACTCGCCTCCGTCACTCAGACAGAAGTGAGCATATGAGGAACATCCAAGTGGAGAAGCAGACACATCGGTTCATGATAATCTCCGGCGCTGTCCTGGCGGCACTGGGCACTGGCGCCTGCCACAATGAATCGCCCGATCAAACTCCGGCGGGAGGTACTGCGCCGGTAAGCCTTAAGCCGGTACGCCCAGGTCAGGTGGCGGGCAGCCCGATGACCGGACCGGGAGCTGCCGCCAAGGCGGGATCTCCGCGGATGAGCGGCAAACCTGCCCCGGCTGTGAAGGGCGGTAAGACGCCTGGAATGCCTGCCATGGCGCGCGGAGCGCGCGACCCGTTCCAGGCGGCCGGCGCGCGACAGGCGGCACCGGGCGGAACTGCGGCGGCGCCAGGATTGCCTCTGGTGACACCCGCGCCACAGCGTGTGCTTGTCTACAGGGGACGGCGACAAGATCCGTTTTTCATCGACTGGAAGCTGCCCGTTCCCCCTCCATACGTTTTCGACGAAGTTGAGCCGATTAGAGTTGCCAGCGCCGGCGTGGTAGCGCCCCCGTCACAGCCTGTCGAGGTGCGCGAGCAGCCCGAGATGCGAGTCTCCGGCATCATGACCGGAGACGGGGTGTTTGCCATCCTGGAAAGCGGCGGCAAGGTCGATGTTGTCAAACCCGGCAGTTCGGTCGATATTCCCGTGGGCGGGCAAACTAATCGGACCTATAGGGTCGTCTCAATTACCAAGGAGAAGGTGCGGCTGCGCAGCCAGGTCGGCAACTATATCTACACCCAAGAGGTTCCGTTGAGCGACGTCGCGGTAGGGACTCCCGCGCGGATGGGAATGGGCGGACCTGGCGGCCCAGGCGGTGGGTTTGGTGGCCCCGGTAGCGGCGGGCCAGGGGGCGGTTTCCCAGGACAGGGGGGACGTCCGTTCGGGCCTGGCGGAGGTGGCGGAGTGTCAGGCAAGGGTGGGGCTGAATAGGAAGACGAATAGCCGGCCGAAAAATATGTAGTTCCTGACCTCATGAGGTACTATGCTCCGGCTGCGAAACTGGTATAATGTAGTTTAAGATGCCCGCTTGAGTCGGGGCCCGCTCACGCATTGCGGGGCCGGCTTGTAATCGAGGGCTGAGATTGTTCATCGTAGGTAGACTCATGCTTCTGGCCAGAAGTGGATCGGGGAGACCGTTCAAGTTCTGGCCCGCCGTTGTCCGGACCATACCGGATAAGAGCGCGCGAAGGTCGGATCGTCATTGTGCGATCTCTTTAGGGCACATCAGAGGAGAAAAGAATGGCAAATCGTTTTGGCATAATCAGCCTGACGACTCTGTCGCTCGCGACGCTCGGGTTTGCAGCCCTGCCGGTCTGTGCAATAGCGCAGGGCGATGCGGCAGGCAATGCGGACACGGCGACGAACGACCAGCTATCCAAGCCCATCAATCTGGACGTTCGTAGTGCGAATCTGTACTACGCGATCACGTTGATGTTCGATCAGCTAAAGGTGGGAAACTACACGATTCCCGACGAGCTGAAGACAATGGAAACAAGTGCGCACTTCACGCAGCTGCCGCTTCGCACGGCGCTTGAAACGCTGCTGAAAAACCGCGGATATACGTATAAAGTGGACGGCGGCGTATACAGCGTCGTGCCCAAAGTGGATAATCCGATCGAGGCGCCCATCGATAACTCAAAGAATGATCCGGAGTCGACGATAAAGGGCAAAAAGATCTATCGCCTTACCAGCAACCAGATCGTTTTCAACGCCGTCGACATCGTGGAGCGGCTCGGCGGCCGGGTGCTGCCGCCTTCTCAAGGATCCCAGCTTAGCAGACAGGGCGGCGGTGGATTTGGCGGCGGTGGTGGTCTTGGCGGCGGCGGTGGTCTTGGCGGCGGCGCTGGCGGCCTTGGTGGCGGCGCCGGCGGCTTCGGCGGCGGCGGTGGCCTTGGTGGTGGTGGCGGCTTTGGCGGTGGTGGTGGCGGCTTTGGCGGCGGCGGCGGCGGCTTTGGAGGTGGTGGTGGTGGTGGTCGCGGTGGTGGTGGTGGTCGCGGCGGCGGCGGCTTCTAAGACTCCAACCCCGAAAGTCCCCATGACGCGACTGGACCGGTGTGCTTTCCGGTTCTAGTGGCGCGCAAATTGAATCTCTTATGCGAGCCTGGCCTTCCCGCCAGGTTCGCCAAGAGGTCCGGCTCCTCTCCTGCGGGTCGGACGCATTGCAGCCCTGCCAGTCTACCGGCACAAGGCATGCCTCAACCGGATCGGAACGTTTACGTTATTGTGATGGATGGCGGATTGTGGTCGGAACAACGACCGCTCGGATTCAATCACGAGGTTTCAACAAACTGAACATAGCGTCCGTATCCTACGGAGCGAGGCGCGCAGGGAGGCATGGGCATGGGCTTGCAACGACATTGTGAGCGCGCAACCGGTATCCTGTTGACGGGAGTGCTGGGAGCGTCACTGCTCGGCAGCATCAGCGCGAACGCTCGCGCGGATGGGGAAGCCGCGCCCGGACAGCGTTCCGGCACGGTAAAGAACCTGGACATCGAACTTGTAGAGGCTCGTCTGCAGGACGCGTTGCGGATAGTCGAGATAAAGACCGGCATCAACTACGTTCTGACGAATCCCTCCCTCCAATACAGCAAGATCACTCTGACCCTGACCGGCAAGCCGGTGGACCTCGTGGTGCGGCAGATCGCCCTAGCGGCCGGCGCCGACTTCTGGCAGGATGGCGGTATCTTCTATATCGGCCCGAAGGGCTCGGCTCCGAAACAGCCCGACCCGGTGCTGGTGCCCGATCTTCCGCCGTTGCCTCAACCGCGCCGCGAGAAGATGATCCAGAAGATCAGTTTGATGTATTCCGAGCCGAACGCAATCCTTGCCCAGCTTGGAATCCATCGCGGCAGCGCTCTCGAGGACTATCTCGACGTCTTTCGCAACAACGTTCTCCACATGCTCCTGAACCAGTCACTTCCCGGTCAAAATGGCAATCAAGGGGGGAGTGGGAATGGAGGCTTCGGAGGCGGTTACACTCCGCCGCTTACAGTTATTACGAATCCGTCGACAGCGCCCTCGGTCGGCCCGCTGGTGCCAACCGGCACGAGCCGATTGGAGAATATTCCTCGCGTGACCGGTGGGCTGACGCAGCCACAGGGCGGGAGCGATCAGGTATCTCATCGCGACGGCCTGGATGGCAGCGGTAACAGCTCCGGTTCCACATTTGAGCGGGGCGGTCAGTTCGGTGGTGGCGGTGGGTTTCCCGGCGGTGGCGGCGGCTTCGGCGGCGGCGGCGGACAGTTTGGCGGAGGTGGCGGCGGCCAGTTCGGCGGCGGCGGCCAGTTCGGCGGCGGCGGACAGCCCGGGGGGGGCGGACAGCCCGGGGGCGGTGGTGCGCAGGGTGGAGGCGCAAACCTCCTCGCGGAGTTCGGCATTACCGGAACGGTGCTTGCGAACCCCGATGACAACTCTATCATACTGATCACCGACGATCCGGCGGACTTCGACAAGCTGAAGCAGCTCATCAGAACGATCGATGTCAAGCCTCGACAGGTCATGATCCGCGCCGAGTTCGTAACGGTCACCGCAAACGGGACGAACGGATTTGGTATCAACTGGACGTTCCAGAAGGTGAACCTCATTGGTGGCGTAAACACAGGGTTCTCAACCACCAATACAGCCTTCCTGCAGTTCGCTACAGGAAACCTGCAAACAGAGCTCAGCTTTATCCTCACGAGCGGCCAGGGACGACTGGTTGCGGCCCCGATGGCGACCACGCTGAACAATGTTCCCGTGACATTCACGCAGACAAATACGCAGCCCGTATTCATCTCCCAGCCGATCGTCACTCCGGGTGGCACCACGGTAATCGCGCAGACGATCGTTCCGATACCTGTTACTCAGGGTCTGATCGTTCTTCCGCGAATCAATGGTGACGAATCACTTACACTGTTCGGCACGGCGATCTCAACGTCCCTTGGCGCCCCGATCACGGGTCCGGATGGACAGAGCTTCCCGAACATTACACAGCAGACAGCGCCGATCCAGCGCATTATCCGAAACGGCGATACGATGGCCATTTCCGGCCTGACGTCGAAAAACGACGTTCTGACCGAGAATAAAGTACCATTGCTTGGTGATCTTCCGCTCATCGGAAACCTCTTCCGCTCGAGGAACACGACGACGTCGGACGCCGAGCTGATCGTGTTCATTACTCCTACAATTCTGCAGGAGCGGCCGTCGCAGGCGACAATCGGCGGCGGCGTTGGCGGAACGCTTACCGCGCCCGGAGGCGGACCTGGCGGCGCGGCCGGCGGCGGCGTTGTTCCTGGTGGTGGAATGTAGCCCAGGCGGCCGGCAGGCTTAGCGGCCGGACACGTGCCCAATTGGTGAACCGCCGTTAAGTGAAAGTAGCCCCAAGTGCGTTCAGTGGACTTCTATCCGGAAGCTGCTGAACGCACTGTTGTCGTTCACCGGTCCGTTCACAGGGCCGGGGCGATCCGACTCGAATCGATCCGCCTCGTCTGGCGACACATGCACTCCGTGGTGTTCGAAAGGAATGTTGCAACGTGTTTCGATTTCTGACTGGCGGCGAGTCGCATGGGCCTTCGCTATCCGCGCTTCTAGAGGGTCTGCCCGCGAACATTACGCTCGACATGGACAAGGTCAATCACCAGTTGAAGCGAAGGCAGGCAGGCTTCGGCCGCGGCGCAAGGCAGCAGATCGAAGCCGATCGTGTCGAGATACTCTCGGGAGTCCGATTCGGCCGTACGATGGGCGGACCTATCACGTTACTGGTCCGCAACAAGGATTGGGAAAACTGGCGGGACAGGATGTCGATCGAGCCGGTTACGGATCCCGCGCCCCCGATAACCCAGCCGCGGCCGGGGCACGCGGATTTTCCCGGTATGCTGAAGTACCATACCGATGATCTGCGGCCGATTCTCGATAGATCGAGCGCTCGGAACACCGCTTCTCTCGTTGCGGCCGCTGCAATCTGCCGCCACCTGCTCTTTCATGCCGGCATCGACGTGATAAGTCACGTCGTTATGATCGGCAATGTTTGGGCGAGCTACAAGCAACCGTTGGACTATCTCGATATCGCGCGCCGCGCCGAGGAGTCGACGGTGCGCTGCGCCGATTCCGATGCGGAGAAACAGATGATCTCTCGGATCGAGATCTGTTTGGCCGACGGCAGTCGCGACACCCTGGGCGGAGTATTTGAGGTCGTGGCTCTGGGTTGCCTGCCCGGTCTCGGCAGCTTTGTCCATCATGACCGCAAGCTCGACGCGCGCCTTGCCGGAGCGGTGATGTCGATCCAGGCGATCAAGGGCGTGGAGATCGGTATGGGTTTCGGTGTCGCGGAGATCCCCGGTTCACAGGTGCACGACGAGATATTCTTTGGCGTCGCCGATGGATTTACGCGCGGAACGAACAATGCAGGAGGGATTGAAGGCGGTATGACGAACGGTGAGCCGATCGTGGTTCGGGCCGCGATGAAGCCCCTTTCCACCCTGCCGACTCCCCTGGCTTCCGTGGACATGAGTACGAAGGCGCCGGTGAAGGCCCACTTCGAGCGGTCGGATGTCTGTGCCGTCCCCGCTGCGGCGACCATCGGCGAGGCGATGGTGGTGCTCACGTTGACTCAAGCGCTGCTTGAGAAGTTCGGTTCGGACAGTCTCGAGGAGTTCAAGCGAAACGTCGACGGCTATCGAGACGACGTCCGCGCACGCGGCTGGGGCTCGGAGGGATCGTCGGTTGCCATCGGATAACTTGATCCTCATCGGATTCATGGCTACGGGAAAGTCTACGATCGGGCGGATTTGCGCGGACCTTCTCGGCTATGAGTTTCAAGATACGGACGAGCAGATCGTGAAGCATGCCGGTATGTCCGTACCAGAGATATTCGCTGCCGAAGGCGAGGCCGGGTTCCGTGCCCGTGAACGCGAAATGATCGCGCGCCTCACGATGAGCGGCAGGCAGGTCATCGCCACCGGGGGCGGAGCCGTATTGGATCGGGATAATGCGCGACGACTCTGCGCTGCCGGGTCTGTGGTCGGACTGCTGGCGCGGCCGGAAACGGTCTTGCGGCGAGTTGGCGATACCGCGACTCGCCCGCTTCTGAGATCCGCCCGGAGTCCCGCAAAGCGCATAGAATCGATGATGTCCGAGCGACTTCCTATCTACAGAGAGGTCGCCGGGCTCTGCTTCGATACGGACGATGGGTCCCCACAGGATATCGCAGATCGGATCGTGACGCGGTATCGCGCCGAGGCGAGGAGGCAGCGTAGGCCTATCCGCATTGAAGTAGGCTTGGCCGAGAGGTCTTACCCGATTATAATCGCCGAGGGCCTGATTAGCGGCGCGGCGGATCTGATCTATGAAGTTGTACCCTGCCAGGCCGTATGTATTGTTACGCATCCGGGCCTGCGGACGCGGTACGCTGGTCCGATAGAAGAGGGCTTGCGTCGCCAAGACGTGGATGTAACCACCGTATCCATACCGGCCGGCGAGCGCCATAAGTCGCTCAAAACCGTCTCGAGGCTGTATGACGCATTCGTCGACGCCCGGCTCGATCGCAAAGGCGTTGTGATTGCGGTCGGAGGCGGGGTGCTGGGAGATACCGCCGGGTTCGCCGCCGCGAGTTACCTGCGAGGCGTCAGAATCGTACAGGTAC
>JBBQVV010000100.1:0-17814 GCA_038211235.1 Chthonomonadales bacterium | reverse complement strand
GTGGGCCTCTTTGTACTGGAGCGCGTCCTGTATCATGCGGCCCCAACTGGGAAAAGGCGGCTGGACCCCCAGTCCGAGGAACGAAAGTGTAGCCTCCGCCAGCATTACCTGCGCGATATCCTGGGTCACCTGGACGATAATGGGACTCAAGATGTTCGGCAGCAGATGTCTTGTAAGGATGGCTCCATCGCGCACGCCCATGGCGCGGGCTGCCTCGACATATTCCCGATTGCGGAGCGCCAGCGCCTGTCCTCGTACAAGGCGCGCCAGCGAGGGCCAATAGACCAATCCGAGCGCGACGAACAGAGTGAGGAGGCTCACCTGGGGCGCCAGCGCCTTTCCGGGTCCGGGCTGAACCACGGCCACCAGCAGAATGGCCAGAAGGATATCCGGAAACGAGAACATCACATCGGTCGCGCGCATCAGCAGCAGGTCGATGGCTCCGCTGTAGTAGCCCGCGATAAGACCCAGAGTGAGACCGATCACCACCTCCAGCGTCACGACAACGATGGCGACTCCGAGGGAGATTCGCGCCCCGTAAAGTATGCGGCTGAGGACGTCGCGGCCCTGCTGGTCCGTGCTCAGGGGGTGCGCCGCGCCCGGGTCGGCAAACGTTTGGTGGAAATCCGCGCTGTCGTATCCCTGGGGCTTCAGCACGTTGGCGAATAGTGCGATGCAGACGAGCAGGCTGATGTAGACGCCGCAGCAAACTGCGACCGGGTTTCGCCGAAGGTGTCGCCATGCTTCGGCAGCCGGGCTTAGCGATCTCGTGGTAGGATGGTTAGCTGCGAACTCTTGTGTCATGAAATCTCTGGTTGCGATGAGATCACCGTGAGGTTCACGCGCCCGATTGCTCGCGAAGACGGGGATCCACGGCATTGTACAGGAGATCGACTCCGAGGTTTACCAGTACATAGATGGTGGCGACGAGGATCGCCATCCCCTGAACGATGGGGTAGTCGCGATATCGAATCGACTCGATCGAGATGTCGCCTATTCCCGGCACGTGAAACAGCGTCTCCACCACGAACGAGCCTGTAAGCAGCGCCCCGAAGTTGGTGCCGAGAATCGTAAGTACCGGCAGCAGGGCGTTCTTGATGCCGTGCCGCAAGACCGCCTGCGGCCGAGACAGGCCCTTCGCGATCGCCGTCCGGATGTAATCCTGTCGAAGCGTGTCCAGGAGGGACGATCGCATAAAGCGAGCCACGAGTGCCGCGGAGCGTGAGCCAAGGGCGAGCGTCGGCAGAATCGTCGATGCGGGCGATTCCCATCCGCTCGTTGGCAGCCACCTGAGGCGAACGGCAACTCCCAGAATCAACAGCGGCCCCAGTACGATACTGGGCACCGAGACGAGGGCGACGACGAATGCCATGGTCGTGCGATCAAACCACGAGTTGTGAAAGTAGGCGGCTATGGCCCCAGCGGGCAGCCCGACAGCCATGGAGAAGAGGAGGGCCGTGATCGCGAGTTGGGCGGTTACCGGGAACTTGATGGCAATGATCTCGGAAACTGATTTCTCGAGCTTAAACGACTCGCCAAGATCGCCGTGTAGGAGCCCGCCGAGATATCGGAAGTACTGGATAAGCAGAGGCTGATCCAGCCCGTAGTGATGGCGCATCTCGGTTCGCTGTTCGGCGGTTGCCTTCTCGCCGAGTTTGGTCTCTACCGGATCCGAAGGCGCCAGGTGCACTGCCATGAACACCAGGAACGATACCACCAGAAGAGTCGGAATCGCCAGTCCTATGCGCCTGATGATAAGCTGTGCCATAGGCTCAGCGCGCTACAGTCGTTTCAGTGTGCGGCAGAATACCAAACAGGCTGTTGCGGTAACCGGAAACTCTGGACTTCACGAGCACCAGGTCCTTCTGAAAGTAGAGCGGGACCCAGGGCGCATCGTCGATCGCGATGCGCTCCGCCTGCTGGTAGAGGGAGATGCGTTTCTGAGGATCGTGCTCGACATCCGCCCGATCGCACAGGCTGTCGAATTCTGGATTGCTGTAGCCGATGCCGTTCTCTTCGTGGTCCGGTTTGCCGGTGACGAGTTTGTCGGTATGCAGCAACGTCGAGAGAAAGTTCTGAGGGTCGAGGTAGTCGGCGCCCCAACTGATCGTACCGATCGGCAGTGTTTTCGCGTGGCGCTCGGTGAGGAACGCGTTCCACTCCATCGGATGCGCCTGAAGTTCGATTCCGAGGTTCGTCTTGATCTGCTGGCGGATCACCTCCGCCACCTCCGTCACCTCCGGCTGATCGTTCCGGTACGCATAGGGCACAATGGGGAAACCCTTTCCGCCTGGGTATCCCGCTTTGGCCAGCAGAGCCTGAGCCTGCTTCGGATCGAACGGGAGCGGCTGGACACCCGGACTATATCCCAGCACTCCGGGAGGGAGGATTCCGTTCGCAACGTCGGCCTCATCGTGAAGAGCGACATGGATCACCTGCTGCTTGTCGATCGCCATGGCGAACGCGCGCCGAACGTCGCGCCTTGCAAATGGCGAGCCGGGGAGAATACCGTTCATTCCGATGTACCAGATCCGTGCGCGTGGGAAGGCCTTTAGATCCGGTTTGAGAGAGGTGTCGTTGTTGACCTTCTCCAGGTCGCTCGGCGAGATCTGGACCATATCCAGCTCGTTCGCCTCGTACTTGCTGAGTCGCGTCGATCCATCCTTGATGATCTCGCGTTCCATAGAGTCCAGCTTCGGGCGGCCCCCGTGATAGTCGGGATTGGCCGTAAGCGTTACCCTGTCCGAAAGCTTATAAGCGCCTGGTTCCAGCATGAACGGACCGGTGCCGACGACATTGCTGTCCGTGATCCTGCCGCCTCCCTGCTCGACGGCCTCGCGGCAGACTACGTAGGCGATCGGATACGTCATGTTGCCTAGCCAATACGGTTTGAACCCGCCGACGCGAATCTGCAGTGTGTAGGGATCGATCGCCTTGATTCCGTCGATCTCTTTTACGCCTTTTGCCTTATCGGACAGGCGCTCTTTGGCGCCGGCGATATCACGAAGGTATCCCGTCGTCGGGGAGTTCAAGTTCGGATCACAGGCCCGCTCCATGCTGTATTTGAAGTCGTCGGCGGTCACCTCGCGGCCGTGGTGGAACTTCACTCCGTGCTTCAGGTGGAAAGTATAGGTCGTTCCATCGGCGCTGACATCCCATTTCTCCGCAATATTTGGTACGATCTTGTTGTTCTCATCCCACTTAACGAGGCCTTCGTAGACCTGCTGCAGCATGTCGATCGTCGTTCCGTCTTCGACCTTGCCCGGATCCAGTGTGGTCGGGTCGGTCGTAAGCGGATATCGGAACGTGTTTGCGGCCGTAGTCCCGCCGCCGGCGCGCGTTCCCGTCGTATTGCAGCCTGACAGGACAATCGATATTGTCAGCGCGAAACCGATCCAGAGCGCACTGCGGCGCGTTGTTGCTGAGCGAGGGTGGGACAAGAGAAGCGAAGCTCCTTTCCAGGGCGAAGGAGAGTGTAACAAGATCGGAAGCCACTCTGTTTAGGGGCAGTAGGCCCAGCACCTATTATACCGCGCTTTGAACGAGCGGACGACGCGACCCGGCCGGACTATTCGACCGCTGCCGGCGACGCAAGCATCCAAAGGAGAGAATCGGATGACATGGATACGAGCGGTGCGGGTTGCGATCTGGCTGTCCGCCGTGGTCACGTCGACCGCGGCAAGGGCGGCCGTTACGGTCGAGAGAATTCAGTATCACGGCTGGCGAGACGCGCTTCGGATGACCAATGGCACCGTCGAGTTGATAGTGGTTCCTCAGATCGGCCGCATCATGCGGTACGGATTTGTGGATGGACCAAACGTCCTGTGGGAGAATACGGAGCTTGCCGGCAAGCCGCGCACTTCGAGCAGCGCACCAACCGATTGGATGAACTACGGTGGGGACAAACTTTGGAACGCTCCCCAATCGAAATCGGGGTGGCCGCCCGATCCGGTTCTCGATGGCGGCGCATGCACGGTGACCCTCCGTCCGGACGGCCATCTACGCATCGACGGACAGCGCAGTCCAGGCTCGGGTCTACGCTTTGAGCGCGATATTGAGCTCGCCGAAAACGGAACCGCGGTCACGCTCCGAAACATCCTCATGAATGAAGGAACTCAGCCGGCGAACTGGGCAATCTGGGAGGTGGCGCAGGTTGACGATCCGAAGCAAGTGCGAGTTCCCCGCAGCCGGTCCGCGAGATTCCACGACGGCTATCATGTCTTCGCGGACTTCCATCTCCAGCCGGGGATGCTGGTATTGACCACCCGAGAGATCGGGCTGCGCCGAGATTCCACGCACAACGCCAAAATTGGAACCGATGCGCCGGAAGGCTGGATCAAGGGGGATGTAGCCGGTCATGAGTTTACACTCTCCGCGCAGCTGCGGCCCGGGCTGCTTTACCCTGATGAGGGCTGCTCTGAGCAGCTTTACGTGAACGAGGATCCTCTAAAGTACGCGGAGATGGAGATTCTCGGGCCCCTCAGGGAGATACCGGCCGGTAAATCTACGAGCTTTGTGACGCATTGGAAACTGGCGCGGAAAGCGCGGTAAATACATGTTTAGCCCGGCTCGCGCTGGCGTCAGTATCGGTGAAAGGGCCGAGAGGAGAAAAGATGCTGGTGGCGAGCACTTCGATGATGGCATCCACGCCGGTAGACGATTCCGATGAGGCGCTTGTCGAGGCCGCGCGCGGCGGAGACCGTGTTGCATTCGGCTTGCTCGTGGACCGATACCGCGGTCTCGTCTACGCATTCGCCTACGCCCGCCTCCGAAATCGAGAGGAGGCGGAGGATACTGCTCAGGAGGCGTTTCTGCGTGCCTATCAGTACTTGCCCGACTTTCGGATGGCGGATCGGTTCGGCGGGTGGCTGATGCGGATCGCGCGCAACCTCTGTACGGACGTGATCAGGCGGCGGCGCGGACGTCCCACCGAGGAGTTGTCCGACGATTGGATGGACCATGGACCAACGCCGGAGATGGCTGCGATGGTGCGAGAGGATAGGCGGGAGCTGACTGCCGCGATCAACGCGCTCCCGGAGAAGCACCAGGTCCTGATCCTGATGCACTATGGCTCGGGGCGCAGCTATCGCGAAATGGCAATGGCAATGGATCTGCCGGAGACGACGATCGTAGGGCGAATGGCGGCCGGGCTGCGCGGTCTCCGCCGTCGGTTAGGGAAGGAGGGGAGATAGATGTCCCCAATCTGTTTCTGGAGCAGGCGCGCCTGCTCTCGGTACGCTGCACTGGGACAGCCGGTTCCTGCAGGTTCTCGGCTGGACGCTCATATGATGGGTTGTCCCGCATGCCGCGAGTATTGGAGGAGCCTTAGTCTGTTGACGTCGGACCTGAATCTGTTGGTTACGACTCCGCGCCCCTCTCCGCGCTACTCGGAGCTCGAATGGAATCGCCTGGCGCCGGCGCCGCCCCAGCGGGGCTGGAACCACCTCTCGCTTGTCGGTGTTGCGGCCTGTGGTCTGGCATGCGGCTGGATCGTCTGGAACGCTGTGTCAGGCCTGACCGGCCAAACGAACGTCCCGAACGTCGCCGCAAATGGTCGTAAAGTCCCTGACGAGATACCCATTCCAGAGCATCGAGTTCGTCCCAGCTCGACGGATAGTCGGGTAGCGGGAGTTGTGGGTCCGACGCAAGCCAGGGACAACTCGCCCCGTCGCCGTCATGTGAACTGGACGTCGGTAAGTTTCGTGCATCGCCGCCCCATTCACAGGTACATTCTGTGGCAACGCCCTCGGCATAAGGCAGCGCCTGAAATGCGCGTCGACGATCCGGTGCTAACATGGGAGGAGTCCGGACGGATGTTAGAGGCGCAGGGTGATCCCGGCCTCGCCAACGTCGCGTACCAGGCGGCCTATCAGGAACAGCCGTCAGATCAAAGCGCATTCGATGTGGGCAGGACGGCCGAGGAGAGCGGTGACATGGGGCAGGCGATGGATGTGTATGCGGGTCTGCTTGCCGCGGCGGACGGAAGATCTGGAATCGAGAAAGGTTGGAACCCATGAAATACTTGAGCTGCTGTGCATTCTGTATACTGGTCGCCGGAAGTGCGCTCACGACTCCTGTCGGGGCGCACCAGGCGCCGGCCGTCGAAACGGCCGAGGTCGAGCCGCCGAGCAACGTGATACCCGAAGTAAATATCGAGATACCATCCGTCGAAATACCCGAGATAACGCTTGGTGCCGACGTGGTGCAAATTCCTGAGTTGCAGATACCGGAAGTGCATTTCGACCCTCTACTGGAGACGCTGCCCCAGCTGGATGTTGTCCAGGAGCGCCAGTCGGCAGCGGGACAGACCGAGCGGGCAAAGACCGAGACGAAATCCAAGACACACGAAGAGTTTACGATTGGCAGTCTGTACCAGAACATTGCGACCTCCTACTCAACTGAAATGGCTAAGAAGACGCGAGAAATCGCGCTGCTTCGACAGGTGCTGGCTCTAAAGCTGTCGGCTCGCGATATCGAGAAAGCCCTTCCACTCCTCAAGGAGATGAAGGATGTCGACAGGGTCGCACCGGTGAAACCTGAACAGGCGCTGGATGAAGAGCTGAATACGCTGCTCAGGGCGAAGCCGGGTGATCCGATGCCACCAAGCAGCTCCGAAGCGCTGCGTGACGGAGCATACGGCGTACGGGCTCGCCGCCAGGCGATTTGGGTTCGGATGGCGCAGTCGATTGGGACGGAGAAGGCGCATGGCATCCGTGCGATGCTGCGCTCGGAGTCGTCGGGCAGCTGGAACCTGGGCTCATTTAACCAGTTCTTCACGTCGCCAGGAGCGACATCGACGTCTCCAACGCAGCTGTTTCGTTCTCGCGGAGGCGAGAGCCCTAAGTCCAAGCCGGATTCTGTTCCCGAACCGGGCGCCGCGCCCCGCGCGGCGGATCCTGCCGACAATGCCGACGAACTGGAGATAGTCAGGCCTGCGATCGGCACCACGCTGGTTGCGCCGAATCCAAGGAATCAGCGCGCGCCAGCAGAAGCGACCGCCGTGTCGCCGCCCGACGATGGGAATCCCGCGGTACCAGGAGCAGCGCCTGCGATAAGGCAGGAGAGAAGCAGCTCGCGAGTGACAAGAGTACAGCGATCCATCAATGGCTCACCGAACGCTCTGGTTGTTACACCAGGCACTCACATTCTGACGTTAGGGCAAAACGGCGCGCACACCGAACTGTTCTACAGTGGCTACAGCCGTGCAACGCTAACCGAGCTAATCGATCTGTTCGAGCGCAAACTCGTGGCCATGCGGCGTTAGGCTATAGTATCGGCGATCGCCACGCCAGCCAGGCAACAGTGATGACCGAGCCGCGACACACGTCACGGCTCGGTCGTCGTTACGACTCCTTTCAGGCGTTAAGAGCCGCTTGCATTCACGTACGCTCCGGCGTATAATGATCCTCAAGTTCCACCACGTTTTACGTTCCGGAGGGCCAGCTACCAGTGCGCGCCGAAGTCGTTTCTGTAGGCACCGAGCTCCTTCTGGGTCAAATCGTGGATACGAATGCCGCCTACGTCGGCCACGTGCTTTCCGAGTTGGGAATCTCCCTCTACCGCCGAACCACCGTCGGTGACAACATGGAACGATTGGTTGCCGCGCTCATGCAAGCGCTTGAGGATTCGGATGTCGTCATCACGATCGGCGGCCTCGGTCCGACGATGGACGACATCACCCGCGATGGCCTGGCGCTCGCATTCGATGACGTGCTCGTGCGCGACGAGCGGATAGCAGCCCGCCTCGACTCCTTCTTCCGATCCCGAGGCCTCCCGGTCCTCGAAAGCAATCTTCGTCAAGCGATGGTTCCAACAAGCGGCCGTTCGCTCGATAACCCGAACGGGACCGCCCCTGGACTCCTGTTTGAGAAAGACGGGAAGATAGGTATTGCGCTGCCCGGACCACCGAACGAGTTCGTTCCCATGGTCGATAACGAGGTTGCGCCCTACCTCCGGGAAAAGACCGGAGACGTCGGCACGATTCGATCCCTGGTTCTGCGCGTGGCGGGCATCGGCGAAAGCGCGGTCGAGGACCGTGTCAAGGACCTGATGCATGACGCCAATCCCACGGTCGCGCCCTACGCGAAGGTTGGCGAGGTCCATCTTCGTATCACGGCCAGGGCAGACACGATCGAACAGGCAGACAGTCTGATCGGCGAGCGGGCGGCCCTGGTTCGCGCCCGCCTCGGCGATGCGGTCTACGGAGAGAACGATGAGCCGATCGAGCAAGCCGTCGTAAATCTGCTCGTCGCCCGCAGCCGGTCGGTGAGTACGGCTGAGAGCTGTACGGGCGGCCTGGTCGCTCAGCGGATCACCGATGTCGCGGGCAGCTCGGCGGTCTTCGTTGGCGCGATCGTGGCGTACAGCAACGCCGTTAAGACCCAATTCCTTGGTGTTCCCGAGGAGATGCTGGCGCGCGTTGGGGCTGTCAGCCGTGAGGTCGGCCGCGCGCTGGCGGAGGGCGCGCGTAATCGATTTGGCACCGATTACGGCATCGGGGTCACGGGAGTCGCCGGCCCGGGAGGCGGCACGCCGGATAAGCCGGTCGGCCTGGTATACATCGCGGTAGCATACCCTGGAGGCTGCGACGTCGATCAGGCGAACTTTATCGGTTCGCGACAGATTATCCGTCACCGCGCGTCCCAGACCGCCCTTAACATGCTACGACTTCGGGCACTTCAACTCGGCTGATGGCGGTTCCGCTCTGCATCGCTCCGCTCCCACTGAAGAGGCATCGCGGACTGCGCGAATCTTTTGAATTGTTTTGATAAACCTAGACAAAAAAGGAGTATCTTTCGTCTATAATAGAGGTGAAGAGTAAATACGCCAGAGGCCACTCGCGTACCCGCCTTATGCCGCACCCGCATCTCGCGGAGGCCGCTGAGGCAAGCCTGCGCGTCGTTCGGGGCTGCAAATTTACAAAGCAGCGTGAGGATGGCGGTAGGTGGGGCGCCGCTGCGTCCTTCTGGAGATGCGTCCAAGGGCGCACGAAAGGGAGAGACTCAAGATGGCAATCGAAGAATCGACGGTAAGAGGCGACGGTAGAAAGGGAAGAGTGGCGGCAGATGCGATCCTCCCGTCGCATTCGGACCCGAAGCGGGCAAAGGCGCTTGACATGGCGCTTTCCAACATTGAAAAGCAGTTCGGGAAGGGAAGTGTTGTCCGCCTGGGCCAGGCGCAGCGTCTAAACATCGACGCGATCTCGACCGGTTCGATCGCGTTGGATATGGCGCTCGGCGTCGGGGGTATCCCGCGGGGGCGCATCACCGAGATTTACGGCCCTGAATCCTCCGGAAAGACGACCGTCGCGCTCCACTGTATCGCCCAGGCCCAGAAGAAGGGCGGCGTCTGCGCTTACGTGGACGTCGAGCATGCAATCGATCCTGAGTTTGCGCGAAAGCTCGGGGTTGATGTGGACAACCTGTTCGTGTCGCAGCCGACCACCGGGGAAGAGGCGCTTGATATCATGGACGCCCTGATCCGGTCCAGCGCGATCGACATCGTCGTGCTGGACTCCGTCGCGGCGCTCGTGCCCAAGGCGGAGCTGGAAGGCGACATGGGCGACTCCCACATGGGAGTGCACGCGCGGCTGATGTCGCAAGCGCTCCGCAAGGTCGCCGGCAGCATCAATCGGACGAACACCTCAGCGATCTTCATCAACCAGATACGGCAAAAGATCGGCGTTATGTTCGGCAACCCGGAGACCACGTCCGGTGGATTGGCGCTCAAGTACTATGCCAGCGTTAGAATGGAAGTACGACGCACCGAGACGGTCAAGAACGGGACCGAGCCCGTCGGCGCGCGCGTAAAGGTGAAGATCGTTAAGAATAAGGTTGCCCCACCTTTCCAGCAGGCTGAGTTTGATATCATGTTCGACCGGGCCGCCGGCCGCTGGGGAATCTCTCGTGCCGGATCCATACTGGACATGGGGGTGGATCTTGGATATATCGGCAAGAGCGGCGCTTACTTTTCATACGGAGACATCCGACTCGGGCAGGGGCGCGAAAATGCCCGGGCGTTTCTGGAAGATAATCCTGAGTTGATGGACGATATCGAGAAGCGAATCCGGCTGAGCCAGGCAGAGCCGGTCGTTACTGTAGCGGAGATCGACGAAGAGGAAGACGAAAGTCCCGAGCTATAGTCGGTCGTATCGATTTCAGGGATATAGCGGACTCCTGAGCGGTGCGGCCCATGCGTCAAACGCATCCGACCTGTCGGCCCCATCTCCCAGGAACAGCATCACACTCCGGACCTGCTCGACCTCAGAGCAGGTCCGATTTCGCGTTCGGACCTCATTCAAAGGAAGTACTCTTTTCTACAAAGACGCCCCCTTTGCTCGATTGGTCCGAACGACCTAGGGTATAATCCCAATGGAGTTTGTGAAAAAAACTACGAAGTTCAACTATGGCAACCATCAGCTCGCCGGATTCGCAGCCCGACATCGTGACACCAGCGCGGTCGCAGGAGGTCAAACCGCTATTTAGCGGCGATAAAGAGCGCTACGTCAAGCAAATGTTTGCCGGCATCGCTTCGCGTTACGACCTGCTTAATTCCGTCCTGAGCTTCAATCAACACAAGGCGTGGAGGCGGAGGGCGGTTCGAATTGCTGGCGTAAGTGCGCGCGAGCTGTGCCTCGATGTGTGTACGGGCACCGGCGACTTCGCCATCGACCTGGCCGCCGCGACCGGCGCGGGTGGACGTGTGATCGCGGCGGACTTCTGTGAGCCGATGGTCCGCAACGGCCTGAGGAAGGCGGCAAGCGCGGTCGGCGGCACGGTCAACATGATGGTCGCGAACGCCGAACGGCTTCCCTACGCTTCGAGCGCGTTCGATGTCTGCACCGTAGGCTTCGGCATCCGAAACGTGGCCCACATTGACCGAGCCATTGCGGAGATGGTGCGGGTCGTTCGGCCGGCCGGGCGTGTCGTGGTCCTGGAATTCAACCGGCCAAGGCCTATTTGGTACCGGCCGTTTATCGACTTTTACCTCTTCCACGTCCTTCCGCGCATTGGCGGCCTATTCAGCCGCCAGGAGGCGTACACCTACCTCCCCGAGTCGATGAAGCAATTTGTCACCCGCGAACAGCTCGCCGCGATCATGGAGCGATCCGGGTTGCAGGACATACACGTATACGACTTGAATCTTGGCACGGTCTGCATTCACATCGGTGTAAAAGCAGGAGACTGAGAGAATCCCCATGAGCGACACCACGTACATTGTGCCTCCAGTTCACGACTTGGGGTTGCAGGATGCGCATCTCCGATCGCCTGTGTGGTTCCTTGAATACGTGCGACGGGACCTGGATGCCGTAGAGGTGCGCATGAATGATGATCTCGGATCCGATGTCCGGACCGTCTATGCGTTAACGCGGCATATCCTTAACGCAGGGGGCAAGCGCCTCCGGCCCGCGATGCTCGCGCTGTCCGCGCGAGCAATACACCCCGATTTGGGGACGAATCGCATCGCGACCGTCGGCGCGGCCGTCGAGTTCGTGCACATGGCGACGCTCGTTCACGATGATGTGGTCGACAACACCGCTATCCGTCGAGGGAAGCCAACCGCGAATGCGATCTTCGGAAACGGCGTGGCCGTGCTCAGTGGCGACTATATTCTGGCCAGGGCCATGCGGCTGCTCGCTCTCGATGGAGATCTCAGGATCATTCGCGTCGTCTCCGAGATTACGGTCGACATGAGCGAAGGTGAGGTCATGGAGATCTCCGCCACCGGCAATCCCGATCTCTCGCTGAACGACTACCTGGAGATTTTGCGAAAGAAAACAGCCGTATTCGTGGAGGGCTGCTGCAGATGCGGCGGCATTCTGGCAGGCGCGGATGAACTGCGCGAGCAAGCGCTGGCAGATTATGGCTACCGTCTTGGGATGGCGTTTCAGCTGGCCGACGACCTACTCGACTACACGGGAGACCCGTGCGTCACAGGCAAGCCGCGTGGCAGTGATCTGCGCGATGGAAGGGCGACCTTGCCGTTGCTTCTCGGGCTAGAATCCGCAACAGCCCGAGAAAGGAAGCGACTGCTCACGCTGTTCGGCAGCGTTGGATTGGAAGATCAGGACGTTCTTGAGGTATGCGAGGTTCTCGATCACCACTGCGCTTTCGAGCGGACCAGGCAGTTGGCACGTGATCACGTCGATATGGCCGACGCGGCTCTGTCCCTACTTCCCGATTCGACCGCCAGAGAGTGCTTTAGCGCGCTTACAAGCTACGTCGTGCAGCGCGATCGCTAGCACGACGCAGCTTGCCATCTATGAAGGCATCGATGGGATGCGCTATGGAATAGGCTGGAAGCCGCCCTCCTCGTCGAGCGGCAGCGCGGGAGTAGGGATGCATTGAGCCGCGATAACGCCCTCGTAGGTCAGCTTCGCGTGGCCGTCGCAAAAGTACGCGACGCGTTGCGGTCCGTAGGACGAGTGTCCGGGTGTGGCGCCCTGCCAGGCCTTAACGGCCTCCGGTATGCCGATGTGGAACGATAGCACTTCCGCTCCCATGTAGGTGATTGCAGGCACCGGAATCGCGGCCAGACCGCCCACTCGTGTCATGACCGTATTCAAGCAGTAACTGCTGTGTTCGACTTTCCATACCGGCTCGCCCTGTGACGGGTCAGGTACAAGATTGGCCGGAATGCCCACGTCACTGGGGCACTTGAACATGTCATAGTTCTTGACATAGGGGATCGCGTAAAGCGTCGCATCGTATATGACCGTATCGTCGGCTTTGAGATGCGGGCGGCACGGTTTGCAGGGATATTTTTTGTTGAAGGTCGTGGACGGCCCCCATTGCGAATTGGCCGGTGAGTTAGTCGGCGGGAATTTCTCGTCGTAGTCCTGCACGTACATTAGCCAGGCCGTTCCGAGCTGGCGAACGTTACTGAGACAGACGGTTCGACGCGCGCTTTCGCGCGCTTTCGCGAAGACGGGGAACAGAATTGCGGCGAGAATCGCGATAATGGCGATAACAACGAGCAGTTCGATCAGAGTAAAGCCGCTGGACTGCGGCCTGCGCATGACTTTCATCTACCGAGATCCTCCTTCAAGTGTTCAATAACTACTGATGATTCCGAAACAATTCGGCCGTCGTGCAGGATGAGCTGGCGATCGGCCGCGGCAGCAAGAGTCCCATTATGAGTGACAACCACGACGGTGATCCCGAGCCGATTGAGACTCTGAAACAGACCCAGGATCGCCTCACCGTTCGCCGTATCCAGGTTTCCGGTCGGCTCGTCGGCAAGCAGGAGCGCGGGTGAGTTGATCAGCGCTCGCGCGATTGCGGCACGCTGCATCTCTCCGCCAGATAGTTCGTGAGGGCGATGGTTCGCCCTGTGAGTCATGCCTACTTCGGCGAGCAGGTCTGCTGCCCGACGGTGCGCCTTTTGCCGGGAGAACAGAGTGGGAAGCACTACATTTTCCTGAACGGTCAACGTCGGCAGAAGCCCAAAATGCTGAAACACAAAGCCGACCTTTTCTCGGCGCAGCCGTGTAAGCGCACCATCAGAAAGGCCCCCGGCCGTCAGTCCGTCGAGAGTGAGTGTGCCGGATGTCGGCGTGTCCATACAGCCGAGCAGGTGCAGCAGTGTCGTCTTTCCAGCGCCGGACGGGCCGACGATGGCGACGAATTCGCCGCGCGAGATCGTAAATGTCGCATCGCGCACCGCATGGATCGTTTCGGCCCCACGCTTATAGGTCTTTGTTAGACCGGCGGCTTCTGCCGCGTAAGCGGTCGCACCCACGTGGTCGTCCGCTCTCTCTCGCGTTCCGCTCGCGCGTAACAGTGTGCCTATCGACATCCAGACCCTCTCTCCGCCCCACTCACAGTCCGGCTCTGCCGGATCGCATCGCCTCGATTGGAGACAGACTTGCCGCGCGGCACGCTGGCAGAAGTCCCGCCACGGAGCCTAACGCCAGCGCCGAAGCGAGGCAGCAAAGCATAACGATTGGTTCGAACTCCACCAGGGCTCCGGACGGTGTAAACGGCAGTCGTTCGCGCAGCCACCATTCCACTCCGGAAGATGCCGCACAGGCGATCACGAGTCCGCTCACCCCTCCTAGAACGCAGAGCAGCACCGTGTCCAGCCAGGTTAGCAAGAAGATGTTGCCCCTCGATGCGCCTACCGCGCGCATGACGCCGATCTCTCTCGTCCGCTCGCTCACGGACATCAGAATTGTGTTGGACACCCCGGCGCCTGCGATCAGCAGCGCTACGGTTGCGATGCAGGCGAGCAGCAAACGCGTCGAGTTCAGCAGATTCTGTATTGTTCGGAATAGATGAGCCATCGGGACAACGTTCATGTCCATTCCGGCATCACACCCGCGAAGTTCGCCCACGACGGCATCCACTCCGTTGGGATCGGTGAGTCGAACGAGAATGTGAGTCAACTGGCCGGGCCGCTTGAAGATGCGCTGGGCATCCGGCAGCGGCAAATAGATAAACGTGTCGTCCGCACCCTGGGTCTCCGCCAGCACACCGCAGACCATGCCTCGGGCGTTCGGCAGGCCGGGCAGCGCGAACTCCTGTCCGAGCCCCAGGGCTCGCTTCTTCGCCACTCCGCTGCCGATGAGGCAGTCGCCGGGTCTCGTTGGAAACTCGCCCATAATGTGCCAACCGCGCTTTACGCGAAGCAATGACGAGTCCGCGCCCAGGTAGGTCGCCTGGTCGCCGGAGGCATCGTATAGCGCATTCATAAGGAGTGGCGCTGCCGTCTCCACGCCGCCCGTGCCCTGGATTCGCTTGAGATATGCACTCTTCAGGTAACATGGCCATGAAGCCCCATGAAGCGCGATGGAGGCTGCGTCATAGGGACAGCCCTTGGGAACGACGAGAATATGAGCGCCCAGGCGGTCAAGTTCACCGCGCATACCACGCTCGTAGCCTCGCTCGAACGCGAGCAGGCTGAAGAGCGCCGCGATGGCGATGGCCACTCCGAGCGTAGTGACGATCGTCCGTGCCCTCCGTCGTCCCGCGTTCTTGAATGTGAAGCTAAACCAGTTCATGCCCTGCCGTTCAGGTCCACTGAATCACCCTTGACTCTTCTTCTCAGCGCTCGCCTCTCGTGGCTCAAGCATTCTACTCCGTCCGGAGCGCCTCCGTCGGCGAAAGCCGACTGGCTCGCCATGCGGGATAGAGCCCGGCAAGCATCCCAACACCCACGCCGATCAACGTACACTCCCACAGTACGCTCCATGTTACCGCCAGCAGCGCATTGTCGGGCGCGAGCGGCATTAAGCGCCGTACGAACTGCTCGAGCCAGACTCCACCAAGTTGAGATGCCAGCAGCCCTAACCCACTGCCGGTCGCGGTGAGAATGAGCGCCTCCAGCGCGACCAGCCCAAATACCTGCAGTCTGGATGCGCCGACCGCACGCAGAATACCGAGCTCCGCCGTCCGCTCGAGAACGGAAGCCAGAAGTGTATTGAAGATCGAAAGTCCGCTGACTCCCAGTGCCACGATCGCAACCGCGACAATCAAGGTTCTCACCGCACCGACAAGATTTAGGAATGTTCCCATCATCTCGGTCAGCGTAACGACCTGCGCTCCACGAACCTCCTGGAGGCGCGCGGCCGCCTGTCCAAGGAGCGCTGGATCCCGGAGCCGTATCGCGATCGCCGTCAGCCTGTTCGGCTGATGGAACATGCGCTGCGCGGTGACCAGCGGAATGAAGAACTCGCTGTCGTCGCTCGTGCCGCTCCGCTCCAGAATGCCGCATACTGTGAACCGCTGTCCGGTCTCAGGACTGTAAAGCGTATCGCCAATCTGACGCATCTCCGTCGAAGCCGCTTCCGCGCCAAGGATCACAGACGCTTCATCGCGAAACCAGTGGGATCCGGCGCCGAATTTCCACCAGGGCTTCAGCGGCCGTATCGACTCATCGACGCCCACCCAGAGATCGGTCCGCCCCTCCGCGGGTCGTGGCAGCGTCGCCATGAGCATTGGCGCCGCAAGCACCACGGCCGGATCGCTCTTTACGACGGACGTCGCGGTCGCGGGCAGCGAAGTATCTAGCGTTCGGCCCTTCAGTACTCGCGCGGCCGCATCATAGGGGCAGCCCAGGGGCACGAGCATCATCTGGATTCCCATTCCATCCAGTTCTCGGCGCAGGCCGCGCTGGTAGCCTTGCCCGAACGCGAGCAGCGATGCCAGGGTCATTATCGAAATGGACACTCCGAAGAGCGTAAGTGCAGTTCGTAAGGTCCTCCGAGACAGGTTTCTGAGAGCCAGAAAGATCATGGCGTCAATTATCCTTGACCGCGGGGGGAGTCGGCGACCCCTCGCGGAAGGCTGCTGTCCGAATGCAGCGCGACGTCCAGCATGATAAGCACGGTGCGGGCCTCATCTACGATGGCCTGTGCCGATGGCTGCGCTCCGCTTGGTACCGCGGGAATGTCGAGCCCTAGACGCCATGCGGAACGGCTGTCTTTGCCACGAAAGGCGCCTAGCCACTCCGGCGATTTCAAGGCTGCGGCGGTCGACTCGAGCTCGCGATTGCGTTGAATCTTTGCCCCGATCAGCCTTCCATCCGCGTCGGCCGCGAGCACAAGTTCGATGAGGCCGCACTCCCCGCGAACACGCCGCGTTACCACGACGCCCGGCGATCCTGTTGCGTCGAGTATGCGATGCACGATAAGCGCGTTGTCGTCCGCGGCAGGTTTTCGTCCCATCCGCCGTTGCAGCTCCAGGCGTTGGCGGCTGAGAATCAGAGTCTCGTCACGTGAGGAGACGGCGGTGGGGAAGTATCGCTTACGATCCTCATCCGGTGAGCGCCATGGGCAGAGGCCCGCTGAGGTCTGCGGCTCCTTCACAATATATTTTGTCGCTGATGAGAGCGGAGTTACCTCGACATCGGCGTGGAGCGAGGCACGACGCGACGCGATCGCGTACAAGATGCCCCCGGCGGTAACCGTGCAGATGAGAGCCAGGGGAAAGATCCTCATCCTATCAATACCGCACACCGGTAGCGGCGATGCCGGGCTGAGTGCCGGGTGTAAGCGACCCGGCCACCGTTAGGCGCGTGTGAAGCGGTACGTCTGAGACAACAAACCCTGCGGCTTTGGTATCCACTTTGACGATCCCCGTCTTGTCTTTGAGCACGAACCAACAGCCCGCGACGGGGCACTTTTCGATCATCTCGCCCTGAACAACCACAGTAGAACTGGTCGGGCGAGCTGCGATCGCCTGCAATGAAACGGGCGAGACTTCGGTGAATGCCGCGCCCAGTAGGTGTTCGTGCGTTGAATGGCATCCGGCCAATAATAGGCCGGCGACCGTTATCGGTGCGAAAACTGTGCCAATAGATCGATGCTTGCTTGTTTGGCGCATGAGCCGAATTACAGCCCCTATCGCTAGACGTGAAACCTCTAACGGACGGATTTACTGAGAATCGCGCCGATGTCGCGGCAAATTCCCGTACCCCGATTATGTTGGCGAGAGATTAAACTCGGATTAAACGGGAGTTAAATGATTTTAACCGGGTCGTCCGCGGCGGCGATCACGCGTGAGTTTAACGCTCGTCCGTCCGCTTGACAAGGCAAATACCAGAAAGTATACTTGTTTAGTCAAGTTTCCCCGCCTCAGGAGTGCGATGTCCTTTTTTAACTCGAAGCTGCGCTATGCGCTGTGCGCTGCCGTAGACCTGGCCATGCAGCCATCCGCGGACGCGTGCCAGAGCCGCGAGATCGCCAATCGGCAGAATATCCCGGGTCCTTATCTAGATCAAATCCTGGCTTCTCTCAAGGGCGCGGGCCTGGTGCGCAGTGTCAGAGGAGCGGGCGGTGGCTACAATCTGGCCCGCCCGCCGGACCGAATCACG
>JBBQVV010000099.1:0-17862 GCA_038211235.1 Chthonomonadales bacterium | reverse complement strand
TGGCGTCCCACCCGTTCCCATCCCGAACACGGTCGTGAAAGCTGTCCGCGCCGACGATACTTGGGGGGCAACTCCCTGGGAAAATAGGTCGCCGCCAGAATAACTACACAAACAGCCCCTTCGCCGAAAACGGCGGAGGGGTTGTCTGTGCATTCTCGGTCCGCGCGCGACTTCATTGGGCGGGCGCCGTAAACGGTGCCAGGTTAACGCGGCCGGCGCCGGTCGCCGTCACCACGCTTGCCGGGCTTCGCCGCCGGCACGACTGGTTCGTCCGGGCGGAAGCGCGATCGCCTTCGTGTTTGCAGCATCTCATTAGTAGCCTCGCGCGGATTCGTCGGAACTCCCTCGCTCTGCATCTCGCCCGCGTCCTCAAATAGGTGGAGCGCCTCCTTGCGAACGAGCGGGCTCGGATCCTTTTTCAGGGCTTCGATCATAGGTAGGTGCTGTTCGAACGCACCCCATCCAGACCGGCACGGACAAAGCGAACGCACCGCTCGGGCACGGACAGCATCGTCGTCGGAATGTATGTCCCCAAGAACGCGTTCGATGTCCAGGACAATACAGGGTTTGGCTTTCCTCACACCAGGAGCCTCCTATATTCGCTGATTGACTCACATCTGCCAATCTTGTCGTTCCTTCATCGCGATCTGCTAAATCTTGTCCCACATATGCCTATCGCGACCGTGTAGTACATCGCCTGCAGCACGGATTCCGGCTTGACCGTCGGAACAATCTATTGTATAATACGTTCGCAGGTCGACAGCCGCGGTTGCCGACGCCGCGTCTCCACAGGCGGTTGGCTCAGGGGTAGAGCGCTTCGTTGACACCGAAGAGGTCACTGGTTCAAATCCAGTACCGCCTATCCGTACTCCTCATTGGTCACAGTCACCGGTTGGTCCTTGGGTAGAGCGTCCGTACGGAAGAGGTCACTGGTTCAAATCCAGTACCGCCTATCCGTACTCCTCATTGGTCACAGTCACCGGTTGGTCCTTGGGTAGAGCGTCCGTACGGAAGGTCACTGGTTCAAATCCAGTACCGCAATCAGCGCCTCCTTGTTCGATAACAGACTGGAGTTCATAGGACGTGCCACCGGTACGCCGCTGGGCACGTTGTAACCGAAGCACGGCATTGAGTGCTTTCTCTCGCGGTTTCCCCCTAAATACACGCGATCGTTGCTTACGATCGCCGTACTGATCGATCTCCTCCCAACGCTGACTACTCCGCTCCAGAGAAGGTCATCCTAGCAGCATGCACCTCACGAGACGCGGGGCGTGGCTTAAGGGCTGTCGGCTTCTTTGCCGTGTTCCTGAAATCGATGGCAATCTCGTCACCTCGAATTGCGACGGCGGTGTCACGCTTTCGCTCTTTCATTGCAGTCTTCGGTGGCGGAGGACGCATCTATCTTCTTCTACGAAATTGGCCAGGTTCCGGTTATTTGTAGTATCACCGTGACGCAGGATTCCCGCGTCCAATAGCAAATCTAGTTCATAGCGAACCCTGCAACGTTACTTGCAGGCTCCGGGGACGCCCGGCGAGCCCGCAGGCTGATTCGGGCATTGCGACGTTCAGGAGGCACGATGATCGACTGCGTAATCGTAGAAGTATCAAATGACTTGTGACGAGTACATTCTCGTTGACGACCTGGCATTACTAGCGCCATGCAAGTACAAACGGAACTGAATCGTTACGTTGCCCTGACGGAGGCCGGCCGGCGCCAACTCGAGTCCGTCAGGCGGAAATATCATAAGACCGTCGAGGAGGTCGCCGCGGATGACAATACGCCATCCATCAATACCGTCAAGCGTACCCTTAGAAAGGGGCCGGTATTTGTAAGCACTCTCGACCGGATATGGGACTACTTCCAGGCGTGTGCTGCCGAAAACGCAGAGAGACTGCCGTATCCCGTCGAGGGTGAGGACTACATCTACGTGGACGGCGCGCCCGGAGCGGACAAGCCCATTGCTGAGGAGCGCGCTTCAGCTGGCATTGGGTCTAATGCCGGCTGGATATCGCGTGGTGTCCCTCGCCCCAATCGGCTCTTTACGGGTCGCGTTGACGTGTTGGCCGACCTCCACACGGCGCTCAAGACCGGTCCCGCGGCGCTGGTAGGCGATCCTCAGGCCCTTACCGGGCTCGGTGGGATCGGCAAAACGCAGACCGCCGTCGCCTACATCTACGAGCACCGGCGCGATTATAGTCACGTGTTCTGGGTATCGTCCGAATCTGTCGACGACCTGAACGACGGGCTTGCGGGCCTGGCGGAAGAGCTTGGTCTGACGATCGCATCGCCCACGATGAAACGAGCGGCGCTGGAGCGGATGCACGAGTGGTTCCGATCTCAGAGCAACTGGCTCCTGGTTGTGGACAACGCTGACGATTTAGAGACACTGGCGCCACACTTTCCTCGACACCACACTGGCTGCCTGATTCTAACTACCCGCGCCAGGAACACTGTCAAATGGGCCGCTCCCATTACACTGCAAAAGTTCGGTCCAAAGGAGAGCGCCCTGCTGATCCTTCGGCGTGCCGGGCTTATCCGCATAGATCAGTCACTGAGCGAAGCTCCGCCGGATCTGCTTGATGCGGCCGCGGAGTTAAATGAGGAGCTTGACGGTCTTCCACTGGCGCTTGACCAGGCGGGCGCATACCTCGCCCAGACGGGTGCGCGGATACCGGACTACCTGTCCAGGTATCGGCAGCGCGGCCTGGAGATTCTTGAAAGCGCCGCGGACGAGGAGCATGCATCCGTTGCGATCACGTTCCGGCTCGCGATCGAGCAGATGGCACGGCGGAACAGGTGCGGCGATGGCGCGGTGGAAATGGTGAGGCTCGCCGCATTTCTATCGCCGGACGCGATACCCGAAGTGATCTTCAAGTCGTACGCATTCGACAATCTGGTTTTCCACGACACGGACCTCTACAACGAAATCTGCACCGCCGTATGCGCCTACTCCCTTGCTGCTCGAAACGGGCAGAATGAGACGGTCACCGTTCACAGGCTAGTCCAGAAAGTCACCCGTGACTCCCTCGACGAAGGGGAACAGCGGCTCTGGGCAGCGCGAACCGTACGGGCGGTTTCCGATGCCACTCCAGATTTCGAGTTTGAGGACTGGGGTCTTTGCGACCTGTTGCTGCCCCAGTGGAGACTCTGTCGCAAATACATACGTGACGGAGAAATCGAAACGGCGCAGGCCGGCTATCTGCTTTACCAGGCGGCAAGGTACCTCCGCGCGCGAGCTCTATATGAGGTGTCGGAAGACTACATCCGAGCAGCGATCGCAATCGTGGAGAGGCTAGGCGACGGTCGCGGCGTGACGATGTCCGACTATCTGGACGAACTGGCGTGTCTTTGCCGGGTCCTGGATCGCCGAGAGGAAGCGGAGGCGCTGCACCATCGCGCTCTCGAGATGATGGAAGCGGCAGTAGGGTCTGAGAGTTCGCTGACCGCCTCCAAGCTTCACAACCTCGCGCTTCTCTATTTCCAGGCTGAGGAGTATTCGAGAGCAGAACCGGTATTCCTTCGAGCGCTTGCGATATATGAGAAACAGCCGGAGCCGGAGATGCAATTCATCGCCACGACGCTGACCCAGCTAGCGGGAGTTTATCGCTGCAAGGGAGAATTTGAAAAGGCGGAACCGTTCTGCCGGCGTGCTCTCCACATTTACGAGGGCATGTTGGCTCCGAACCACATCGACATCGCCACGGCGAGTAACAATCTCGGTTTGCTGTATCTCACTATGGGCAAGCACGCCGATGCCGAAGAGCAGTACGAGCGGGCGTTGGCCATCAACGAAGAGGTAAGAGGTGACAGCCATCCAGAAACTGGAACCGTTCTCTGGGGCCTCGGACGTGTCCATTGGCAAACGGGTCGGCGCGGCGAAGCCGACGAACTATTCCGACGCGCAATTCGAATCTATTCTGACAACTTTGGTAAGGAGCACAGTCGCACTCTCAGAATGATCCAGAACTATGCGGAGTTCCGGGATCTTCCAAAGCCTCGTCTCGCCACGGATCTGGTGGGTTAGTCGCTTAGCTCGGAGTAAACGTGCCTTGCTTCGAAGTCGAAACGGACGATCGTTAAGTGAATGAGGAGACACTGAGCGAACCTGAAAGCGGTATCAGTGGACTGGCAGGATCGGCAAGGAGAGTAGTTTGACGAGGTGGGGCGCTATCTCTTCGAGCGGGAGGATGGAGTCGATACACCCTGTCGCAATTGCGGTGCGCGGCATACTGAACTGTTCGGACGTGGCCTCATCCTGGGCGATAGTGCGACCGCCCAACTGGTGAAGTCGCGTTACCCCGATCGAGCCGTCGCCATAACCGCCCGTTAGTATGACGCCGATCGCACGGTTGCGATATACCGTCGCCGCCGACACGAAGAGGGGATCCGCGGACGGCCGAACGAAGTGCTCCTTTGGTTCGGACGTCAGGTTGAGGAACCCGCCCACCACAACTACCGTGTGAAAGCCCGGGGGCGCAACGTAGACATGGCCGGTCAGCAGCCGCTCGCCATGGGTTGCTTCAGTAACAAACAGAGCAGAGTGAGTGCGGAAAATCTCAGCCAGAAGGCTTGTCTGACCGCTCGGAATGTGCAATACGATTACGACGGCTGCAGGGAGCGCGCTCGGGAGTGCCTCGAGGAGTACTTCGATCGCGCGAATCCCGCCCTGCGACGCGGCGACGACGACTAGTCGGTCGGCCGTTGCCACCAACTCGCTATGTACATTGTTCATGTTTTCCATTATACTGGTTTATTCGCGCGCTCGGCGATTCATTCTCGGCGTTCGCTCGCGACACTTGGCCCGATATCGCTGACGGCAGGCAATCGGAGAGTTGCCTGCACCGTTGTGACTGAATCAAATCTCGTCGGGACAAAAATTGGGAAAAGTGCGGAGGAACCGTTGACTGCCGCAGGTGCGGGAAAACAGGATCTGGCGGAAGAGCTGGACGCGGCACGGGAGACGCTCTGCGTGCTGGAAGAGGACCTCGCGGAGAAGGCGGAAGAGGTGATGCGCCTCCGCCTTGAGCTAGAGGCGAAGCAGCGACGCTACGAAGCCCTGTTCCGCCTGGCGCCGGACGCTTACCTCGTCACCGATATGCACGGCACGATCAGAGACGCGAACGAAGCCGCGGCCGATCTGTTGAATCTAGCGTCCGAACTCGTGAGAGGCAAGCCGCTCGCCGTGTTCGTCGTGATGGGCGACCGTGATAAGTATCGGAGCACGCTGAACGGGCTGAAGAACGGCATATCGCGACGCGATTGGGACCTGCGACTGCAGCCTCGAAAGAGCGAAGAGCGCTGTGCCTCAATCGCCGCGGCAGTGATGCCTGATGGGAGTGGCCGTTCCGAAGCGATCTTGTGGCAAATTCGCGACGTCACTGATCAGCGGCGGCTTGAGCGCAAGCTCGCCGTACGAGCATTGGAGATTGCAGTCCTGATGGAAAGGTCCAGGATGGCTCGCGAGCTTCATGATACGCTTGCGCAGGGCTTCACAGGGATCTTTCTGCTGCTTGAGGCGGCAGAGGATGCGCTTCCCTCGGATCACAAGGAAGCGGCTCGCCATCTGTTCCGCGCGCGTGAACTGGCTCGGTCCAGCCTGAACGAGGCGCGTCGCGCCGTACACGCGCTTCGCCCGGCCGCACTGGAGGCAGGCGACCTTCACGCTTCACTGCGAAGCATGATCCATCAGATGGAGGGGACCGGTACCGAAGTCGTCCTTAAACTGGAGGGCGAGGCGCACCTGTTGCGGATGCCGGTGGAAGACAACCTGCTCCGCATTTGCCAGGAAGCTCTCACGAACTCGATTCGACATGGCAACGCCTCGCGCGTGGAGGTTGGACTTGCATTCGAGGATCGCCGGTTGCAGCTCAGCGTCGAAGACAATGGGACCGGATTTGACCATACCTTGACGACCGGCGCCGGCATGGGCCTGATGGGCATGGAAGAACGCGCGGAGGCGCTTGGAGGCGATCTGAAACTCGCGAGTCGTCCCGGACAGGGAACACGCATTACCGTCACCGTACCCCTGGACGATCGACATCGAGGAGTCGCAAGCTCGGCTGCAAACGGGTAGGTAAAGATTCGCTTAAGAACGGAGCGTCTCGTGTCGGACCTTACCGTCGTTGCAATTGGCGCCTCTGCGGGCGGCGTCCAGTCCGTAAAAGACCTCGTGGCAATGCTGCCTCCTCACTTTCCGGCGGCCGTTCTGGTCGTTATCCACTTTCCGCCCACCGGTATCAGCGTCCTGGCAGACATCCTGAATCGTGCGGGCCCGCTTCCCGCTGTCGAGGCAGTCGATGGCGAGCGGCTCAAGCCTGGCCGTATCTATACCGGCGTGCCGGACAGGCATCTGATGGTAGAAGATGGAGTGATCCGCCTTTCGCGCGGCCCACGGGAGAACCATTGCCGTCCAGCCATCGATGCGCTGTTTCGCTCGGTGGCGCACGCCATTGGCCCGCGCTCTATCGGCGTAGTGTTGTCGGGAACGCTTAACGACGGCACGGCCGGACTGATCGAGATCAAGAAGCTGGGAGGCTGCGCGGTAGTTCAGGACCCGAAGACGGCGCTCTTCCGCGAAATGCCGCGGAGTGCGATCCAGGCAGTCAGTGTGGACTACGTGCTGCCCTTGCACGATATGGCGCGAGTGCTGGAACAGATCGTGCAGGAACTCGATTCACCTGAGCATGACCGTGTCTCGCACGTCGCTTCCACCGCGATGGAAGGTACCGTGATGACGCCGGATCATAAGTCGGCAGACGATCGGGTCATCGCCGCAATATTGAAGAGCAGATGAAGGGCCGGCGTGACGGCCAGGCATCGATCTATACGTGTCCGGACTGCGGCGGTGTACTGCGGGAGCTGGACGAGGAGGGTTTCGCCCGGTTCCAATGCCACACGGGGCACCTCTTCTCCGGTGAGGTCCTTCTCGCTCAACAATCCGAGGCTATCGAGAGCTCGATGTGGTACGCCGTACGGGCACTTGTCGATAAGTCCAGGCTGGCAACGCAACTAGCACTTCAGGCGCAATCTCGCGGACACCTTGCTTCGGTGGCCCAGTTCGAGGAGGACGCACGCGTTGCACGCCGACATGCCGACGCACTGATGGCTCTGGTCCAGGGCGGCGGGACCGATCAAAGGTCGAGTACGGAGTCGAGAGGAACTGCGGCATGACAATCGTCGGGTCCGTTAGACCGAGTAAGGGGGTGCGAAGTTGATGAGGTCAGACTCCAGCCAGGATTTCGAGGCGCTCCTCGACTATCTGAAGCGGAGCCGAGGCTTCGATTTTACTGGTTACAAACGCGCCTCCCTCATGCGTCGAGTCAAGCGGCAAATGGACGCGGCGGAAATAGAGTCCTATTCCGACTACACGAGCCTGCTGGAGAGTGATCCGGACGAAGCGCGCCGCCTGCTGAACACGATCCTGATCAACGTCACGGCGTTCTTTCGCGATATCGAGGCGTGGGACGCCCTTAAGACCCTCGTTTTGCCACAGATAATCGACGGCAAGCCCGCGCACGAACAGATTCGAATCTGGAGCGCCGGGTGCGCGGCGGGGGAAGAGGCCTACACGATCGCCATGATCCTCGCGGAGGCACTGGGCCCGGACGCGTTCCGAGATCGCGTCAGGGTACACGCTACCGATCTCGATGAAGACGCGCTTGCGTATGCCCGACAGGCCGTCTACACCGAGCGTCAAGTTGCGGGCGTGCCTCCCGAGCTGCTCTCGAGATATTTCGATATGATCGGCGGCCGCTTTGCCCTGGATAGGGGCCTGCGACACGCCGTAATTTTTGGCCGACACGACCTGGTGCAAGACGTGCCCATCTCGCGGCTGGATCTTATCGTCTGTCGCAATACGTTGATGTATTTCAACTCGGATGTCCAGGCGCGAATACTTCCAAGGTTCCACTTTGGACTTAACAATGGGGGCTATCTGTTTCTAGGTAAGGCCGAGATGTTCGTCGCCCGCACGAGCCTCTTCGTCCCCGTGGATCTGAAGCGCAGAATCCTCTGTAAGATCCCTGCTCTCCTGGGCCGCAACCGAATGTACTACGCCCCGGTGGATCAGGATGAAGAGGCCGCCGACAGAATAACGAGTGGCACGTTTGCGGAGGCAGCGTTCCGAGTCAGCACGCTTGCTAAGGTCGTGGTGGATCGCAATGGATGTGTCGCACTGATGAGCGATCGAGCGAGCCTCCTGTTCCGGTTGAACCCACACGATCTTGGCCGACCCTTCCAGGATCTGGAGCTATCCTATCGTCCGGTCGAACTGCGTTCATCTATCGAAAAAGTGTATGCCGATGGCCACGCCGTACAGTTGAAGAATATTGTCTGGACCCGTCCACGAGGAGAACGAAGCACCTACGATGTGCAGGTGACGCCCCTTTCAAATCGCGGAGGCAATTTATCTGGCGTATGTATCGAGTTTGTCGAGGTCACGGACTACGTTAATCTCCAAGCGGAGCTGGCGACAGCCAATCGGGAACTTTCCCTTACTTTTGAAGAGTCGCAGTCGGCCACGGAGGAGCTGGAAACCGCGAACGAGGAGTTGCAATCGAGCGCCGAAGAGTTGGAGACCACCAACGAAGAGCTCCAGTCCACCAACGAAGAGCTCGAGACAATGAACGAGGAGCTTCAGTCTGCAAATGAGGAGCTGCAGACGATGAACGAGGAGCTTCGGCAGCGGGGACTGCAGCTCAGCATCGTATCGGAATTCACAGACTCGATCATGGCCAGTATTCCCGGCGGGCTGATCGTTATCGGCGAAGATCTCAAAGTCCAGGCGTGGAACCACAGAGCGGAGGAGATGTGGGGCATGCGCACGGACGAGGTCGTGGGGAACAGCTTTTTCGGTCTCGACATTGGCTTGCCGGTGGCGCAATTATCGGAGCAAATGAAAGACTGCCTTGAGGGAGGGTCCGCGCTGCATGAAGCGACTATGAGTGCCACTAACCGCCGCGGCAAGGCAGTCAATTGCAAAGTGAGCTGTATGCCGGTAGTGAACAAGGATGGCGCTATCCGCGGTGTAATGATCATTACACAGGAGATCCCTGTGCCCAAACCTACTGGCGACCTCGCCACCAGGACATAGTGTTGTGCCGGCGACCGTAACACTGTCGTTTGAAAACACAGCCCCCTCCGCGTAGCCTGGTTCATTCACGAACCGCTCGGAGTGACGAACGTAGCGTGGGCCTCCGGGTACCCACTGGGTGCCGTCATGAATAAATCACGCTAGCCGACTCTCTACCTCAGAATGGTGCCGTGGCCAATTGCCTCAGCTTCGAGCATTCCATTTCGCTGGTCCTCCAATCGAATCCACTACAGTTCGGCGGGCAGCCTGCCAATAATACCGACAGGCCGCGATTCACGGGAACGTCGCAACCTATCCCATCGCCCTATGAAAGGGGCACACCCTCATTGAGATCTGTGACTCAGACAGAACCGTTCCTCAAGGATGTGGATGACAACTTCTTCGACTCGGCAGTCGAAAGCTGGTCTCGCCTTCTTGATCTCCAGGATAAGGAGACGGAGGAGCATAGCAAGCGCGTCACCGAGATGACTGTCAGGCTGGCTCGGGCAGCCGGGCTGGACGACGAGCAAGTATGTTTTGCGAAGTGGGGCGCGATGCTGCACGATATCGGCAAGATAGGCGTGCCCGATGCGATCTTGCGTAAACCCGGGCCGCTGACGGAGGAGGAGTGGGAGATCATGCGACGCCATCCGGTGACGGCGCATAAGATGCTCGCGCCGATCCCGTTCCTTGGGCCTGCCGTGGACATTCCGCACTTTCACCACGAAAGGTGGGACGGCGCCGGTTATCCCTACGGCCTGAAGGGTGACGAGATTCCAATCGCAACACGGCTATTTGCCGTCGTCGACGTCTACGACGCGCTGCGTTCCGATCGGCCCTATCGCAAAGCCTGGACCGAGGCGCAGGTACGCGAACATCTCCTGGCCCAATCGGGAACTCATTTTGACCCGCGCGCCGTTCAGATCTTCATAGACCTCCTCGAAGAGCCGAAATCGGCCCAGGCGGTCGTATGCGACCTGCAGCTGGACGAACTGCCGCCGTACACTGCCGCGCTCGCTGCGGTACGCATTCAAGAAGCCGCACCATAGCCGGTACTATACCTCGCGTGGGCGCCGGTAGAGGTTCCGGATCGCCGTGTCACAGGATTCGATCAGCGTCTCCAGCGCGCCGGCTCCGAATGGCGTCTGCCAGACCGGATAGAGGTCGCTGCCGTACAGTCCAGCTGGCGGAAGGTAGCCGAAGTGGCCGTTGACCACGTTCATTACCACGACGGCCTGTTGCGGAAAGCGCCGCCGAAGCTCCGTCTGCAGGAGTGAATACGCTTCGTTCGGATGCCCGATAACCAGCGCATCCCCGATCTGCCATATCCACAGCGGCATCTCGGATGTCGCGCCGTCGCCCACTCCCTCCCGAATCCGTCGCTTCCGGTTCAATCGCTCGGCCAGCGCTCGATCGCCGCATGCATCTGCCTGTTCCCTCAGCTCGGTCACGGACGGCATAGGCCGCAGCGGCAGGTCTACCTCGACCTTGATCCCGGCTGCTGTCGAAGGGAGGGGTCGCGGTCCGCGGCACCACGCCGCCAACGGAGCCCCCGACTCGACGACGCCCTGGAACGCGAGCATAGAGCACGGCGCCAACATCCCCTCTAAGGTCGAAAGAGCTGCAAAGCCAAGCTCGCGGCCGTGTGCGTCGGCGACCGACGTGTCCGCCGTGTACTGCTCGCGCGGAGCGAGCTCTCCGGACGCTCCTTGCAGGTAGAGGCAGATCGCCCCATCTGTGTTCCTCTCCACCACGTCGCGCATGGCTCCTACAAAGTCCGGCGAAAGAAGGCGGTTCTCCCACGCCAGGGTTGTCGGGTGGCACGCGTAGTTTACGATGGTCGCGATGCACTGGCCAGTCCCCGCCGAGACGCGACCGACAAGGAGCGTGTCGTCAGGCGCTCCGTACGGGTTATACCCGCTCAGAAACCGGGGGCGTTCGGGATCCTGCAGGTCCCTGTTGCTTGCCAGGCCACATCTGCCGTATGCCCATTCGATCGCGGCCGGTGCGGCGGAGCTGCGCGCCCGGCGAACCGCGCGAATGACCGCCTCCCGCAGAGAGTCCAGGTACGGCGCGATCAAGTCGCCGCCCGGTTTATCTGCGTCTTCGCGGCAGAGCACGGGGCCGGCGTGCGTGTGCGTGAAGCTCAGCATGACTCGTTCTGGGCCGAGGCCGAGCGCCTTTAGTACCGCGGTTCGGACATAGTCTTCATCTTTGGAGCTGCGCCACCAACCCAGGTCGAGCGAAACGAGAGCAAATGGCGCTTCGTTCGCGGTAGGCGCGAAGGTGATTGCGGCGGCGTTGAGAGGGCGGTGGACGCCCTCGGCCACGTCGCGCACCGCGGCACCCCAGTTGCGGGCGTAGATTCCGACCGGCGGGGTGATATCCTCTCTCGCCACGCCGATAACGCCCCTGAAGCCGGGGTGGCGGAACGGCCGAGGAGTGGGTTCAGCAATCATGTGCGGCTCCTGGTGAGACGAGAGAAAGCCCGCCGTCCATAAGCAGGACGCTGCCGGTCATGTGCCGATTTTCCGGGTCGCAAAGATGCGCGACCTGTCCGGCAACCTCCTCGGCGCGGATGAGAGCGCGGACGGGCACGGCCCGCGCGGCCGTTTCGCGCCGCTCCGGGTGCGCGTCGAATATACGCCCGCTCAGCCCCGCGTTCACGTAGCCTGGCGCGACTTCGTTGACCAGGATGTCCTTGGGAGCCAACTCGAATGCCATGCACCTGCTAAGCATACGCAGTCCTGCCTTGGCAACACAATACGCGGGCAGGTCGGAGTGGACGGATTGAGCCGCCCAGCTGCCGACAAAGACAATGCGACCGCCGATGCCGTGCTCCAGTAGGAGCCGGGCACACGCCTGCGCAAGGTAAAAGGCGCCGTTCAGGTTGATCTGCAGCTCGCGATTCCACTCCTCCGCGGAGATGTCGGTGATGCGCTTAAGCGTGACGATCGCCGCATTCGGAACGATCAGGCTCGCGACGCCAAGGTCGGCCTCGACGGATCGCGCCCATGCCTCGACCGCCGCGGCGTCCGCGACGTCGACGAGATCGTAACGGGCCAGGCGTCCAAGCGCGTTCAGCTCGGCGAGCAGGGAAGTCGCGGCATCCGGCTCGAGAATGTCCCCAATAGCGATATCGGCGCCTCGGCCGGCAAGCTCGCGCGCAATCGCTCTGCCAATGTCGCCCAGACCGCCGCTAATAATTGCGACCTGGCCACTAAGCTCTTTTGCCAATGGGGTCTTCCTGTCGGTCGGGTAAGTGCGGTGCTACCAGTCTCCCGGGCTTCCATCGGAATAAAAACTGCGCTGTGGCAGCTCCTGTTCGAACGGATGCTTGGCGACCTCACCCTCATCGATCTCGATACCGAGTCCCGGCAGATTTCCGGGGCGAACGAGCCGGCCCGCCTTCTCGACCGTAAAGCTCTGATTGACAACATCCTCGCGCCAGGGAACGTCCCCGTGTACTGACTCGCAAATGATGTACGATGGCGTCGCAAACCCAAACTCAAGGCTCGCCGCGGTACTCACCGGCCCCTGCGGATTGTGAGGCGCCAGTGCGACTCGATATGCTTCCGCCATTGCCGCCACTCGCCGCATTTCACTTATTCCGCCGACATGGGTGATGTCACACTGCAGGACACTGCACGCGCGTTTTTCCAGATACTCGCGGACGGCATATTGGGAAACCAGCCGTTCGCCGGTGGCGATCGGCGTAGACACCGATCGCTGAATCAGCGCGATATCCTCGACGGTCTCGGGCCAGCAGGGCTCTTCAAACCAGTAGAGTCCATAGGGCTCGAGCGCCCTGGCGAACAGCAAACCCATGCGTGGACTGGGCCGTGCGTGGCAATCGACCATGATGTCGATGTCGTCGCCGACCGCCTCTCGCATCGCTCGCACGCAGGCCTCGGCATACTTGATCGGCCGCAGCCCCTCTAGCGGCGCCGTCTCCGGTACGGCCATCGATTTAAACGCCGTAAACCCGTCCGCCACGGCCTGCTGAGCGAGCTCGGCAAAGCGCGACGCATCGGTGGGATCGGTCTCGTAGAAATCCTCCATTTTGCCGCCGCCAAGGTGGGAGTAGAGACGCACGAAATCGCGGACCGGGCCGCCGAGCAGCCTGTGAACCGGCACGGCATGGACCTTCCCGAGAATGTCCCAGAGTGCGATATCGATCCCGGAGATCGCAGTTCCACGGACGATACCGTTTCCATGCCAGAAGTGCTGCCGGTACATAATCTGCCACAGGTACTCGATCCGTGTCGGATCCTCGCCAAGCAGCAGCGGCGTGATGTCCTCGATCGCGCCGACGACGGACCGTGTGTGCCACTCCAGGGTCGATTCGCCCCATCCCCAGAGTCCCGGTTGGTCCGTGACCACCTTCACGAAGATCCAGTTCCGCATCCGGGCGTTGCAAACGTGTGTTTCGATGGCGGTGATCTTCAAGCTGAACTCCTGTTCCGACGTCGACGACATTTCTTCAAACTTCCGCCTGAACTCCTGTTTCTGCTCCCACGACATTTGGCCAAACTTCCGCATGGCTAGCGACGGTTCCTGCACGGGCCAGGCCGGTATTCACCGCAATTGCAACAGGTTTTATCGACACTACCCACTCCATTGTTGGACACGGTCGCGGCGTGAGATGCTGCCGGCAGCTGAAGGACCAGGCGATCGGTCTGAAGCTGGTCAGACGGTATAATTACTTACGGTGTATCGGGCCGCCCAGTCCTACCCTGCGAGTCACCTACGTGCCGTATGGCCATACGGACCCGTACCGGGGAACAAGCGAATCAGGGAGAGTGGTTGAACCCTGCCTGCCCATATGGGTATGGGGGCAGGGCGCAGTATGGCCCGTAACTTGTCCGTATGGATGGGAGGGCGCATCTGACGACGGCACATGTTCAGCGGGAACGCGTCTCACTATCATGCGCACTGCAAATACAATCGAGGTCATGGGGGATCCTGCCAGGATACGCCCGAGGATCTACCAGCTAGCCGCGGACATTCAGTATTGGCCGGACATTCTGCCGCACTATCGCTACCTGCGAGTCACCGAAGAGTCGGACAGGCACAAGATCGCCGATTTCGGCGCATCGAGAGATGGAGTTCCAGTAAGCTGGCGGGCGCGTCAGGATCTCTTTCCCGACGAGAGCCGAATTACGTTTCTGCACACGGGCGGCGTCACGTGCGGCATGTGGGTGGAGTGGCGGCTCGAAGACCGCGAGGATCGGGTCGTAGTGACGATCGCCCATGAGCTGACGTACCCCATTCCGCTGATCGGGCCCTTATTCGCGCAGTACATTGTGGGCAAGCTCTTCGTTGAGAACATCGCAGGCAAGACCCTTCGATGTTTCAAGTCCAGGGTAGAAGCAGAGACCTCAAGTGCACAGCAATAGCGACCGACTCGCCGATGAACATCGTCATGGCAATGACGACAACGAGCCTTAACATTGCAGCATGCAATGCCAGCGCCCAGGTCAGAGTTCGTGCGAGGCACAGCGCGCACGCGCCAGCATTCGGCCCGACGTCCAGGCTCGTCTTCCACTCCTGTGTAAGTATCTGCCCTCAGTACGCTCGCAGCTCCCGTATTGCGGGCATTTGCGTCCCGTACAGGAAGGCTAGATCCGTATGGACCGTATGGCCACGGGAGGCTCGGCCGAAGGCCCCTTATGTCCCTACGGATCCCTACTGGACCGGCGTCGTTTATCGGCCCGGCGCACGCATCGTTGACAGCCAGGCTGGTATTTCGCCAGACTCAAAAAGTCCGTGGAGCGCAGTAGTACGTGTTTGCCCGGAGCCGCGCCTACTCCGGCGCCAACTATGGCAAATGCTGTCGGCGGATTCACGCCTTCTCTCCATGACGCCGCTCCACTATGCGCACGCAGACGCCTGGCGGCGGGCGGAGAGTCATCGTCGCCCAGGGCCGGATCACACGGCCGTCGACCGGCTCCAGCCTGAACGTCCGCGCGATCGTCGCCAGAAGCAGGACCGTCTCCATCATTGCGAAGCTCTGACCGATACAGACCCTGGGACCGCCGCCGAACGGGAAGTAAGCATAGCGCGGCAGGCTGGAGCACTCGCCGTTGAGCCATCTTTCGGGTCGGAACTCGTCCGCCCTGTCGAATAGGCGGGGATGGCGCTGCACCGCCCATTGGCTCGTCATTATGAGCGCCCCGGCGGGAACCTCGAACGCTCCGAACTCACACCGGCTTACTGACTGGCGCCCTGTCATCCAGAGCGGGGGGTAGAGGCGCAGCGTCTCTTTGATGATGGCTTCTGCGTAGGGCAGGCGCGCGACGACATCCGGAGCCGGCAAGCCGTTGGGCAGCGCGGAGTCGATCTCCCGATGAAGCGCCGACTCGACGGCGGGATGGGCTGCGAGGGATAGGAATGCCCAGGTCAGCGTCAGAGCGGAGCTTTCGTATCCGGCGCCCAGGAACGTTTTGACCTGATCCCTGATTTCACGTTTTGACAGGGCCGCGCAGCGAAGCTCCGGGGATTCTCGCAGGTGAGTCACAAGGTCTGGAGAATCGGCGATTCCCCCGCGGCATGCTGCCTGCCTGCCGTTACGCTCGATCAGATGATCGACGATCCGGTTCAGGCGGCGGGCGGCTCGTATCTCTCGGATCGCCGGCGGAATCGGCGCCATCCCGAAAAGCCCGATCCCGGCCGCAAATCGGCCCATCAGCGTGTCCATGGCGTCCGACGTCTCGGATGTCCATCCCTCGACGTCGACGTCGAGAAGCGTGCGTGCAACGATCGCTAGAGTGAGTTCGCTCATGTCGCGCTGGAGGCGGCGCGTCTGGCCAGGCTCCCACCCGCCGAGCATACGATGTGCTGCAGCAAGGATAACCTCGCCGTACCGGCCCATTCGACTCAATTGGAAGGAATGCTGGCACGCGTGCCGTTGGCGGCGCCACTCCTCGCCGTCGTTTGTTACAAGGCCGTCGCCGAGCAGGCGCCGCACGGCCGCGGTCCGAAGCCATGCCGGCTTCCGGAAGGATCTATGCTCCGTAACCAATACCCTCTCGATGTCTGTGGGCTCCGTCAGGAGCACCGCCGGGACGTGCGCCATCCGAAGCGGCACGACCGGGCCGTAGTTGCGAGCGCAATGGGTGAGGAAACCGAGTGGATCTCTGACGAACGACGGAAGGTGGCCCAGGATGCGATGGGCCGGTGGACTTGCGGAGGCTTTCATGGCGGAGACTATTTCCGGTCCAAACGCAGGAGCCTAAACTCGTCCGAACAGGAGACATGCGTTAATGCCTCCGAATCCGAATGAGTTCGAGAGCACATAGTCGACTCGCTTCGAACGACCGCCCGGCTCTGTGATGTAGTCCAGATCGCACGCAGGATCGGGCTTGGTCCGGTTCAGCGTAGGCGGAAGCCAATCGTCTTCTAGGGCAAGCAGGCAGATTGCCGCTTCCCATGCCCCGGTGGCGCCGAGCGCGTGCCCGTGGCTGCCCTTGGTGCCGCTCACCGGAACCTGGTAGGCAAGATCGCCGAACACCCGTTTGATCGCGCCGGTCTCCGCTCCGTCGTTCAGCGGCGTGCTCGAACCGTGGGCGTTGATATACCCGACCTGCTCCGGTGTGACGCCGCCCGCACGGAGACACTCGCTCATGCACCTCGCCGTCTGCGTGCCGTCCGGGCGCGGCTGCGTCATATGATGCGCGTCGTTGGTGCAGGCGTGGCCGGCGATCTCCCCGTAGATGTGGGCTCCACGCGCCTCCGCGTGGTTCAGCTCTTCCAGCACCAGCATGGCGGCGCCCTCCGCCATGACGAATCCGTCTCGCTCGCCGTCGAATGGTCGGGATGCGGCTCCCGGATCGTCGTTGCGCTGGCTCATTGCCCGAATGATCGCGAATGAGCCGAAGCAGAGCGACGAAAGTGGGGCCTCGCAGCCGCCTGCCAGCATGATATCCGTGGTTCCCGCGCGAATGAGATCGACGGCGTGTGCGATTGCAATCGGCGCCGCCGCGCACGAGTCGCCGTTCGCCGTGACCGGACCGCTAAGGCCCAGCTCGATTGCGAGATTGCAGGACCCGGCGCCGTTAAAGACGCTTAGCGCCAGCATCGGATTGACCGCACGTGGACCATGGTTTAAATATCGCGGGTACTGCTCCTCGGCGAATCCGACGCCGCCCAGCGCGGTGCCGAGGCAGATGCCGATCCGGTTTCGATCCTCGCGGCATACGTCGAGCTGCGCGTCCTCGACCGCCATCTTACCGGCCACCACGGCGAACTTGGAGTAACGGTCAAGTCGCTTCATTTTCTTGCCGTCAAGGTAGAGAGACGGGTCGAAATCGTCTACCGTCGCCGCTATATGCGTGACGAACGGAGACGTGTCAAATGAGGTGACGGTGCGAACCGCGGACTTTCCGGTTCGCAATCCTGCTCGCAGGGCGTCGACTCCGATGCCAATTGGCGTTATTGCTCCGATGCCGGTGACGACGACACGTCGTGACCGGTCGGCTAATCCAGATCGCTGCACGCGGGCTCCTTTTCACAATTGACTCTGACTGTCATAATTACTACGCATGGGCGCCTGCCGGCGTTCAGCGGCCGGCTCATTGTCTACTACGCCTAGTCGTCCGCGCGCGCAGACCTCGTAGATCCAGCTGTGCTATCCCACGCTCCGGAGGGGCGCTCGGCCGCGGGCCCCGGAGCGACGTCGCTCACGTCTTCGGCCGTTCGGAAGCTCGAAGTGATTCAGGGCGCCTACTTACTTAACCGTCGGACGGCCGGGTCCGACCCATGGAGAAATGCGGTTATGAAACGTCTCCTG
>JBBQVV010000098.1:0-18040 GCA_038211235.1 Chthonomonadales bacterium | reverse complement strand
GATGATTGACTGGAGTTTTGATCTGCTGGAACCCACACAGAAGGCGCTTATGTGCCGCCTGTGCGTTTTCATGGGAGGTTGGACACTAGAAGCGGCCGAGGCGGTCTGTGCCGGTGGAGATGTGGAGGCGTCAGAGGTCCTGGACCAGCTGACGGCTCTAGTCGACAAGAGCCTGGTTATCGCGGAGGACCATGGCGGCTCGACACGATATCGTTTGTTGGAATCCGTTCGCCAGTATTCCAGGGAACGATTGGCGTCGAATCCGGAAGGCGGACTATACCGCCGTAGGCATAGGGACTACTTCCTGCGTCTGGCAGAGGATGCAAATATAAAGCTGCTTGGCCCAGAACAGGCCGCCTGTCTCACCGCGCTCGATATTGAACATGACAACCTGCGTCAGGCGATCTCGCACTGCCTGGAGGAGCCTGCCGAAAACCAGCCTGGGCTGCGCCTGGGAGCGGCGTTATCGCGGTTCTGGCTCACGCGTGGACACTTGACAGAGGGTCGTGAGCGCTTAGGGGCACTGTTGTCCATCGAACCGGCAAAGGAGTGGACGAGACCACGGGCGGACGCTCTCGTGGGAGCTGGTCTGCTGGCGCGAGCACACGGCGATTACGAGATTGCTCGCAAGGAGTGTGAGGAGAGCCTGCAAATCTATAAGGAGTTCGGCGATCGAGCGGGCATCGCCCACTGCCTGATGCGACTCGCTAACATTGCCCAAGATCAGAGCGACTACGACATCGCCATTCCACTCTTGGAGGAGAGCCTGGCGATCTACCGTGACATCGGAGATCGGCAAGGTGTTGCCAACGGCCTGAACAATCTAGGGCTGATTGCGCAGGACCAGAGCGACTACTACCGCGCCTGCAGACTCTATGAGGAAAGCTTAGCGATCTACGAGGAGCTGGGGAATAGTCGCTTCATCGCGAATTGCCTTACGAACCTTGGCAATGTGGCTAACAGTCGCGGCGACTACGATACTGCCCGCTCGCTGTACGAGTCGAGCCGGACCAGATACCGTGAGTTGGGTGACAAATGGGGTATATCCGCGTCTACTAACAACCTGGGGATCGTGGCACATCGACTCGGAGATTATGACTGCGCCGGATTGCTATATCGAGAGAGCTTGGCGATCAAGCGTCAATTCGGGGATCGATTGGGCATTTCATTGGGCCTCATCAATCTTGGGTCCGTAGCATTGAGGCAATGCGACCATGTTTCGGCTCGCTCGTTTCTGAGGGAGAGTCTGCATATTGGTAGGGAGTTGGTGGATAGATCGGGCATTGCCGAATGCCTGGAGGAGTTCGCCACCTTGAATGCCAGGGAGAACGAAGCGGTAAAGGCTGTGCATTTGTGGGGAGCGTCGGAACGGCTGCGGGAAGAGATTGGCTCGCCGATGGCGCCAAGTGATCGGGAGAGCTATGATCGGGAAGTTGCCGCGGTCCTGGAATCCGTTGGAAAGCCTCGATTCGCGGAGGAGTGGGCTCGTGGACGCGTCATGGACTGGCGCCATGCGGTCGACTATGCACTCGGGCAGGCCGGTTTGTAATGCCCAATCGCGGAACATCGCGCGTCGCGGTCGGCGGGCTCAACTTTGGCGCCGCATTCGTAGGTAAGTCAGCTATGATAGGATCCATCCGTCAACGGCCTCACGGCCGGCCCGTGGCATTCGTCGCCGCGATCCTTGCCCTCATTGTGCCGACATTTGCCTGCCATCGCCTTCATGCACAGGAGCCGGCGGCGAAACCGGACGCCGGCACGCATAAGTTCACAAATAAGCTCATCGGCTCCTCCAGTCCGTACCTTCTCGAGCACGCGCACAATCCAGTGAACTGGTACCCATGGGGAGAGGAGGCTTTGAGCAAAGCCCGGATCGAGAACAAGCCGATCTTCCTCTCGGTAGGCTATATGGCCTGCCACTGGTGCCACGTGATGGCGCGCGAGGATTTTGAGAACGAGGAGATCGCGAATATCCTCAACGCGCATTTCGTTGCGATCAAGGTGGACCGTGAGCAGCGCCCCGACATCGACGCCCAGTACATGCTCGCGGTTCAGATGATGACCGGGTCCGGCGGCTGGCCGATGTCGGTCATTCTTACCTCTGACCGGAAGCCGTTTTTCGGTGGAACCTACTTCCCGCCGGCCGAGTTCAAGGAACTGCTCAACAAGGTGGTCGACGTCGTTGCGAAGCGGCCCGAAGCCGTGCGAGAGCAGGCGGACAAAATTGCCGCTGCCGTCGCCGATGCCTCCCGTCCCGCCGTGCCCGGCGCTCTTACGACCAACATTCTCGACAGGGTGGTACAAGGTCTGCGGCAGCGGTTCGATGCCGCCGAAGGCGGTTTTGCGAAGCAGCCGAAGTTTCCGGAGGCGCCGAATCTGGCATTCCTGCTCGCGCGGTATCGCAAGACGCATGATAAAACGGCGCTAGCGATGGTTACGCGCACGCTGGACCATATGGCGGCGGGCGGAATCTACGACCAGATCGGCGGAGGTTTCCACCGGTACAGCACGGATGCCATCTGGCGTGTTCCGCACTTCGAGAAGATGCTGTACGACCAGGCACAGCTGGCGCTCGTCTACCTGGATGCCTTCGAGATCACCCACGTTCCAAGGTATCGACAGATCGTGGAGGAGACGCTTGCCTTTGTAGAGCGCGAGATGCGGGATGGTGAGGGCGGCTTCATGTCCACTCTCGATGCCGATAGTGAGGGCCAAGAGGGGAAATTCTATCTCTGGACGCCGGATCAGTTCCGCGAGGTGTTGGGAGACGATGCGCCCCTGTTTGAAGCCGTTTACGGCGTATCGGCCTCCGGGGACCTCGACGGCAAGAGCGTACTGCACTCTGCCTCGACGATCGAAGAGGTCGCGGCAGCGCACCATCTGAGCGCGGCGGAGCTTACGCATCGAATGGCATCGATGCGCGAGAAGCTGCTCCAGGCGCGCGCAAAGCGAGTTCGGCCCAGAACCGACGATAAGGTTCTCGCAAGCTGGAACGGACTAATGATCGCCACCTACGCGCGCGCAAATCGCGTTCTCGGAGTCGCACGGTACGGCAAGGTCGCCGCCGAAGCGGCTCGATTTGTGATGCTGAAGATGATGCCCGACGGCCGGCTGCGACACTGTTATCGCGCGGGTGTCGTTGAGGTTCCAGGCCTGCTCGAAGACTATGCTTACTTTGCGTTCGGCCTCTTGGAGCTGGCGGATTCCTCTCATGAGGCGCACTGGCGGGACTCTGGCCGCGACCTGGCCCGCCAGATGATCGAGACGTTAGGCGATGCGCAGGCCGGCGGGTTCTATACGCATGTCGCGCTGGCGGACCTGCTGGCCCGCATGAAGGAGGGAACAGACAACGCGACACCTTCGCCGAACGGCGTGGCCGCGCAGGTGCTGGTCCGGCTGGCGGATGCGACCGCCGATCAAACAATGAGACGTGAGGCGCTCCGAACCATTGAGGCGTTCCAGCCGCTGGAGGTCCGGTCGCCCGCAGCGTTTCCAACACTGCTGACGGCATATCAGGAGCTCGATATGACCGCGCCGATTACGGCGGCCAGCGTCGTGGAGGCTCGATCCGAACTCGTTACCGCTGGACAGGGCGCGCAGGCGACGATCCTCGTGCGCGTGCGGATCCGGCCCGGCTGGCACATCAACGCGCATAGGCCGTCCGCCGATTACCTGATCGGTACTCGGCTTAGCCTGGCACCAGACTCCAACGTGGAGTTGATTCGTGTGGACTATCCGGACGGCGACCAGAAACAGTTCGCGTACTCTTCCGACCGCCTCTCAGTGTATCAGGGTGATGTCGTTATCAGAGCAATGGTCCGTTTGAAGCGCTCGACGAGCCCGGGACGGATTGCCCTGCCGTTTACGCTCTACTACCAGCCATGCAACGAGCGGGCGTGCCAGGCGCCGACGCAGCTTGCGATCTCGGCGCCCGTGGTGGTGAGTTAGAAGAGCATCCAGGTAGGATTGAGGATATGGGAGGCTGGCCATGATTGCGCAACCGGAAGCGGGTCGAAAAGCGAGCTCGATTGAAGCGCTGATCGCCGGGCGGAGGCCCGGATGGTCGCTCGAGCAGCCGTTCTACACAGACAAGGAGATTCTGGCGCTGGAGTGGGAACGGATATTCCGGCGGAACTGGCTGTTCGCCGGTCACGCTAATCGGATTCCACGACCGGGCGACTACTTTACGGTTGAGCTCGACACCGATTCCCTGATCTTGATTCGCGATGACGGCGGCGAGATACGTGCCCTGTACAATATGTGTCGGCACCGCGGCTCGCGAATCTGTCTGGACGCATCCGGGACTGTCAGGAAGCTGGTCTGCCCATACCACCAGTGGGTGTACGAAAAGGACGGCGCGCTGCTCGCCGCGAAGTCGATGCCCGAGGAGTTCGACAGGTCGGCGTTCGGCCTTATCGCCGCGCAGGTGCGGGTCGTGGAGGGGCTCATCTTCGTCTGCCTCTCAGACGATCCCCCGGAGTTCGCGCCGATCGAGCACGCGATTGCCGTGCACCTGGCTCCGTACGAGCTGCATCGCGCCACGATCTGCCACACGCGGACCTATCGAGTCCGGGCGAACTGGAAACTGATGGAGGAGAACTTTCGCGAGTGCTACCACTGTCCGGTGGGTCATCCCGAGTACTGCCACATCGTGATGGGGTCCGGAGACGATCCGAAGGCGACGGCGGCGTTTCGGGCAGAGCAGCGAGCGCGGTGGACGGCGAACGGTCTCTCGCTGCTCAACGTCGAGTTCAGTCCGGATCAGCCATTCCACTGCTCGCGGTACCCGATGCGGCAGGGATTCGTCAGCGAGAGTCTCGACGGTCAGCCGGTAGCGCCGCTGCTCGGCCGGCTGAAGGATCGGGACGCGGGCATCCTCGCGATCGTGAACTTCCCGGATTTCTGGTTCGAGGCGAGCAGCGACTACGTCTGCAGTATGCGGCGCACGCCGGTTACGCCGACGCTGTGTGAAGTAGAGGCTACCTGGCTCGTGCATGAGGATGCCGTTGAGGGCCGCGACTACGACGTAGACCGCGTGACGGCGTTCTGGAGGACGACCGGAGAGCAGGACTGGACCCTGGTAGAGAACAATCAGGCCGGCGTGAACTGCAGCCGCTATCTCCCCGGACCTTATGCGCCCGTTGAATCCGGAACGGAAACGTTCGTGCAGTGGTATCTCAACCAGATGGCGATGGGAGTACACAGGCCCGTTCCGAGTTAGCCCGCTATATACATGAAGCGGCTCGGCGGGAGACCCTACAGGTAAACTGAGCCCCCGCCCTACTGGTGGCAATTCGATCGCTTCGGAAAGTTTCCGAGTTAGCGCGGAACGCCGAACCACGGTACGCTCTGGAGCTGCACCCAGCTGCGTCGCGGCCAAACCAGCGCGCATTGCCCGGCGCGGCGCGCCAGACCGGCACTTGGCATGACTATTTCATGAACATCGGGCGCCCATTCGCGATGCTTTCTACGCGAATAATCCGGGTAAGAGTGGGCAAAGGAGAATCGATCGGTGGACCACCTCTTCTTCATTCCGTGGCACGACCTATTGATGCCAAAACCATCCTGGGCCGAGAAGGTGCTGCGGCCGGTGCTCGTCTACCTGTTTCTGCTCCTCCTATTCCGCGTCGCCTCCAAGCGCGAGCTTGCCCAGGCAACCCTATTCGACTTCTTGATTGTTCTGTTGATCTCAAATGTGGTCCAGAACGCCATGATCGGGGAGGACAACTCGGTACTCGGCGCGTGCGCTGGCGCCGTAATGCTCGTCGTCCTTTCCGGGTTTCTCAATCGGATCACGGCGAACAGTCATAAGGCTCGCGTGATCCTGGAGGGCAATCCCGTCCTTCTCGTTCATAACGGCAAGGTGGTCGAGGATTCGATGCGCAAAGAGGCCGTAACGCGTTACGACCTCTTCTCCAACATCCGAAAAGCCGGGCTGGTCCACCTGAGCGACGTCGCATTCGCCCTGCTGGAGCTCGACGGCTCCATCAGCATCATCCGGTCGCAGGATGCGAAATCACCGGCGAACTGCCTTCCTCCAGAGATTCTTGCGGCGCTAGGCCAGGATCCCCGTGTGTCGGAGGCACATGAAAGCGCTAGCGGGCGCCCGGCAGGTCAGGCTGGCCGCTCCGGACTCGCCACTGGCGGTAGGTGACCGCGTGTGGATCCGGAGACGTGGGCGGGAACAAAAGCCCGAGCAGCCCGCGTCTGACATCGGTCAGCATTCAACGACCGAGTGAACGACTCAGGAGGAGTAAGAGCAATGAAAAAGACCGACACTAAGATCGACCGGCGCAGCGACGTGACTGAGCACGACGGCGAGCGCAAGTATGGCGACGTCGAATTCGCCGACACCACCAATAAGAAGTATCCGATCGATACGGGCGAGCACGTGCGGGCCGCTTGGAGCTACATCAACCATAAGGACAACGCGGCAAAGTATGACGCGTCCGAAGTGAGAACCATCAAGTCGCGCATCAAGCGGGCCGCGAAGAAGCATGGTATCGAGATAGCGGAGGATTGAGAGTATTGGTCCACTTGCGGGCACCGGGCCGATAAACGACGCCGGTCCAGTTCGGATCCGCAGGGACAGATTGGGCCTTCGACACTCACCGGGCCGATAAACGACGCCGGCAGATTGGGCCTTCGCCCGATCGTCCTCCGGACGCGGATCTATAGGCGATATTTCCGGTCCTATTTGTCGGGAGTCGATGATCCTGCTGGGGATCCGACTACGAAGGGACCTGGGCAGCTCGCATGCGTTCGCGCAATCCGATGGATGCCCGCGGCCCACAATACGCCGCATTCAATCGCTACCGGGCCGCCTATTACAAACTCGGGCGTGATTCCACGGCCGGCGTCCACGGGGACGCCGGCCGCTTCCGCCTTGACGATGGTCTCTCTCGGGGCGTATACTGCCTCCAGTACATCGAGCGTTCCATGCGGATTATCCGCGCAAGCCCATCTCCAGGGTACATGCTGTGCAATCGCCGGCTTCACCCACCCATCCGTGCCCATTCAGGCCGGCAAGACAAGCGACGGGTGCCAGTGGCACATCCCCGGCCCCGTACGGGGGAGACAGGGTGGACGCACCACAGGACGTCGCGTGGGTTGGCCCCGGACAGAGAAGCCTCGGATTACTGAAGGCGGATGCGTGATATGACAGACAACGGGTCGACGACCGGGGCTACGCCGAGCCGGCATCCCGCTCGTATGCGACGGCGGCACAGGCTCTTCAAGCGGTTCTCCGCGGATACCGTCGATACCGCACTGTTTGCGTCCGCCCTCCTGATCGGTGTCGCGGCACTCTGCTGGGGCGGTCACACCACGCAGTACGGGGCGGCGGCGCTGAGCGCCGTCGGACTCGCAGGACTCACCAGGCAGGCGTGGCGTTGGCGCGTGCGCCGGGTGGAGACGCTCGCGCGTCTCGAGCAGGCCGCGATACTCCGCCAGCGACGCAGCGAACGGCGTCTGCGTGAGGCTCGCGACCAGGAGCAGCGGCGCGTTCGCGTCGCGTCCGACACTACGGCGCATGCACGGGCGCGCGAGGTGCAGGACGCACGGCGGCTAGAGGAGCGCGAAGCAGCGCACATAGCGGAGGAGCAGCGGCGTGATCGGCAGGAGCAGATCGCTCTCGCCGCGGCGGGCCTTCGCGCGCTGAGCGATACTCAGCTCCAGACCGCGGTCGCGGACACATTCACCGCCAGGGGGTTCCTGGCTGAGAACGCGACCGACGAGGGCTGCGATCTACTCTTGCGCGGCACGGACGGCCGCGTGCGCGGCGTTGCGCGGATCGCGCCGCAGGATCGAGCTGTCGACAGCACAGACGTGAAGGCGCTCGATTCCTGGCGCCGCGACATGGGAGCGGCGAGCGGGTTTCTGGTCGCGTTGGCCGGCTTTGCGCCCGCAGCAGTGCATGTCGCGGCGAGCAGGCCGATCACACTGGTAGAGGCGCACCTCCTCGCGCAGTGGCAAAGCGCGATCGGCCGGGACGGAGGCGTCGATTGAGTATGGATTGGGATGATCCCTCGCTTAACGCGGACCTCACCGCGATCGAGCGTGAGTGCGGCGGAACGCTCTGCCTGACCGCTCGCGCACTCTCGACTGGCAAGACCGTGCGATATCGTGGCGATCACCGCTGTAAGACGGCGAGTGTTATCAAGGTTCCCATCCTGGTCCACATGGCGATGTCGGCTGCCGAGGGGTCGCTCTCGTGGAGTGAGACGCTTACGCTCACCGATGCGGAGAGAGTCGGCGGCTCCGGCGTATTGACGCAGCTCACGGAGGGTCTCGAGCTGACGCTGCGTGACCTGTGCATTCTGATGACGATCGTGTCCGACAATACCGCGACCAACATGCTGATCGGGCGGCTTGGCGCCGCCGCGGTCAACGCGCGGATGCGGGCTCTCGGCCTCTCCCTCACCACCCTCTATCGCAAATCTTACACGCCGGACACGGATGCGAGCCGCCCATATGGACTTGGTATGACCACGCCGGACGAGATGGCGGACCTGCTTCAGATGCTCGCCGAAGGAGGCGTCGGCACCGCCGAAGTCAGCGCGGAGATCGTCGCCATACTTGCCGGGCAGACTCTCCGGGACACGATCCCCCGCGCCCTTCCGACGGACTGGAAGTACGCGGGTAAGACGGGCGGGATCGACGGTGTTCGGAACGACGTCGCGCTGGTGACCTCGCCCGACGGCTTTCGATATGTACTGGCTCTGTTCTGCCAGGACCTGCAGGACGTTCAATGGACGCCGGATAACGCGGGCCTGCTGGCGCTCGCGAGGGTTACGCGGAGGTTGTTCGAGCCTCCTCATTCGGAAGCGTAGGCATGTGGGCGCGGTGGTCAGTTATTTCAGTTCAGTTCATTGGGTGGGAAGTTTGGGGCTGATGAGATGAAATGCGAGGGGATAGGAGACAAGGGTCCTCTGATCATGGTCACCCGTGTATCACCTGATCCGCGTCAGTTCGACTCCCGTGTGACATCGAATGGAGCGCGTATCTGAACTCGGATTTGTCGGATGAACTGATTTCACGGTTGGCGTGGAACCCGTTTGCTCCCGCTGTATATCTTGGCAGGAAGCCGCTGCCGGTTCATTTGGCAGGTCGCCGAACCATTGCACCCAGCCCGTGCTCCCTCTCCATCATAGTAAATCCCTCTATCCGAATAATCCGAGTTCAGACGATCTGCTAGTGAGGCAGCGAGCGAGATCGACCCGGGAGGTCGGCAGTGACGCAGTGGGTTTGAAATGATTGTTTGCCAGAGGGGGCGAAAATCCTGCACCGGATGCGTCACTCGCCCCCTTCCAGTCACTGCTTCATTGGTTCGCCGTTGCTTATGGTATGGTATTCCCCGTTGTCTCAACATACGTCGCCGGAAATGGTACAGTGGCAGGTAAATCGCTGGTGGGCTGTTCCATTTGCCTGCGTGGTGCGGGCGGTGGAGCGGTACGCTGACGACAGTTTCCAAGCGGTCCCGGCTGCGGCGATGGACTTCGAGGAACTGCCTGCTGAGAGTACCGCTCGTGTCTGACGAAATCTACAAGTGCCAGAGCGCGAAGTGGTCGCCCGATCTTGCAGATGGCGCTAAGGTAAAGTCTGCGGGTCGAATGCGTCCAGCAGGGCGGCCCTACTGCAAAGCGATGCTGCGATCTCTTGTTGGGCGCCCCACGTGAGGAGTACCTTCAGATAGAGGACGTAGGGGTCGCCGAGGCTCGGAGCCGAGCCCTCGAGAGTCCGGAACGGCGGCTCCTGCATCGGAACAGAGTAGAAGTGATGTTCAGGGCGTGATGGCATGAACGAGATGCGCATCGAGACAGTGCCTGAGCGGGCAAGTAAGAGGAGGGAGTACGTCCGCAAGAAGGTGGCTCTTAACGCCGTTTCCGCTATCGGGGGCATCTTCGCACTGTTGTTCGGCGTGATTGCTCTTCTGGTTCTCGTTGGCCGCCCAGCGAGTGTCATGAGTGAATTCCGCCATCGTACGCCAGGTATGGCGGGACGACGTGTGCAATAGTGTCGTCCGGGCTCCCGCCGGCGACGCCGTCGAAGACGGGAGCAACGATCAAGTCGCCATGCTTCGAATGAATTCGACGATACCTGGCTCAGTGATAATGTTTTGAATAGGTCCACGATACGTCCAATACCACGATCGTTCCGCGCGGGCCGCCTTCAATCTTTTTGAAGATCCAGTCCCTGGGATCCACGTCCGTCCGGTCTCCACGCGAAGGCGCAAGGGCGTATCGATAGAAGAAAACCTGTGGATTCGTTCGGCATGATACGCTCTCGATCGGAGATCCGCTGACGACTCCGACGTCGCTTATCTGCGGAGGCGTTAGGGCGCAAACAGCTGGTCCAACTCCTTGCGCTTCATGCCACGGCGCACCTGCCTCACAGTTCTCAGCAGCGACGGCGGTATTCCGGACATGCCGCCTGGTAGGTGAATAGGCCTCCAAACTGGCTGAGGCAGGTCGGTGTGTAATTGCGGCATTCGTATCGCAAGGGCAGATGCTGCGACCGCAGTTACAGGTAGACTGCAAGCAAGCCGTATTAGTTGGTGCATAGGCGGTATGGTATCCTTGGGGTGTTCGGGCTCGCCAGTTCGCGTACCGAATCCGCTTTCCCTGCGAAGTCCCCGCCGGTCCATGACCTGTATGGGCGAAACGCATAATGGCACTTGAGTATTCGGGTTGGACGCGTCAAGAAACAGCGTTCTTACCGTACCTGAGTGATATATCGTCCTCTTGACGTTAGAATCGTCGGGCGTGCGTACAGAGTTCAGTGGCTACTGCAGTGACGGTGTTCCCTCAATCGAATCGATCTCATGTCCGGCAGGCAGCGACACTGTATTGCACCTGACGATCGTCGATAGATCGGTAAAAAGAGTGCGATTGGCCCTAAACCAAAAACGGGTTCCAGGCGGTTTCCGGACGATTCGTCGCATGATGGCGGCCATAGGGTGCGGCCTCGCACTGATCTCCACATCACTCGTTTTAATGCTGCCCCAATGGAATCGAGCGCCAAACCGAGCCGTCGAGGTGGCCATGCCGGCGGGCTGGTGGATCGTATGGTACCGGTGGCTGAGCAGGGACGAGGTGCTGGCACAGTATACTTCGCATGGCGATTCGGGCGTGAATACCGTTCGATTTAACGTGGTGACCAGGACGTTTGAGCGGGCAGATCTGGGCGCGGACCTCGCAGACCTCACGGGGTTTTGGGCCGGCACACCTTCGGTATCGCCGGATTGCAAATGGTTTACTCGATCCGTGGGCAACTCCCAGCGCGAAACTCAAAGGGTTGATGGGTCGCGACAGTTCGTGTTTCCGCTTTGCGGCCTGGATGCGGTGTGGTCACGTGATAGCCGTTCATTCGCCGAGCGCGATGTTCGGCGTGAAATCTTTTCATTCTCCGAACGCGATAATGCCGACCATTTGATGACCACTCGTCTTAAGATCACGGGCCTTCCTAATCCGATGAGCGCAGCGCCGGTCTTGTCCCACGAGTGCAAGCTTGCGGGAGACTGGTCGATCGTGTACGTCAGCTCGCCTGATCGAATTGTGGTCAGTGGCTTTAAGGCCGGGCAACGCGTTGCCCGAACAGTAGACGTTCGCCAGGGCGTACCAGTCGGATCCGATTACGCACTGCCGGTTCCGGATGTAGCTTCTGTGACGCAAGGGGATGTGTCGCCAAATTCTAGATGGATCGCATGGTTCGTGGAGTGCCGGCATGAGCGCCTGACATGGTTGGGAGGTCCCAACCTGACTTTTACGACGGCCTCTGAGATCTGGATAAGCGGCGTCCGAGGCACGGATTTCAGGCGAATCGGTTCGATTCCACATGAGCTGGGAACGAATCCGCGCCCACATCTTGACGTTATCAGGGATGGCCAATGGGTGCCGGGGTCCAATGCCGTGAGTTACCTTTGGCACGGTCGAATATGGACGGTCGCCGTTCAGTGATCCTTGCGCTGCTGTTCGGGTTGGCCGGTCAACCGAATATAGATTCGCGCGACTGTGGTTCTCGTTTGAAGTTGCGGGCTAATCACCGTACCACTTAACGCCATTTGCGACTATAGCAGGCACTACTTTCTCACACGGCATATTCCCGAAGGGAGATCCAATGACCGCGCTCGGATCCGCGCACCATTTTCCCTGATCGGCGGCGTTCCTAGGCACGACGATCACGCCGGATACGAGGGCGTTGGTCTCGCCACCGTGCCAGCTCATGTTTGTCGCATGGCCATCTGAGTACGCCATGTTGAACATGCCTGCGTGAATGAGCGCCGAATTGGTTGTATGGTCGAACTCCATCCAACCGTCTATCGAAAGCGAGTAGAAGGGATCGGTTTGTGTATCTCCAAGCATGAATGTATCGGCGGGCTGCAATATTGCGGCAAGCGGCACACCAGCACTTATGGCTATCAAACCAGCGTTTGGAAACTTCAGGAGCCCGCCTTCGCCCTTGTTCTGATTCTGGATCGGGCCCCAGTTGTATCCAACTCCCATACACCGCAGCGCAGGACTGGCGTAATAACAGCCGGTTTTCGTGTGGTCCGGGCAATAGAAGATCTGCGTGCTTTTGATGTAGGGTTGAAGCACTGTTGAAAAATCAATCGTTGTTACCGGGCGTGTGCTAAAATCGCGAGTCAGGGAAGGCAGTGTTTCATCGTAATCGTGCGCGTACATTAGATTTGCGAGTGCTGCCTGTTTCAGATTGGAGAGGCAAGTCGTTCGCCGTCCACGCTCGCGCGCTGAGGCGAACACCGGAAATAGTATCGCAGCGACAATGGCTATAATTGCAATCACAACCAACAGTTCAATGAGAGTGAATGCGTTTGTCCGGGACGATTTGTTCATTGCCTTGACCTTAATAACTTCCGCGCTGGCGCTTCCAGCAGCTTTACCATCTGCTCCTTGTTGATCTGAAGCTTCCTGGCGTAGTCCAACGCCATTTTACCGGCTTTGTTTCTCGCATGTATGTTTGCCCCATGATCGAGGAGCCAGCGCGTCTCTGCTAAGCTGTCCTGATCCTGATAAGGGTAAGCAAGTGCAATCATCAGAATGGTCAGGCCGTCCCGATTTCGGGCTTTCAAATTGCCACCGTGTTCGTAGAGGAGTTTCGTCAAACTGAGCTTGTCATTCTCAGCCGCGTACATCAGTGGCGTGCTGCCGTTCCTGTTACGTACATTGACGTCTGCTCCATGCGCGATCAATACCCTCGCTGTATCTTCTCTTCCCAGGAGCAGATCAAAGATGATTGGATCGCCGTCCCATCCGCGCGCGTTTACATCGGCTCCGTGTGCGATCAAGCATTCTGCAACCGTTGGACTGGCCGACGCGAGGGCTGGGTACGACCAATACCGGAAATTGGCATCCGCATGGTGTTCCAACAGGTACCGAACGGTTTCGATATGATTCTGTGCAACGGCATGATAGAGGACGCTTTCGTCAACGCAGTCCTTCCCATTTGCGTCAGCACCATGGGCGACTAAGGCACGGATCAAAGGCAAATTCTCTGGAACCTGGTTCTCGTAATACGCGTTCTCGGATAATAGATCCGAGAATGTAATGGACTCTCTGTACCATACGGCAATTGCACCTGAGTAAGGACCGCTCATGACGGGAGTGCCCCGTACTGTTCTGGTTCGCAGCTGATCCAGGAACTCTTGAACGATGGTCTGAAGCGTCGCTGGCTTCCACGGTCGATCTTGCGTGTTGGCGTTGGCACCCTCATTGAGAAGTCGAATGGCAGCGTTCGTATCGCGTCTCTTTATCGCGAGGATGAGACCGTGATCGAGATTGGTCTGGCGGACCTGACTTCCAAACCATATCCATGAGGCTGCGACAGCTACGATTGGCAAGGCGAAAACAATCCAGATTCGTCTGTTTGCTGGCTTCATCGGCTCGAGTTTCCTTCGCGCTGGCTCCTGGATGAGTATATACCTCAGATCGCTTTGAAGTCCGAATGTTCCATGGTCCGGGTGCGGCGGCGCTGACGGAAAAGCCTTTCCGCCATATCCTGAAGGAAAGAGTTTCTAATCACACCCTGAAGAGTATAGGATTGAGCCAGGAGATGTGTGGAGGGCTAACCTCCGACGGCGCTCTTTTGAAAGAAGAGGGCCGTCGGCACGATCCGAGCCTTCCGAAGCCACAATAGCGGTTGCCCACTGCCGCGCCCACCAGCGTAATTGGGAACGACAATGGAACTACACGACGACGCGATATTGCTCCCGCTCACCTACTTCTTGCACGTCAAATGGAATTCGGACAAGATAATTCCTATCGTAGATCCGCATTCAGCACCCTCACGCCTGAGGGGCGCGGCTCGGGGCGGATGGTGAGATCCAAGTGGACTCCTTTTCCTGCAGAGGTGCTCATTGCCTATCTGTAGCATCGCTCAAGGTGCAAGACAACAAGCAGGACCAGGCGCAAAATGGAACCCTCAATCTCAGCGGCTCGGGCCAGAAGGAGCGGAACCCAGATGCGCATTCACTGATTGTGATGCCTGAAAGTAATGCGGCAATGAAGATGGCGTCCAGGGCCGCTCGGATGAGGACCAAATGTGCGAATACCGAATCAAGCAGCCTGCCAATGTCCTTCACCTGGTCCATTCGTGGTCCACGTGACCCGTAATAAGCGCACAATCATCTTCATTCTAACTCTGCAGTTCGTCATAATTGGCGTGCCCGGCGTCCTGCTCTGGCGCGACTATCAGCAGCAGCGGCTCAATCGGCGACTTTTCGATGCAATCAACCTGGACGATGCGCCGTCGGCCCTCCTCGCCCTCGCTCACGGCGCGGACGCCAACGCCCGAGATGAGCCTGTGGTTCCACCGTGGCTTCTGGTATGGAATCTCCTACGGAACCGGCAGGCAGCTGTGCCTTGGGCTGGAACTCCGTTGCTCATGTCACTTGATCTTGAGCGCGGCGAGCCGTCTCATGCAAATAGCAGGTTGCAACTCTTCAAGGCGCTTATCGCGCACGGAGCACGTGTCAACGTCCCCAATCCGATTGGAAATCCCCCGATTTGGTACGCTCTAGCCACCTGCGATGCAGACGTCGCCAGAATACTTATCGAGCACGGCTCCAATCTACGCGATCGGCCAGATGTGGCCGACCTATTTAATTTTGGTGACATACTTACGTTTGCGATCAAAAACCGCAACCACGTTTCCGTCCTTGAAGCGATGCTCCAACACGGTGTAGATCCAAACCGAGTTGATGTCGCAGGGAGAACGCCGCTCAGCACTGCCGTGTACTATCACGACATCGCCGCCGTGCGGTGCCTACTCAAGCATCATGCCGACCCCAACATAAGAATCCACGACCCTTACTTTGACGGATTACAACCGCTGCAATATGCTGATCAGCTGCGTGCATACGCGGAGTGGCGTGAACGACGGATGTTCGCGGAGATGGTGGAGATCCTCCGGCACGCCGGGGCAACGGAACCCTCGAAGTCGCGGCGCACCAATCGTGAATGATTTCGAGCCAGAAGCATGCCACTGAACATTTGCACCAGATGAGAATGTTCCAAAAGGTCGCGCCGATGACAGCAGGAGAACATAGGTTAGGTTCCGATCTCCTGACAGTGCTTTTGAAAAAAGAGCACTGGCGGCACAATCATATCCAGCGGAAAGAATCAACGACTTCGAGTGGTGTTTCCAAGCTTCCGCCCTATCCGCGTCCGACAGCGCGTCCGGGGAACTCGATGATAGGTAAGATTACAACATCTGCACTTCCGTTCTTCTTCATCTACTATTTCCACCCTCCCGACCCCTTAAACGCCAACCACCCAGAGATCCGGTTCAAATCTATCACGCTGAGCTGGGCGCGGCTGTTTGTGGATTCGGCCATCCTGCTCAGACGCACGCCCAGGCAGCTGCGAAGCACCGCGTCCACCGCACGAAGAAGGTGACCCGTCGGGCATCGCAGCATGTCGAGGCGCGAATCTAGCGTGACATCACCATCGGTCCTGGCGTGGAACAAACTGCGAAGCGATATTGTCACCTGTCGTTATGAGGTGGCGTCGATCATGGAGGCAGGCCTTGATGTCAGATGAGAAGGATCTGGAGGCAACACCGGACGCGTCGAAGACGCCAGAGCGACCGAAGTTGGTGCAACAATACAAGGAGTGCGGTTGGACGCTGGCACAGCCGGACCACCGGATATATTTGCGCGGCTCGCGAATAATCATCAACCCCTGGCCGCCACCCGTGACGATGTTCTTACCCGACACAGGACGTTACGCCACTGAAACACCCGGCACAGAGCAGGGCGACAGGGCGACATACTTCCGTATCTAAAATCCCGCGAAGCAGGAAGAGAAGTTCGAACCGAACGGAGACTACATGCGCAAGTGGGTACCGGAACGGGCAAACCTTTCTGTAAAATGGATTCACTGTCCGTGGGGAGCGCCCGTCAAAGCGCTCTCGGAAGCAGTAGTTGTTCTCGGCATGACCTAACCCGGTCGAATCATAGGCCAGGAATTCGCTCGTAATCGCACCGGCTGCGCTCGCAAAGGAACGAATGGCAACAATGAGACATCCTGATAATCTGTGTCCAGCACAAAGACTGATCCTCCTGACAGGTGCAACCGGATACATTGGGGGGCGATTGCTCAAGGCATTGGAGCGGAAGGGATATCATGTCCGTTGCCTGGCGCGGAATCCGGAAAATCTGAAGTCGCGGGTCGCCGCGCAAACGGTAGTCCTGGGCGGCGACGTGCTGGACTACGACTCACTATGTTCAGCCATGGAGTGCGTTGGTACGACCTTCTACATGGTCCACTCGATGGGTTCGGCCTCCGGATTCGAAGAGATGGACCGGAGAGGTGCTGAGAACTTCGCTCGTGCCGCGTCAGAAACCGGGGTGGGCAGGATTGTTTACCTAGGCGGACTCGGCGATAATTCGCAAGAACTCTCATCCCACTTGCGCAGCAGGCATGAAGTTGGAGATATCCTGCGATCTTCGGGTGTACAGACCATCGAGTTCAGAGCTTCCGTCGTAATCGGATCGGGAAGTCTATCTTTTGAGATGGTCCGAGCGCTGACAGAGCGCTTGCCCGTCATGATTACACCAAAATGGGTTTCAGCCCTAACTCAACCCATTGCAGTGACAGACGTCGTTGCCTACCTTGTCGCGGCAATTGACTTGAAGATAGAAAGTAACCAAACATTCGAAGTCGGTGGGCCAGACCAAATCTCCTATGGGGGACTAATGGGCGAATATGCTCGTCAGCGCGGGCTTAGACGTTTGATGATCCGAGTTCCGGTGCTCACGCCCCGACTTTCAAGTCTTTGGTTGGGATTGGTAACACCCCTGTATGCGCGCGTCGGCCGCAAGCTCATCGACAGTATTCAGCATTCGACCATCGTTCGAGACAACTCCGCTGCGGAAGTCTTTCCGATTCGGCCAATAGGAGTGCGAGACGCCATATCCCTGGCATTGCGAAATGAGGATAAGGAGTTCGCCGAATCGCGTTGGTCAGATTCCCTCTCATCGGGCGGCGCATCGAGATCGTGGGGAGGAGTGAGATTCGGCAACCGGCTCGTCGATAGCAGGACAGCCCATGTTTCAGGCAAGGCGGCGGCCGCTTTCCGCCCGATACGAAAAATTGGAGGCAAGGCTGGCTGGTATTACGGCAACTTTCTCTGGCGCATTAGAGGTTTCCTCGACTTGCTAGTGGGTGGTGTGGGTGTCCGACGCGGGCGGCGAGATCCCGAAACTGCTGTTCCCGGCGACGCAATAGACTTCTGGCGGGTCGAGGTTTATGAAGCGGACCACTTGCTCCGACTGGCCGCCGAAATGAAGCTGCCTGGGAGGGCGTGGTTGGAGTTTGAAGTCACGGAGGATGAAACCGGTTCGATCATCCGGCAAACAGCTATATTCGATCCGCGGGGCTTGGTCGGCCTGGCTTACTGGTACGCCCTGTACCCTCTGCATCAACTGGTTTTTGCGGGAATGCTCCGGCAGATAGTCCGACAGGCTGAAGCGCTGTAATTCTGGCTGGCTAACGGTATATGCGGGTCGGAACTGCCGTGA
>JBBQVV010000097.1:0-18122 GCA_038211235.1 Chthonomonadales bacterium | reverse complement strand
AGGGAATGAAGAGCATGATTCCGAGCTTGTACCCGAGGCTTCTGGCGGCGAGCGCATGCCCGCACTCATGAATGAAGATGGATGCTACGATGCCGGCAGCCATGGGCCATCCAAACCGAAACGACCAGAGAAAAATTGAGAGGAGCATGGTTCCGCCCGTAAGCAGGACCTTGCCGGCCCACAGGAGCTTCGCCGCAACCAGCAGAGTCTTGAGCTTCAAGAGCGCACCGAGGACGACGGCCCACCACTTGGCCAGGAGCACTCCCGTCGCTGCGAGCGCTCCCAGCAGGCCCTTCGGTCTGGGCTTCCTCTCGGCCCTCGGCGAGGGCGCATTCACATTTATGACGTGTCCGTTCGGCGCCTGTGGGACCAACACGGAGGGGATCGCGGCAGGCTCCTGTCCGTACGTAGAGCGCGCCCCAAAGGGCTTAAGAGGTACGATCTCATCGATTTCCACGTTGTCGCTCACAAGGTCCCTCCGAACCACGCAATGCACCCGCCATGTTAAAGCGGGTGCATTTCTCGATCGGTATTGAGGATCACAGGGGCCGGGACTGCAGGCCGTTACTGCTTCTTCAAGTGGTGCCTGGACTTTCTTGTCAGCGCCTTCGGCAGTGGCTTCGCGCCTGTAAGATAGTCCTGGAAATTGCGGCTTGTCATCACGCTCGTCGTAACCTTCAATCGGACCTTACCTTGAGGAGTGTGAACCGTTACGATCTGCAAATTGGGCAGGAACGTGTGCGCCGTCTTTGGAGCGCGTAGGTTCCACGCTCCAGAATGCGGATGGCGTCTGCGGTGGCCCTTCATGGGCCCTGCGCCTGATACCTGGCATACGCGGGACATCGAGTCAACTCCTTGTGTATAAGCAAGAAACGGCCCACTCGGGTTAACGAATGGGACGAGGGATTACATCCGGCGAGTACGAGTATAAGTTGACCGTCGTCGATCAGCCTGTGTGACGTCACACCCAAAAGCAGAGCGAGTATACCTTATGCCGATCTGGGTGTCAAGGCGTGTTAGACGGGCGGGCAGTTCCGTTACCTCCGTTGGCGGCGATGTTGGGGCCGGCGATCGCCTGGACGTCGTTGGCCATTGTGACCGTGTAGACGGCGGCGCCGTCGTATGCCGGCGTCGAGAAGATGTTTCCCGGACCCAACTCATAACCCCACTGCCGGCGTCCATCCCCCGTGTCCAGGACCGACACTCTTCCGCGAAAGCCCATGATTGCGAGGGACCTCCCGTCGGGAGAAGGGCGTACCGCAGAATCATAGATGCCCTGACCGGTCGAAGTCTGCCATTTCAGCGAGCCGCCGCTTACGCCAAAGCAGTAGACGTCGCCGCGGTCGCCAAGCCCGGCGATGTAGACCGCGCTGCCCAGGACGATCGGCGAGGAGTAACCGAGCGGATCGCTCTCCTTCGGAGCGCCGATCGACCATAGTACACTCCCACTTCTTGCGTCGAGAGCGTGAAGTGTATTGTCGTTGGTACAGATGAAGACCTTACCGTTTGCGACGGCAGGCGACGAGATCGCCGGGGAGTTGTAAAACGCGCGTCCCAGCTTACGCGTCCAACGCGGGACTCCGGTTGCGGCGTCCAGTGCGTAGACCTGGTTGTCCCAGCCGCCTAAATAAAACGTGGTTCCGTCCGTCGCTGCTCTCGATTGGAAGAAGCCATCGGTCGGTCGGCTCCATCGAAGGGAGCCATGCACTGCATCTATGCCGTATATCGTCTTATTACCTCCGACGCAAAGCGTACCTCCTGCCAGAGCAGGTGTCGATACCAGGGCGGAGCCAGTATCGTACTTCCAGCGCTGCTTTCCGTTAGCCACGTCAATCGAATAGACGCAGTGATCTGTCGACGCGACATACAGAGAGTCCTCGCGGACTATCGGCGATCCCAGAATCGCTCCCCTAGTTGGAAATGTCCAGTGCTTCTTGCCCTTGTCCGCTGTCAATGAATAGACCCTGCCATCCACGCACGACACGTACAACGTTCTACCAACAAGCTCAGGACTTGATTGAATCGGGCCGTCGAGATTGATTGCCCACCGCTGCGTCGGCTCGGAGCCTGAGCGCTCCACTTCGAAGATCAGCTCGTCCGACAGCGAAACCGTGTTACTTGTCGTTAAGCGGACCGTTGCGCTGTGAACGCCAACAGAGAGAGGCCTTGTGGGAAATACATCTCGCCAGATGTCCCTCGCATCCTTCGCCATTGGTTTCCATGGCCCGTCCTCGATCCGGTATTCCGCCTTCTCTTTATCGGGGTTGTCTGTTACGGCCCGCGGCTCGAGCGTTACCGCGGGCCGCTTGCGTTCCAGGAACGGGATGTTTGGGTCGTCCCAGCCCGCGCGAAGTTGAGAGGGTCTAGAGCGCCGCTGGATCGGGATCGTGAGGTGAAACACCGGTCCCGGACTTAGCGTGTAGACCCGATCGACAGTCACAAGCACGGGCGTGACGCCGACCTTGTAATAGGACCCCTGATAGAGTCCCTTGCACATGAGGGTATCGATTCCGTTCGTCTTCCAGGCAAGATCGGCGTGCCCGTGCCCGGTAAAAATCGCAACCACGTTGTGCCCGGCGAATCGTTTCACCAGATCGTATTCATTGTCCACGAAGCGGTTGGTCGTACTGTCTCTACCGATTGGGTGGTGGAGAAAGATGAATATCGGGGTATCCGCGCGCTGATGCTTCAGGTCCCGATCGAGCCAGTCCATTTCGGCCTTATCGAAATGGCCCAAGTGCTCGAGAGCGACTGTGGAGTCCAGCAGCAGAAAGTGAGCCCCGCCGAAGTCAAACGACTGATAGGCTCTCCCGAATTCGCGAGCAAAGTCCTGCTTTCCGCCAGGATTCCAGCGGACATCATGATTGCCGGGCACCGCATAGAACGCGATCTTCGCCGAGGCGAGCGGCGATATTGCGCTCTTAAACTGGCCGTATTCCTCAGGTCGTCCGGTCTCTGTGATGTCGCCCGTGTCCACGATAAACGCAGGGCGTCCGGTCCCCTCGATAGCGCCAGCTACGAGCTGTCGAAGCGGCTCCAGGCTTCCGTTCGCGGTCTGATGAGTGTCCGTGATATCTAGAAAGGTAAACCTATCCGGCTGCTGTTGAGCGAGCGCGCCCAGACTTGCATTCGCAAGCGCCAGAAGGATGGCAGGTAGGATGATCGTACGGCGCATCGGGGCCCTTCCTTACTACAACTACAGTACACACAGCAAGATTGTACCATGGGAACTGGACGGGTAGACCGCTGTGGGAACTCTGACAGACAGGCTGCGACAGTCGATTGGAATACGGCAGAAATATGGAATAAGTTACATCGGTTGATGTTTGGACGGAAAGGGCTATTGCGATGGTGTCTGTGTTTGTGTGCGCACTGTATGGCGTCGCCGGGGTTACGGGCGCGATCATCGCTTGCTTATTAATGTGGCGGCGCGCGGAGTGCCGCACGGAGGCGCGCTGGCGTGCACTGTGCGACCATGAGCGGGCAGTCGGCAGACACCTATGTATCTCAACCATTGAGAGCCTCGCCGCGGCTCTGGAGGCCGGCGACCCGTATAGCTCAGGCAATTTGGACTGCGTGCTTCGCCTTGTGTCCGCATTGTCTCGCCTGCTCGGACTCGATCCAGAATCGTCGTCGGCGCTACGAGCTGGAGCCCTTCTTCACAACATCGGCCGCTTAGGCGTTCCCGATCACCTTCTTCACAAATCCGACGCGCTCACGTCGGAAGAGCATGAAAAGCTCCGCTCACACCCGGTGCTTGGCGCTCGCATCCTTGCTTCCATTCCTTTTCCATGGGATGTCGTTCCCATTGTGCGACACCAGGCCGAGCACTGGGACGGGCGAGGATACCCGGACGGAATTCGTGGCGACGATATACCATACGGGGCCAGGATACTGGCCGTTGCAGTCGCCTTCAGCACGCTCCTGAGGAGCCGACCATTTCGAGACCCAATGTCTCCCTCAGAGGCGCTCTCCGACATACAGAACCGGGCCGGCAGCCAGTTTGATCCTAATATCGTCGAAGCGTTTCTGCGCGTAGTAACGGATCTGCCGATGGACGACCTGGAGATGTCTCGACCCCGACTTGGGATCGAGACGAACGATGGAGAGCATCACTTCGCACGAGCGGAGGAGGCGCGTTCGGCACTCAACGATATCGCGGCGGCCCAGCGTGAAACCCTTGCGCTCTACGCGCTCAGCCAGGCAGTTACCGGCTCGCTGCATCTCGAAGAGGTATGCAACACCGTTGTGGAGAGCGCCATGAGCATGGTGCAGTGCGAAGCTTGCGTTCTCTTTCTGGTTGAGGAGGACAACGAGTACCTCCGTGCGCACGCAGCAGTGGGCGTGAACTCCCGACATTTGCTTGGTAGCCTTGCGCGCATAGGGACGTATCTGACGGGTCGGGCATTCTTCCGAAACGAAGTGTCTCGCGCGTCGTTCATGAGCGAAGACCTGATACTTCGCGACGTAAGCGATCCCTGGCACACGTTCCGGTCGACGCTGGTGGTTCCTCTGACGGCCCACGGCGAAGTCATCGGCACCATCAATCTCTATCGCGAAACGGCCGACGGATTCGACGCCGACTGCCAGCGTGCAATGAGGCTGCTCGTTACTCAGGCCGGCCGGGCAATCGATGGCGCGCGTCGATACGATGCCGTCCGTGAAACTGCGTATACTGATGCCCTGACCGGGTTAAGAAACGCGCGATTCCTGCGGGAGTACCTGGACCGCGAGCTCAATCGCGCCAGCCGAGACGGCACCTCGCTCGCCATTCTCAACGTCGACCTCGACAACTTCAAGCCTGTAAACGATCGCTTCGGACATGCGCGTGGCGATCAGACACTGCAGGAATTCGCCGACGTCTTGCGCTCCCACGTGAGAAACTACGATCTCGCTGCACGGTACGCCGGGGATGAGTTCGTTATTGTGCTTGTTCGCTCCAATCAGTCTGCCGCGGAGACAACCGCTGCCAACCTGAAGGCGGCAATGGATCGCTATAGCCAACGAGTCATCGCACGCGAGCCAGACTTTCCGCCGCTGGGAATCAGCGTTGGCATTGCGGTTTATCCGGATACCGGGCACGACCTCCAGAGCCTACTTTGTAACTCCGACGCTGCAATGTACGCAGATAAGTCGGCTCGAAAGGCGGTTCGCCCGGCTGCTTGACACTGCAATCCGGACCGCCTATAATCAGGCGTGTTGATTGTGTTCGTGGGAGGCAGGCGCGGTGGCGGTGGATCAGGAGGCGCAAGCGGGTTGGAGCGTCACGGATTGCAGCTTGAGCCCGCTCGCTCTAAACCTCACTCTTACGAGTGGACAGGCGTTCCGGTGGCGTCAGGACTCGCAAGGAATCTGGTGGGGCGCAATCGGCGAGACGGGCCTTGCGATCTATCAGGGCACAGGCGGCCCATCCGCGCCTCTGGTCTGGCAGACGTTTCCGGTTCCCAATCAGCGCTCCGTCGTCGAGGGATACTTCCGCCTGGACGTTCCCCTGGACCAACTATACTCCGAATGGATAGGGGCCGAGCCTGGGATCGAGCATGCTGTCCGGAAGGTCCGAGGCCTTCGTATTCTACGCCAGCCGCCCATCGAATGCTTCTTTGCGTTCCAGTGTGCGACCTGCAATACCGTTGTCAAGATCGAACGTACGATACATCGACTGGCCGCTAGATACGGCCATTCGATCGCTGCGCGGATCGGCGAAGCTGGACCGACCGATTCACCGGCTACAGGGCAAATCCCGAGCGTAGCAATGCCGTTTAGTCAGGCTCCCCCGATGTACGGCTTTCCGATGCTTGCGTCCCTAGCATGCGCGGACGAAGTGGCACTCCGCGCGGATCAGTGGGGCTACCGCGCGCCACGCGTTATCGCGCTGGCCAGAAGCCTGATCGAGTGCGGACCGGGATGGCTGGAACATCTCGGTTCGGCGTCGTACACGGTCGCGAAATCCGCGCTCACCGATCTCTACGGTATTGGCGAGAAGGTTGCGGACTGCATCTGCCTGTTCTGTCTGGACAAGGACGCAGCGGTGCCGGTGGATACTCACATCCGGCAGATCGCAACCGAGCTGTTTCTACCCGAGCTTCGCGGAAAGAGTCTTACCCCGCGTGTCTACGCGGCGATCGCCGGAGCCTATCGCGATCGGTTTGGCGCCTATGCCGGATGGGCGCAGCAGTATCTGTTCGTCGGCGCGGCGCGCCGGCCAGGATCCACGTAGCTTCGCGGTCGCGCTGGACGTCACGGTATCAGTACTTCGCTCTTGACCGTCGACCTCTGACCCGCCGCATTGAATGCCTCGACATCCACGGTGTGCTTCCCAGGCAATTGGGCGGACGATTGGAACGTGAAGGCCTCACTGGACGAATCAAACAAGCCGTCTTGTGCCGCGGCCGCCATCCAATCTCCCCCGTCGATGCGCACCTGTACCGCAGTTACAGCAATGAGTGATTGGCTTGCAATGCCGCGAACCGTCACGGTTCTATCCGAGCCGATTGCCGGGACACCCGACAGAGCGATCTTCGGTACGGAGTTGACTATAACGAACGGCTCCGATATCGCCGTGGATTCCTGCGGATCGGTTGGATTGCTGATGTGATCCGACGCAGCCACCTTCAGCATATACACGCCGTCAGGAAGCATGGTTGTGTCCAGGGATTTAGAGGTATCGCGAATCGCGGCGCCTGCGCTACCGCCGGAAATGCGTCGGCGAAAGCTTTCCAGCAGCGCCTGCCTCACTGGTTCAGGGAGATTACGATCGTTCATCTGCTTCTGCAGCTCTTCGGTCGTCGGAGCAGCCGCGGGCGCAATGGCCGCGCTGGGCGTGGGAACGGAGGCCGAAGTGGACGCCCGTCCATGAGCCGGGAGCGGCTTCCATGTTGCCCCGGAATTATCTGAAACGAAAAGCTCGTATGTGAGCGTATCGTTGTCCGGATCCGAACCACTCCATCGAATCGTCTGAGACTTAGCCCAGCGCTCTCCTCCGGCAGGGGATTGGAATAGTACCCTGGGCGCCTGGTTTCGCGGTAGGTATCCAATCGAGATCTCTCGGACGGAGGGCTGTGCATTACCGGTCGATTCGAGCAAAAGCCGGTACTGGATGAACCTGGCGGGCGCACTATTTACGGATCCCTCATGGTTGGCGTCGGCATGCACCGCTACCCAAGTTCCCCAGGTTGAGTCGGGCTCCGCAACGTTGCCGGTGCGTGTCTCCAGCCGAACGCTCGAACCTGGGGGCACAACAGCCTCCCATCGCGCCATTCCCCAATGACTGCGCAGCTTCGCGTCGTGTACGACCGACACAAACTCGCCGGTATGCCTGTCACCCGCAGGGCTGTCGCCGTGCCATCGTGGCCCCGCACCATATACCTCGCCGACGTTGCCCGTACCGGCCGCGACACTACCGTCGGACAGGACCACAAGACTCAAGAAATCGACATCCTTCGGATTGTCCAGCGGTACGACGACCGGAACATTGGGATCGTTCGGCGACGGAAGGAAGTGCAGCACTGCGTTTACCGTGGTTGCATACAACGTGCCGTCGGGCGCGGTCTTAAGGCCGGTGTAGAACGATGTTGAGCGGTCGAAGAGCGTCGTTGCAATACCGTCCGGTGTGATTCGGTATAGAATTCCGCGAGGACCCGTAACCGCGTAGACGTCGCCGTCGGCGTTGGTTGCGAGACCAGTGATCGAGTTCTCCTTCGCATCGAAGAGAACGTCGGTCTTTCCCTGGGGCGTAACCTTGTAGACAATGCCGTTGTTACCGGTGCCGACGTACAGGTTGTCGTGCCCATCCAGGGCGAGAGCCATGATGTGCTCGGCAGCGGTTTGCGCAAAGGGCTGCAGGTGGTCGATTGCTGGTACGTCCGCGGGCTGCGCGGATGTGGTGATGTTGGCGAGTCGTTCCGCCGGCAGGCGGTAGACCGATCCACCTCCGCCCGGTCCAACGAACAGGTCTCCGATGTCATCGACAATCAGCGCCAGGATATACTTTTCGGTGAGTCGCGCGACGAGCCTATAGGTGCCGTCCAGGCCGACCTTGTACAGGTTGCCCTTTACGCCGGAGCCAGCATAGAGCGCATGGTCCTTCGGTGAGTAGACTAGCGATTGTACCGCGACAATTGGCAGTGTCGTCAGGACGCTCTGCCGTCCGTCGGCGGCAATTCTCAGGATCTTGCCCGAGGTGCCCGTACCGGCATAAAGCGAGCCCTGGTCGTCGGCCACAAGCGACCAGATATAGGTTTCCGATGTGGAGGCGATGCGCTGCAGCGTCGGAGCGAGCCGGAGCACGCCGTTCGCGGCTACGCTCGTGCTTGTGAACTTGCCGGCATTGAAGTCCGTTCGAGCGGACTGTCGCCAGGTCTGCAGCTGCCGTCCGACAGGCTTGTCGTTCGGGTTGTCGGGCAGAGGCGCAGGTTGAATCGTGGGCTTTGCTGCTCCGGCGGCGCCAGTTGGCGGCGATGGGGCCGTCTTGCCGGCGTCAACGGATTGTCCAGAGTCCGGTGCAGGACTCGGAGATAGAAGCTTCTTATTGGGTGGAGGTGCTCCAAGTGCGGCCATCCATCGATCCAGGCGCGGATTAGTCAACAGCGACTTGTCCATTGACGATTCGTCCGAGAGCGTTGCGCTGGCGTCTGAGTCGTCGTTCGGGCTGGACAGCTGCGAGCCGCCGCCTGGTAGGCTAACGGTCGGAACGCCCTGTGGCCCCCCGCTAGGTATCGCATTCGGTCCGGAGGCTCCAGAAGGCTCGAGTGAGTTCTTTCGAACGATTGTGACGACCAGCTGCTGGACACCGCTGGTGACATAACCGGCCGGCTGCAGTGTCCTCACCTCCTCGCGCTCCAGTCTAACGCCTGAGTTGCGGTCGGAGCGCATCAGAGCCGCAAGGTTAGGCGGCAGCTGCGAAAGCTTCTCTCCTTCGAGAGAAGGAGCGACCGAGTTCAGGACGAGCCGAGCTACTATGTCCGTACTCGTCTCGTGTTCGTTGAGCCTCGACACCATCTGGCGAACGTTCGCCGGCGGGCTCTGCGGTCCATCCTGCGCCCCTCCGCCTAGAATGAGGCCGCCCAGGCGAAACTGTGGAAGCACGCCACCGCGAACAGATAGCTGATATCGGCCGGTCGGCGTCTCCGACGGAATCTTGATAGACACGCTCTTGACGATAGGTTCTCGGCGATATGGCTTGAGAACGACGCCAACCTCCATCGTGTCTCCCGGTTGATATCGGCCCTGTTTGAGAAAAATGCGCTCAACGGTTGCCGTGTTGTGACCGGGTACGATATCGACGGTCAGGTGGGCCGACTTAATCGGCAGTGGGTAGAAAGGGTTCCCGCTTACGATGTTCGTTATGTCCGCTAAGTCCTGCCCCACGGCTCCGGAGATATCTGAGGCGTCGAAATAGTTGTTCGTCCGCGTTACTCGGCCGACCTCGGCAGCATCGAGTGTCGTTGTAACACGCGCCATGACGTCGCCTGGTATATCGTGCACGCGACCGACACAATCACGAACAATTACGGACAAGAGCGCCGGTGTGAGGTCAGGATGTTGGAAAACGTTGTTATGAAACGTCTGGCTGCGATGGCTTGTAGAGTCGTTCACCGTTATGTCAAACGGTATCATGTGCGGCATGTGCCCGATCTCTCCGGCTACCGCGAAGTCACGATCCTGCCTCAGAGTGCCGACCACAGGGCCTGGAATTGCGATAAAATGTGACGTTTGAAGACCGGAAAACACATCGACTATATAAGCCGAGGTGATTGCTGCCTCCAACGGCCCGAGCTGCATTAGCGGATGCCCAAAACCGAGAATTCGGTTGCCGCGGCGATACGTAACGGTTCCGTAGCCGCCAAACGGCGTATCGCCGGTTGCGAGGAAGGTGCCGAAGCATGAACCGGGCCGTAACGGTCCGGCCTTAAAGGTGCCCGCTCCCGACGACGAATTCGAGCCTGAAACGACAGTAACGGAAAATCCACGTCGATCAAGCTCTTGCTGCAGCCATTTGCGGTTCTTCTCAGACAGGCTGCCGACCGTCAGCAGGCTTGTAGCCGGATGGAGGACCGCCGTGTGACTGTCCGATTTTCTCGGATCCGACAGTGGAGCGTTTATTACCAGGTGCGTTAGCAGGCGATCTCCGACCGCAATGGGCGTTGGCAGCGCCGCGACTCTCGCGATGCGGTCGGTGCTTGTATGTCCGGATCGGCGGAAAGAGGTGGTGTTTGATCCCGGCGCCGGCTTATCTGCCGGTTGGTAGTAGTTCGGAGTCTGCGGAATCTTCGGGTCCCAAGCGTCCAGCATATCCTCGATCGGCGTTACCATGCCGACCGGCTCCTTTGGAAAGGTCTCTCCCTGGGAGAAGGCCCCGATCAGCTTTCCCCCGATGTAGATCGGACTGCCACTCATCCCGTGGATGAGGTTTGCGCCCCGCTCGGTGATTGGCCCTCCGTGCATCCGGATTAGAATGAGATCGCGGCCCACATTTGTATTCCTGATGATACCGATGACTTTAATATCGAACCGTGAGATCGTGTTGGCGTGGAACGTGGTGAGGCCATATCCGACCATCCCGGCCCTCACCCTGCTCAACGGCATGATGTCCGTGTAGTGGACTGCCTGTGCGTTGGCCGCGCGCGCGACAAAGATTCCCGCGGCAAAGATACACAAGCCCCCGGTCGCGGCAGCATATGCCCGTCGAGAGTTAGAATTGACATTTCCTGGAGACTTCAAACTTAGTGCCCTCCTGATGATCTTGTTGGGTGCGCCTACCAGATACCTGGTCTGAGGGCCAACCGTACGATCATTTCGTGCTCCGATTGCGGTATTTCCGTGAGCGTCATCGACGCTTGCGCCGACTATTCCGGCTAACGCCAGCTCCTTCTATTGGGACAATCTCATTGCTCGCTCAAGCTAGTAGGATGCGGACAGCGGAGCTTCGACGACGACAAGACCCTCTCCTCCATCATCCACCTTTCGGAAGAAACATGATCGATATCCTTCGTGGCACGCCGCGCCTGTTTGCTCGACACGGATCAGGAGACAGTCCTGGTCACAGTCCACGTAGATATCCTCTACGCGCTGGATATTGCCCGATGTTTCGCCCTTGATCCAATATTTCTGACGAGACCGGCTCCAGAATGTAACGCGCCTCGTCGTGACGGTTCGGTCCACGGCCTCGCGATTCATGTAGCCGACCATCAGAACGTCGCCGTTAGCGGCGTCCTGGATTACGGCGGGAATAAGTCCCTGTTCATCGTATTTCAAAACGTCCGGTACATTCACGCGGCAATTACTCCTATTCACTGTGCACTCAGCGAACGCAGACGCCGTGTTCCGCCAGGCACGCCTTTATCTCGGCGATCGTGAAGTGCCCATCGTGCACAATCGAGGCGACCAGGGCCGCATCGGCCTTTCCGTTCGTCACCGCCTCGAGGCAGTGCCGCGGAGATCCGGCGCCACCGGAGGCGATGACAGGGATGCTAACGCGCTGTGCGACCGCCCGCGTGAGCTCGAGATCGTAGCCGATCTGGGTACCGTCCCGGTCCATGCTGGTTAGCAGAATCTCACCGGCGCCGCGCTCCTCGCATTCCGACGCCCATTCAAGCGCATCGACTCCCGTAGCCGTTCGGCCGCCATGTATGAAGACTTCCCACCGTGCCGTTCCGCTCGGTCGGTCGCCGACGCGTTTCGGGTCGATCGCTGCGACGACACACTGACTTCCAAACTGTTCTGCCGCCTCGGATATGATCCCCGGCCTCTCGAATGCGGCGGTATTCACCGCGACCTTGTCAGCCCCGGCACGAAGGATTTTTCGGAAGTCGTCGACCGACCTGATTCCGCCGCCGACGGTGAATGGAATGAATACCTGCTCGGCAACGCGCGATGCGATCTCAACAATGAGGTCTCTGCGTTCGTGGCTTGCCGTGATGTCGAGAAAGACCAACTCGTCCGCACCCATGGAGTCATAGCGAGCGGCAAGCTCCGTGGGATCACCGGAATCGCGCAGTTCGAGGAAATTGACGCCTTTGACAACGCGGCCCTCTCTGACATCCAGACAGGCAATAACTCTTCGCGCTAACATGGGTCGGCGTCACTTTCGTGTAACGGGGGTAATCTTCATTATATCACACGGAAGTTTCGTTGACAAATCCGAATGAGTGTGCGTAAAATGCCGGCACGTATCGCATTGGGACAGAGCCACTGCATCTGTCTCCAGTGGATGCCGTGGCGAAATCTAAATCGACTCAACTCTCATTCGCTAATTTGGATCCTGCGCGGCTGACAGGCGTGCCTGCAAAGAAATGGGGACAGTCACCTATGCGAGCCATTCTCGCTATTGCCGGAGTAACGGTTGCGGCAATTGCCGTTGCGATTCTGATCGCGTTCATGCGGCCCAACACCAGCTCCGTGCCGCTTGAAGAGGCCGAGAAGACATCGTCGCACGCGAAGCCCGCGCCATCCAACCTGGTTGCGTTCGACGCGGCGAAGGATGGCTCCGTCCGCGCGACAATGGTGATCGACGGCAAGGGCACGATGGAGCTTGAGCTCTATCCCAAGGCCGCTCCTAAAACGGTCGAGCAGTTCACACGCCTCTGTAAGCAACACTTCTACGATGGAGTACTTGTCCACCGCAAGGCAGCGGACCCATCCATATTCCAGACCGGCGATCCGGAATCCAGATCGCTTGATCCGGCGCGACTTCGTGGCAAAACGACGGACGAGGTTACCGCGGAGTTTCACCTTGGACGGCAGGGCTCCGGCAGTACGGTGCCACTCGAGGCGAAGCTGCCGAACACGGCCTTCTCCATTGGGCTTGCGAGGGGAAGCGATCCAAACAGCGGCGACAGCCAGTTCTACGTGAACTTGAACGACAACTCCGCGCTGGACGGGCAGTACTGCGTGTTTGGGCGAGTAATGCGTGGACAGGATGTCGCCGGAAAGGTTGAGATCGGCGACCGTATCCAACGGCTCTCGGTGCCGTAACCGAGCTCACCGCGACATCATAGTCGCGGCAGCGCGGTCGAGCAGCCAGGTTAGCGTTCCATTAGCCGGCTGCACGGATTGAGATGGGAGATCGTCTGGAGCGGCGGGGCCGTTCAGCACGCGAGCCAAAGCAGCGGCCTTGTCCCGGCCTGCGACGAGGAACAGTACGTTCGCCGCGTTGTTCAGCACCGGAAGCGTCAGCGTAACTCGGGGTACGAATGGTTCCAGCCCAGGTTCGGACGCAATAGCCCACCGGGATCTCTCTCGCAGCGATGGTTTGCGAGGAAAGAGCGACGCGCAGTGGCCGTCAGGGCCCATGCCGAGCAGCACCAGATCGAACCGTGGTATCGAGCTTCCGAACGATCGGGCGAGGTCCGCGGCGTAGGCCACCGCAGCCGCATTGCAGTCGGGGTCCTCGCCGTGTATTCGCACCAAATCCTGAGCCTGATATCCCAGTGGATCCAGCAGAGTCTCGCGGATCATTCGAAAGTTGCTAAACTGAGAATCCGGCGCCACGCATCGCTCATCTCCTAGAAATAGCCGTGTTCGCGACCAATCGATCGCATCTCGAAAGGGAGGAACCGTCAGCAGACTGTACAACAGGGCGGGCGTCCGCCCTCCGGCAAGCGCCACGTTGAATGGAAACCCCAATCGGACCGCAACGGCATTTAGCGCGGTAAAGCGGTGCGCGGCGTCCACCGCTAGCGTTCGCGCATCCGAACAGACGACGATGTCGGGTCGTGGCAATGATTCCGGCGCCATCGCAAATCGTTCCCTTCTTGTGTCACCGGCAACTGGTATGGAATATGCACGCATTGCCGTATAATGATACATTAACTTACGGGAATCTCCGATGAGCAACCACGATGCGAGCCGCGTCGCTCGCAACTTTGTTTGAGTTAGATTGTCGTAATGTTGGAGCGCTCAGCTTCGTTACGCTCGAATAACACTTGGCGTTTAGCCGCACCTGGATGTATGCTTGCCCGTGCGATTGGAGAAGGGGCTCGTTTATGCGCAGATCCTCGAGTAGGGTTGTGCGTTCCACGATAGGGGCAGCAGCTGGACTAACCCTGGCGCTCTTCGTCACGTCTGCACTTGGCCAGATCGCATCGGCCCCTCCCAGCGCACGGCGCAATCACGCCGGACCTCCCGCCAACGCGCCAGCCCAACACGTAATTCCCCCCGTCAGCTTTAATAATGATGTCGTTCCGATTCTAACGAGGGCCGGCTGCAATCAAGGCACATGTCACGGCGCACAGTATGGTAAGGGAGGTTTCAAGCTGTCTCTGGCCGGCTTCGACACCGATCTGGACTATGCCAACATCGTCAAGCAGGCGCGAGGCCGGCGAATTGCGCTTGCCGATCCGGCCAGGAGTCTCCTCTTGTTCAAGGCAGGCCTTGCACTGCCTCATGGCGGGGGACGGAGACTGGAGAAGGGCAGCGCTGATTACAATACGCTCCTAACGTGGATCACCGAGGGCGCACATGGTCCGGACGCCCACGATCCCGTCGTTACGCGCATCGACGTCTCTCCGGCGGAACGGATCCTGGCCGGCCCTGGAAGCGGGATGCAGGTCACCGTACGAGCGTTGTATTCGGATGGTAAGGCTCGAGACGTAACCCGGTGGACACGGCTCAACACCCTGAACGATGCGATCGCCTCATGCACTCCCGCCGGGCAGGTGACGGCGATCGGTCGGGGCCAGACCGCGATCATGGCGCGGTACTGCGGCCAGGCGGCAGTCAGTACGGTCATCGTGCCGTTTGCGGCAATTGGTCGAGGTAGCGCACCTCTCAGGGCTGTCTCGAGGGCAACAGACGAGGCGTCCGTAGACACGCTCGTTGAGCGCAAGCAGCGTCAACTGGGCCTTGCGCCATCGCCGGTATGTGACGATGCGACGTTTATTCGGCGGGCTTCGCTCGATCTCATTGGAACTCCGCCGAAACCCGAGGAGATCGACTCGTTCCTCGCCGATCGATCGACGGATAAGCGCGGCAGACTGATCGATGCATTGCTTGCCAGGCCGGAATATGCCGACTACTGGACCCTGAAATGGGGTGACCTGTTGCGCAGCAATCGGCAGAGTCTGACCCCTAAGGGAATGTGGAGCTTTACGAACTGGATTCACACACAGGTTCAGGTCAATCGGCCGATTGACGCGATGGTGCATGAGCTCCTGCTCGGACAGGGAAGCACGTTCACGAACGGCCCCGCAAACTACTACCGCGTGGCGGCGAGTCCGCAGGACCTCGCGGAGACGACGAGCCAGGTTTTCCTTGGTGTCCGACTTCAGTGCGCGAAGTGTCATAACCATCCCTTTGAGAAATGGAGCCAGGCAAACTATTACCAGTTCGCAGCGTTTTTTGCCCGTGTAGGCCAGAAGAACAGCGAAGACTTCGGACTGTTTGGGAACGAGACGGTGGTAAAGATCCAGGACGGCGGTGAAGTCTATCACCCAAAGACCGGCGCTAAAATGATGCCGGAGCCCCTTGGATTTACGCTCGCAAATCTTACCACCGGGACCAAGCCCGCCGATCCGGATGCGGGGGGCGACAGGAGATTGGCGCTCGCCGATTGGCTTGCGAACAGCAAGAATGCGCTGTTTTCGCGAAATCTGGCGAACCGGTACTGGGGATACATTTTCGGCAAGGGAATCGTGAACCCGATCGATGACCAGCGGATCACCAATCCGCCGACCAATCCGGAACTGCTGAACTATCTGGCCCGCGAACTGGTGCTTAGTAAGTTCGACATGAAGCACCTTCTGCGGCTTATCTGCAGCTCGCGGACTTATCAGCGCAGCGCCGAGATGACGGCGGCGAACAGTCGCGACGACCTGTTCTTCACGCACTATTATGTAAAGCGGTTGCCGGCGGAGACCCTGCTCGATGCGATCGACGTTGCGTGCGGCACACATGAGAAGTTTCCCGACCTTCCATTGGGCACGCGTGCCATTCAACTTCCAGATCCCGTGGCAAACGACTTTTTGGATGTGTTCGGCAGGCCGCAACGACTGATCGCATGCGAGTGCGAGCGGTACTCAGAGCCTAACCTGTCGCAGACGTTGCGGCTGATGAATGGTCCTGGACTGAACGCCAAGGTCGCGTCCGACAGCGGGCGAGTCGCAAGATTAATCGCGGCGCGGAGGCCCATGGAGTCCATTGTCAAAGAGCTCTACATGGCTTCGCTAGGTCGTGCGCCTCGACCGAATGAGAGAGCGATGATAGTGGGTGTACTCGCCTTCACTCCAGCGGCCGAACGCAAGGCTGTCTACGAGGACCTGCTGCTGACGCTCCTGAACAGCAAGGAGTTCCTGCTCAATCACTAATGCCCGCGCCGTCGCGCCGCCGGCTGGCGGACCGTTCGGCATTGCAGCCGCCACGGCGGCAGGAGATTACCATGCTCGACATCGAGTTTGGCCAGCATAGGGATTGCGACGGCGTAACAAGACGTGACTTTCTTCGAGTGGGCGGACTGTCGGCGCTCGGCCTGACTCTTCCGGGTCTGCTTCGCGCTCATGCCTCCGGGGCGCCTGGAGCGACCGGAACCGTACAGGCAAAACGGGACATCGCCGTGATACTGCTCTGGATGGGCGGCGGGCCCAGCCACATCGATACATTCGATCCAAAGCCGGAGGCGACCCAGGAAATCCGGGGACCGTTCAAGGCAGTCCCGACAAATGTTTCGGGAATCCAGCTGAGCGAGCATCTCCCGAAGCTCGCCAAGCAGATGGACAAGTTTTCAATTATTCGTTCCGTGACATCTCCCGACGGTACGCATGTGACGGCGACTCACTACCTGCTCACCGGCTATCCCTTCAATCCCGCCATCGAGTGTCCCGGTTACGGTTCCGTGATCGCAAGGGAGAAGGGGTTCCAGAATGCGATGCCGCCATACACTATGTTTGGTTCCATGCCGAACATGCATGGCGGCGGTGGATATATGGGAGCGGTCTACAATCCATTTATCATCAACGGCGATCCGAACAGCGCGGGATTTAGCGTGGAGGATGTGGCGCCGCCCCCCGGCGTCGATACGATTCGGATGGAGCGCCGCCACCTGCTGCGCGATTCGCTGGACCGGTGGCAGCACGATAAGGAGACGGCCAGCAAGAGCGCTCAGACCATGGACGAGTTCTATCAGCGCGCGTATAGCCTCGTGACGTCGCCGGTCGCCAAGAAAGCATTCAACCTGAAAGAGGAGCCGGACAAGCTCCGGGACGATTACGGGCGAAATAACTTTGGGCAGTCGTGCCTGCTGGCACGCAGATTGGTCGAGGCGGGCGTACGCTGCGTCTCCATCAACTTTAACGGCTGGGACACGCATACCGACAACTTCAACGCGCTTAAGGGCAGTCTGCTTCCGCCGCTGGACGGCGGATACGCCGCGCTCCTCTCGGACCTGAAGCAGCGTGGACTGCTCGATACGACGCTCGTCGTCTGGATGGGCGAATTCGGCCGCACACCGAGAATCAATGCGGCGGCCGGTAGAGACCACTGGCCGGGCGCCATCAGCGTCTGCATGGGCGGCGGCGGTCTGAAGACGGGAATGGTCGTCGGATCGTCCAACGCGACCGGCGAGTCTCCCAAGGATCGCCCCTTGCGGGTCGAGGACATCGCTGCAACACTCTATCAAGCGGCGGGCATCAACGGCGACAAGGAGTACATGTCGCCTCAGGAGCGCCCAGTTAAAATCAACTACGACGGAACGCCGATTGCCGAGCTGCTTGCCTGATGGAGTACGACCCGCCGTTCGTCCCTGATCCGAAGACGCATCGTTTGTTCATCACGGGACGCGTAGTTGTCGACCGTCGTACGATGCATCTCAGAGTCATAGTCTGCGCTTTCGTGTTGACTCTCGGCGCATCCGCTCAGGCTCGACCGGAGCGATCCACCGGGCCCACGGCCGCATCCGCACCAACCTATTCGCGCGACATACGACCGATTCTCCAGTCGCGGTGTACGGTCTGCCACAATTCCGGAACCGTATCGAGTCCGGCCGTCTCCGGTGGCCTCGCGCTGGATTCCTACACAGGAATCAAGCAGGGCGTTGCGGGACGCAAGACCGGGCTCGTACTGACTCCGGGCAAGATCGCGGATAGCGGACTATACGCGCGCCTGGTCGCATCAAGCCCAACGAGGCTAATGCC
>JBBQVV010000096.1:0-18172 GCA_038211235.1 Chthonomonadales bacterium | reverse complement strand
CGGGCAGAGCAGCAGCGCTGACCAGCGGCGGCTACGTTCGCCTCAACACTGTTCGCCCTCAGCGAGCTCAACAGGACTTCGAGCGAGCTGCCGTGATATGCGCGGCGACCGGTGATCGAGCCGGCGAGGCCCGAGCGGTTTTCGGACTGGGCCTCGTCCTCACCGGGCGAGGGCTGCCTCGCAGGGCGCTCGATACATTCGAGCAGGCTCAGAGCCTGTACACGGAACTTGCCGATAACGGTGGACGGGCGCGTTCGCTGCGCAATATCGCCATGCTCCAGAGGGATCTCGGCCAGACTCGGAGGGCCCTCACGAGTTTTGAGCGAACGCTCCAAATCTTCAAAACCATTCCCGATCCTACGGGCGAGGCAAGCGCGCTGATGGGCATCGGTGCGCTATACAGTTCCATGGGCCAACCGACACGAGCTCTCGACTTCTTTAGTCAGGCGATGCCGATCTTTATAGCACACGGCGACGCGCGCGACCACGCCGTCGTGCTACAGGACATCGGTGCCGTGTACCTCTCCACGGGCAGGCCACAAGATGCGCTAACAGCATTTCAAGAGGGGTTGGCCATTTGCCGGGCGTCCCGATATAAAACTGGCGTGGCTCGCGCCCTGCAAAGCATGGGCCTCGCATATCGTAATTTGGGCCGACTTCGGCAGGCGCTGAACTACTTCGAGATGGGCCTCCCGTTCTTTAAAGCCGCTGGTGAGCGAGTCGACTCGGCGCGGACGCTCGCCAATATTGGAAACGTCTACCGCGACACTTCGCAGCCTGAAAAGGCACTTGACTACCTGAAACAGGCGCTCCAGCTCTTTACGGCAACAACGGAAAGAGAAGGTCAAGTCCGAGTCTTGGACAATCTCGCACAGGTCGAGCAGACACTGAGTCGCCCTCAGGACGCGCTCGGCCACCTGCGCCAGGCGGTGGCAGTTCTGGAGCGGCTCCGAGGCAGCCTCGGCGGGCTCTCCGCCGCAAAGCGGGACTTTCTCGCCTCCAGGCTCTACATCTACTATCACTGCCTGACTCTATTGATAAAGCAAGGTCAGACGGAGGAAGCATTCGACCTGGCCGAGCGTACCAGGGCGCGCAGCCTGCTCGATCTACTGACCTTCGGCCGTGTCGACCTGTCGAGAGTTCTGACAGCGGACGAGCGGTCTCAGGAAGAGGAGCTTCGGCAGCGGGCAGACTTTCTGAATAGCCAGATGATCAAAGAGGGCGTCGAGAACGAGCCTGGCGCGAAGGACCACTTTGCCGTGCTTGAAGAGGAGCTCAGGAAGACGGAGGATAGCCTGCGAACTCTGTCGGATGCCCTCTACGCACGGCACCCCGCGCTATCACGCAGGCGTCCTGCGAAGACCGCTACGCTCGTCGAGATTGCGCGAAGCCTGCCGGCAGACACGGCGCTCCTGGAGTATACGCAGGTCTCCCGTGAGGGCGTCGTTCTGTTCGTGGTGACGTCCGACGGCGGTGCGCCTACCGTGCGCTCGCACTGGATTGCGCCTTCCGCGGAAGGGCGTGACAATCAGTGCTCGGGCATCCGTACCGCCTGCGGCGATCCCCGCAAGGCGTGGAGATCCGCCTGCGCCATAGCCTATCGGCAATACGTGGGACCTGCTTCGGATCAGATCGACGGGAAGAGACGGCTCATCATCTGTCCGGACGGCCCGCTTTGGGACATTCCGTTCGCGACTCTATTGGACAGCCGCGGCACTCCGCTGCTGGACCGTTACGAGCTCGTTATGGCGTTCTCGGCCACTGCAATGAAGGCAACGCTCGATCCGCGCCCCGCGCCGCGTCCGCATTCAGGGTCGCTCCTGGCGTTCGCAAACCCGGATTTCGGCACTGCCGGCAGATTTGGGGACCTCGACGGTATGGTCGGTCAGCGACCCGTCGAGACTCCTTCGCGACCGTTCGACGCGCCGTCCAGGCCGATCGACGTTCCATCGCGCGCCTTCGACGCCCCCTCGCGAGAGATGGCGGCGCTTGCGGAGCCCGGCGGATCTCGGATCTTGGCGCTGCCCGGAACGCAGCGGGAGGCCGACGCACTCTTGCGCGACTTTCCCGATGCGAAGGTGTTTACCGGTTCCCAGGCGCAGGAGGATACTGCAAGGCAGGAGATGGGTAGGTTCCGCTACGTTCATTTCGCCACACACGGATTCTTTAACGACGCGTCTCCGATGCTTTCGAGCATCGTGCTGGCAAAGCCTGCCGCCGGCTCTCGAGACGACGGTTTCCTGACTGCCCGCGAGATCTTTGATCTCGATCTCAGCGGAGTCGAGCTAACGGTCCTTTCCGCGTGCAATACCGCGCGCGGGCAGACACGCAATGGTGAAGGGGTCATCGGCCTGACATGGGCGCTATTTGCCGCGGGATGCCCTACGCAGGTGGTTTCGCAGTGGTCGGTCGACGATGACTCAACGGCGACATTGATGGAGGGATTCTATCGTAACCTCACCGTGAAGCATCGAGGAAAGGCATCGGCGCTTCGCGAGTCGGAGCAGGATCTGCGTAGTGATGGCCGGCATGCACATCCCTACTACTGGGCGCCCTTCATTATTCTAGGGAATTGGAACTGAGGATTACGGCTTGCGGGGAGACAGAGTGCGAATCTCTGACAGCGGTATCACAGCGCCGACCGGAGCGCCCGACGATGCGTTCTTCTTGGTCGCCGACTGTTCCGCGAAGGCGCACTTAGCGCATCCCTCGCCGCACCCCGATCGGGCCTTGACGATCGCGCGGATCGAATCGAATACGTATCTTGACAGATAGAGCGCCGCCGCGGCGACGCACGCATAGACGATAAACTGCTGCCACATGGCCTATTTCCCCGGACCCGCTTCCAGTTCTATTCTACGAACCCACGACGACCATCGTTTGCATGCCCGCGTGGAGGATTGCTCTCTCACTCGACGGTGTGCTGACACAGAGCGCCGTACACTCACTGCGCAAGCGAGCCACGAAGGTATTCATCGACGGCCGACCTTCACCTGTGGTACGAACGGCGCCACACCTGCTTACGCAAGCGTGCCGTGAAGGTACTCGTCGACAGTCGCCAGCGCATACGGCTCCCCAAGCCGTTGAGCCGCCAAAGAGAGCAGGAGCGCCTTGGCCGTGTCTAGGCTGGTGAGGCATGGCACACCTGCCTCGACTGAGGCGCGGCGAATTCTTGCTGCTTCTCGCTCAATTCGCTTATCGGTAGAGAGCGTATTGATCAAGAGCGCTATCTGTCCGCTGCGGATCAGATCGACGATGTTGCCTTCACCTTCATGCAGTTTCTTTACGGGCTGTGCGTCGATGCCGCGTTCCTGCAGATAACCCGCGGTTCCAGAAGTTCCGAAGATCTCGAATCCGAGAGAGGCGAACTCGCGGACGATGGCGACGGATTCGGCTTTATCGGCATCTGCAATGGTAACGATCATGCGGCCGCCGCTCGGTACTCCGATGCCGCTTGCGATCATCGCCTTATAGAGAGCGCGAGAGTAGTTGGCGTCCAGTCCCATGATTTCGCCTGTACTCTTCATCTCGGGACCAAGCCCGATGTCCACCTGTGCCAGCTTCGCGAATGAGAAGACGGGCGCCTTGACGGCGATGCTGCCTTGATTGGGGTGAAGGCCCGTCGAATAGCCCTGCTGCTGCAATGTCTTGCCGAGCATCACGTTGGTGGCGACCTTGACCATCGGTATGCCGGTGATCTTGCTCAGGTACGGTACGGTCCGAGAGGCCCGGGGATTCACCTCCAGGACCTGGGGCGTGTCTGTTTCGCGATCCACGACGAACTGAATATTCATCAGGCCCCGTACTTCCAGGCGCCTGGCAAGGAGCGTAGCAGTCTGCACGATCTGGGAGATGACCGACTCGGACAGTGTCTGCGGCGGATACACGGCCATGCTGTCTCCGGAGTGCACGCCCGCTCGCTCAATGTGCTCCATGATGCCTGGCAGGAGACAGTCGGCGCCGTCACCAATGACGTCCACCTCGACCTCCTTGCCGAGAATATACTTATCGACCAAAATCGGCGCTCTGGGCGACACATCGACGGCGTAGGTCATGTACCGTTGTAAGTCCAAGCGATTGTAGACGATCTCCATGGCTCGGCCTCCCAGAACGTACGACGGTCGTACGAGTACGGGATAGCCGATCTCCTCGGCGACCTCGATCGCTCCGTCGACGCTCACCACAGCCCGGCCCACCGGCTTCGGGATGTGCAGCTCTCGCAGCACCTTCTCGAATCTGTCGCGGTCCTCGGCGAGGTCGATCGAGTCGGATGAGCTTCCGAATATGCGGATGCCCGCCTCGTGAAGCGGTCCTGCCAGATTGATCGCGGTCTGGCCGCCAAATTGAACGATCACTCCATCGGGCTGCTCGCGATCCAGGATGTTCAACACGTCCTCGGGAGTCAGCGGCTCGAAGAAGAGGCGGTCGGATGTATCGAAGTCCGTAGATACCGTCTCCGGATTGTTGTTGATGATTAGCGCTTGATATCCCATCTCGCGCAGTGCCCACACGCAGTGCACCGAACAGTAGTCGAATTCGATCCCCTGTCCGATACGAATCGGTCCGGATCCGACAACGACAATCTTTTTTGCTCTAGAAACTTCGATGGAACTCAAATTCGATTCCTCGCGTCCGCGCGACCATGCGCCGCCCGATCAGCGCTCGTCCTCGGTATCGTAACACGAATAGTAGTAAGGTGTCGCCGCGTCGAACTCGGCGGCGCAAGTATCGACGATCTTGTAGACGGGAACGATGCCGAGCTGCTTGCGGATCGCCCGCAGCCGCATTTCCGGAACGCCCGCGAACTCCGCGATGATCTTGTCGGGAAAACCGGCGCGCTTCGCCTCCCTAAGAAGCCTCACGACGCGATGGTACTCCGTCTGAATACCGGAGCGGCTTGGAGTCTCTTCGATCTCGTCCAGTCCCCCATCGACCTGGTTGACGAGGCGCGCGATCGCCGTGCCATTTAGCTTCAGGCGCGTTTCCAGGCCGACCAGGGCCTGAATCTTGCGCAGGAACCATGGATCGATACTGGAGAGACCCTGGATCTCCTCTACCATCATGCCTCGTCGAAATCCCTCCGTAATCGCCCAGAGCCGCTCGTCGTTCGGGACGCGAATCGCCTCCTCGAGTTGAATGTCGCTCAGGACGTGCGCGGTCTTGTTTGAGAGACCGTAGATACCTACCTCCAGGGACCGGATCGCCTTCATGAGGGCGGATTCGAAGGACCGGTCGATTGCCATGACCTCTCCGGTCGCCTTCATCTGAGTTCCGATGCGGCGATCGGCCAGCGTGAACTTGTCGAAGGGCCATCTCGGAATCTTTACGACGCAGTAGTCCAGAGCCGGCTCGAAGCATGCAAGCGTCTTCTTCGTGACGGCATTCTCGATCTCGTCCAGGTGCAGTCCGATGGCGATCTTAGCCGCGACTCGCGCGATTGGATAGCCCGTAGCTTTGGATGCCAGGGCCGACGACCGCGATACACGCGGGTTCACCTCGATGATATAGTATCGAAAGGACGATGGATCGAGGGACATCTGAACGTTACATCCGCCCTCGATGCCGAGCGCGCGAATGATCTTGAGGGCGGCGGTCCGCAGCATCTGATACTCTTTGTCTGAAAGGGTCTGCGATGGCGCCACGACGATGCTGTCACCGGTGTGAACTCCCATCGGGTCGAAGTTCTCCATGTTACATACCGTAATCGCCGTATCGTTGGCGTCTCGCATTACCTCGTATTCGATCTCCTTCCATCCGGCGAGGTAGCGCTCGACCATGACCTGATGGCGCATTGAGGCCTCGAGACCGCGACGTGTAATCTCCGTCAGCTCGGATTCGTTGTCGGCGATACCGCCGCCGGTGCCTCCAAGGGTGTAGGCCGGGCGGACAATCAGGGGCCAGATTCCCGCGGCCAGCGGGACTGCCAGCTGCGCCGCGTCGGTAACGATCCACGACTCCGGAACCGGCTCACCGATATCTCGCATCAGAGTACGAAACTCTTCACGATCCTCCGCCTTTTGGATCGATCCGAGCGGCGTGCCTAGCAGACGCACGTCGTATTTTTCCAGAACGCCTGCGTCCGCCAACAGCGTTGCCAGATTGAGTCCTGTCTGGCCGCCAAGCGTGGGAAGCAGCCCATCCGGTCGCTCTCTGGCGATGACACGCTCGGCAAACTCCACGTTTAGAGGCTCGATGTAGACTCGATCCGCAGTCTCGGCATCGGTCATGATGGTCGCCGGGTTCGAGTTAATCAGTACGACCGAGATCCCCTCTTCGCGGAGCGCTCTGCACGCCTGCGTGCCTGCGTAGTCGAACTCCGCCGCCTGACCGATGATGATCGGCCCGGATCCCACAACCATCACTTTACGGATGCTCGTATCTCTTGGCATAGTCCTCTAAAGGCCCCGAACCTTGTACACCCCGACGGTGAATGGTCCAATATGCGGGAACAGCTTGATTCGATTGGCTGTCGTTATCTGATCCGGGTAATGATCGATCCACCAGCGCTCGATCGTTGGCCCGTCCAGAACGACAATTGCCCGTGGTCGCGCCGCAAAGCGTGCCAACGGGGCGTTGTCGTTGCACAGGCCGGGAATGACTGAGACCGCTTCAAATCCGTTGTACAGACACAGTCCAGGAGCGACGTCGCCGATCAATACAGTCTCTTGCGGCAGGTTGTCGGCTAGCCATCGGCTTGCATCTCGCTGTTCGAACGTCAGATGCGTTATCCAGTCGCCAAGGTAGTAGATATTGACAGACGACCAACCGATCAACATCACGACCGGCGCCACCTGGCAGAGGAGCGACAATCGGTCCGGCCGGGACCTCAGCGCGGAGCTGCAAACGAGAGCGATTCCACCGCCCACTGCCGTCGCAATCCCGACAGCGACCACGCTACGAAGCTCAGCGTGATGCCAGGTCACCAGTGCGGCATGATATGCTGCATACATGCCCAACAGGCAAATCCCGCCCTTTGAGGCGACGATGGCTTCGACAACCGCTCTCGCGTTGACCACGGAGAACGCGGCAACAACCGCGAGCGCAGGGTAGAACAGCAGGAAATATCGGCTCGGCGTGTAGTTTGCCACACTGAGAAAGAGCGCGGAGCAGCCCAGCCAGCAGAGCAGAAACAGTGCGGCCGGGCCGGTATACCGTGAATCTAGACCGTCTGCGACGTCCACGCGGCCGGCACGCGATCGGTCCCCTGCGCGAAGCCACTGAGTAATCAGGCAGTCAATGGTCAGCAGCATCAAGACCGGCGAGTGTCGCATCAGGAACGGAGCCGCGCCCCGTTCGTCGCCAAACCATGCGTTCTCGGAGTTTAGCAGCAGCCTCTGCGCAGTCTTAGGTGTGAGCTGGTGCCATACGTAGTAGCGGTTCATTCGCACCAATTCGTCGCGGTACGGTGCGTACCAGAAGCCGAAGTAGAGCAGGAGCACAGCCGCGAGACCGACGGCAATCGGCACGCTGAGCGCTCTCCATGACGCGCCTTTCGACGGCTCCTTCGTCGTTACGCCGGGTGGAGCAGTCGAACGATGTGGAGCGCGGACCGAGAGCCACGCCGCAAGGAACACCGCTGGGATAGCAAGTCCGGCCAGCCCACGAGTAACAATTGCTGCCCCTAAGAGCGCACCGCAGGCGGTGAGCCACAACCTACATCGCCGCACGGAGTGCTTCGCGGCCGTACCACGGACCCACGCATAGAGCGCGAACACGAGCAGCATGACGCCGGGCGTGTCCATTAGCGCCATTCGATTGTACAGCAGGTTGATATGATCCATGCCCAGGAACAGGGCGGCGACTGCGGCGACCCTCAGGCCGAATGCCCGACGGCACGCCGCGAAAAGGGCTCCGATCGTCAACAGGCTGCAGATGACCGAGATCATGCGGGCCGGAACAGCGCCCGCTCCAAACAGCCGAAACACGGCAACCTGGACGATGTGCAGCGTCGGCATGATTACCATGTTATTGAAATCGTCCGTGCGCTCGACACCGAACAGCACCAGATTGCGGGCATTATGAATATAGTAACCCTCGTCTGTAAGCAGGCCGCTGCTCCACGATAGCCGCGGATAGGGATCCGATTCGAGCGCGTAGGTGCGTAGGACCACCATCGCCAGAAGCGCGCAGAGGGAAAGCCAGATTCGCCAGTCTGCCATCGGCGCACGTGACTTTTCGCGGCTATCGCGGCTCAAGCGTCTCCACGAACTCCCGAAAGAAATAGGCGCTGTCATTCGGACCGGGAGATGCCTCGGGGTGGTACTGGATCGAAAAGATCGGCAGATCACGATGGCGCAGTCCTTCTACCGTGCCGTCGTTCAGATTGACGTGGCCGACCTCCATTCCATCTCTAAGCAAGTCGGGGTCGACCGCGTACCCGTGATTCTGCGACGTGATACTGACTCGGCCCGTCTTTAGATCCTTAACGGGGTGGTTGCTGCCTCGATGTCCGAACTTGAGCTTGTAAGTCCGGCTGCCGAAAGCGCATCCAAGGATCTGATTGCCGAGGCAGACGCCCAGGATCGGCTTCCGGCCTGCAATTCGCTTGACCGTCTCGACGATGTAGCCATACTGTGCCGGATCTCCAGGGCCGGGAGACAGCATAACCCCGTCAGGATCGCCGCGGAGCAGATCCTCGGACGTCGAGGTACATGGATACACCGTTGTGTCGCAGCCAAGTTCCGCCAGACTTCGAATGATGTTGTACTTCACGCCGCAATCGAGCAGTGCGATTCGATAGCGTGCGCTACCGTCGGATTCTCCTGAAGGCAAGATCGCCTCGGGACCCGCGGATATCGGGCCCCAGCGATACGGCGCCTCCGTCGTCACGCGCCGCGCATAGTCGACCTGCGAATAGTCCGCCGCGGTCTGAAGCGCCTGCAGCGCCGATGAAGGGTCATCGGTTGTGATAATTCCCCTCATCACGCCGCGGACACGCAGCGCTCGCGTTACAGCGCGTGTATCGATCGACTTGATCGCGACCACGCCCTTGTCCTTCAGGAAGGCGTGGAGCGACTGCGCGGAGCGCCAGTTACTCGGGCTATCCGCAGCCTCTCGGACGATTAAGCCCTCCACCTGGACTCTGCGAGACTCGAAATCGTCCGGATTGATGCCATAGTTGCCGATGAGCGGATACGTCAGTACGACCATCTGCCCGGCGTACGATGGATCGGTAAGGATCTCCTGATAGCCCGTCATGCCGGTGTTGAAGACGACTTCCCCTATCGCGCGCCCGATCGCGCCAAGGGACTCGCCTTCGAACCCCGTACCATCCTCCAGCACGAGATGGGCTAGCATGTGTCTGCCGACATGGTCTTTTTGATCAACGCAGCTCCGGCTCCCCGTACAGGCACTCACCACCGATAAATGTCGCCTCGACGCGAATGTCTGCCCACTCATCGATCGGGGTATCGAGCGGGTCACGAGACAACAGTGCGAAATCGGCCCACTTTCCAGGCTCAATCGTGCCGCGGTCGCGCTGGACGCGCGACGCGAAGGCCGGCGCAGCCGTGTAGGCGTAGAGCGCTGTTTCCGCGGATATGCGCTCGTCCGGTCCGATGGTACGCCCGTTCCGAGTCGTGCGGTTCATCGCGGCAAATATTCCGTCAAGCGGTGCACCCGGAACGACGGGACAATCGGAGCTGAACGCCTGGGCCACGCCATGAGCATCGAGCGACGCGTAGGGAGAGAGTCGATTCGTGCGCTCTTCGCCGAGAGCGCTATAGTAGGCGTCTCCGAGTCCGGCAATGAACTCGGGCTGCCCGATGCTCCAGACACGCTGCCGTCGCATGCGGGCGATCCGCTCTTCATTCAGCAGCATGCAATGCTCGATCCGATGGTTAGGGCGATGACGTGAGAAGCGCCGCTGGGCGTTAGCATAGGCATCCAGAACGACATCGATGGCGCGATCGCCGATCGCGTGCGTCGCGATCTGCCAGCCTGCGCGGTGTGCCTTCCATATCAGCTCCTCAAGCTCGGCCCCGTCGTGCATCGCGATGCCAAAGTTGCCGGGCATTCGCTCGAAGGGCTCGGTGAGCCAGCACGTCCGCGTTGTGATCGCTCCATCCGAAAAAAGCTTTGCCTGCCCGACGTGCAGCCGGTGCCCATCAAGACCCGTCCGCGCGGGCTGCAGCGCGTCCGGGGCCGGAACCTCGCCCTGCCCGATGCCCCCGACGATCTCGGCCCACGCTGCCATCAGGTTCGTTCGGATCCGCAGCCGATCAGATACCGCGGCTTCCGCGTACCAGTCGATCTCAGATGCGGCCGTGTTCGCATCGGTTGCGCTCGTGATTCCTCGCTCCAGGAGGTAGCGGTTTGCGCGCCCCAGAGCCTCAACCGCCTCCGCCTTCGTTGGATCGGGAACGATTCGATCCAGGTTATTCCAGCTGGCGGATTCAAGCAAAACCCCGGTTGGCCGGCCCTGCGCGGTGCGAGCGATCTCACCACCGGCCGGGTCGGGCGTGTCTCGCGAGATGCCCAGCATCTGAAGCGCTCTCGTGTTGACCACCGCCGCATGGCCGGACGTGTGCTCGATCCGGACCGGGACGTCGGTCGCGACCTCGTCCAGGTCCTCGCGCGTCACGTGCACGCCGCCCGGCAGCCTATTCTGATCGTAGTAGTTTCCCTGAATGACCTTCGCCGTCGGGTCGGCTGCGCGCCGCTCGCGGAGAAGCCTGATAATATCTGCCTTTTCGGCGACGGGCGGTGATGCCAGACTGACGTTGCTCAGAATTCGTCCCAGCCAGAGCAGATGCATATGACAGTCGAAGAACCCGGGCGTCAGCGCACGTCCGTGAAGATCGATCCGCCTGGTACGAGGTCCGGCAACAGCCGCGATCTCTTCCTCCGACCCGACGGCGATAATGCGCCCGTCAGGTCCGACGGCTACCCCACCACGTGCTCCGGGTTCTCCGGTCATCGTGTGTACCGGCCCGCCGTAAATTACTAGCTGCACGCTCCTCACAGCACAATCCTTCTGCCGCCGAGGAGCGTGAAGAGAGCTCTCCCGCGCACGTGCATCCCGTGAAACGGCGTATTCCTTGACTTAGATTGAACCTGCGTCCGGTCGATCGTCCACTCCTGGTCCAGGTCCAATACGGCGATATCGGCCGCGGCGCCTGCGTTCAGTGTCCCTGCGCCTTCGGGCAGATTGAGCACACGAGCCGGGATCACGGTCATCTTGGCGACGGCATCGGCAAGCGACAGGATGCCCGTCTGAACGAGCGTTGTGTAGGTCACTGGGAAAGAGGTCTCGAGGCCCAGAATTCCAAATGGCGCCGCCTCGAACTCGACCTCCTTCTCGTATTCGGCGTGCGGCGCATGATCGGTGACGATACAGTCGATCGTGCCGTCTTTGAGGCCTTCCTTGACCGCCTCACAGTCCTCGGGAGTCCGCAGGGGTGGATTCATCTTGGCATCCGTTGCAAAGCCTTCGCACGCCGCGTCTGTCAGCACCCAGTGGTGTGGGCAAGCCTCGCCGGTAACGCGGATACCGTCGGCTTTAGCTCTCCTCAGCAGATCGACGGTGCCCGCGGTCGAGATGTGAAGCAGGTGAAGCCGGCAGCCGGTCAGCTTTGCCAGCAGGATGTTGCGGGCAACGGCAATATCCTCCGCAATCCGAGGCATGCCGGGAATACCCAGAACGGTAGCCATGTAGCCCTCGTTCATTGCGCCTTTCTCGGTGAGCCGCTTATCCTCGTTGTGCGTCATAAGCGGCAGGTCGAGCATCCTGCAGTACTCCATTGCGCGGCGCATGGTATCCGCGTGCTGAAGTGGAAAGGCGTCGTCGGAGATTGCCACCGCTCCGGCGGACTTGAGTTCCGCCATTTCGGTCAGCTGATCACCCTCCATCGCGCGCGTTGCCGCAGCAATGGGATGTACCCGCGCGCTTCCAACCTGCTCGGTACGCTCGAGAATCTGGCGAACCACGGCAGCCGAATCGATCGCCGGATTGGTATTCGGCATGCAGCAGACGCGCGTGAATCCGCCGGCAGCGGCGGCACGCGTCCCGGTTTCAATATCTTCCTTATACTCAAAGCCAGGCTCACGCAGATGTACGTGTATGTCGACAAGTCCGGGCGTCACCAGTTTGCCCCGGACATCTAACCGCTCAGAGTCGGCCGGCCCCGAGCCCGGCTCGACGATCGCGCGGATCTTGCCATCTTCTATGATGACGTCGGCATTTCGATCCAGGTTTTGGGAGGGGTCCAGGACCCTGCCGCCGGCAAGCACCAGCTTCAATTTGTGCCTTCCTCAATTCGCGCTTTCGGAACAGGAAACCGGAAAACTTATGAAACGATCACGCGCGACAGTCGCAACTGCCTACCCTATGGTCTATACGTCACATCTACGGATTTCTGAACAAACCGGCCACACTATGCATCGCTTCCAACGGCCCCCTGATTGCCCATCAGGGTGTAGAGCACCGCCATCCGTACCGCGACACCGTTCGTCACCTGCTCCTCGACAGCACTTTGAATGCCGAACTTACCGTCGGCCACGTCGGCCGAGATCTCCACTCCCCGGTTCATCGGTCCCGGGTGGAGGATGAGAGCCTCAGGCGCCGCGAATTTGACGCTGGACCTATTGATGCCGAAGAGCCTCGAGTATTCACGCAGCGAGGGCAGAAGGCCCTTTTCCATTCGCTCAACCTGCAGGCGGAGAACGTTTACGACATGTGCGCCTGCCAGGCCCTCCTCCAGATCGTCAAAAACCGCAGCCGGCAGCCGATCCGCGTCTGGAGGAAGGAGAGTGCGAGGCCCCACCAGTCGTACGTCGGCGCCCAGTTTGCTCAGGCCCCAGATATTGGAACGGGCCACGCGGCTATGGAGGATATCGCCGACGATCGCGACGGTCAGCCCGCGTAGATCGCCCTTATGCTGGCGAATCGTCTGCATGTCGAGCAGACCTTGTGTCGGGTGTTCGTGCCGACCATCTCCGGCGTTCACGACCGGTATGCCGAGATGGGCCGCGGCGAACCCTGCAGCGCCGGACGCTCCGTGGCGGATCACAATACAGTCCGCCTTGAGCGCCTGGAGCGTGAGCATCGTGTCCTTCAGGCTCTCGCCCTTCGCGACAGAGGACTGAGCGACGGCAATATTGATGGCCTCGGCGCTCATGATTTTCGCTGCCATCTCGAAGGAGGTTCTCGTGCGAGTCGAGTTCTCGTAGAAGACGGTGACCATGGCGCGCCCACGCAGAGTCGGAACCTTTTTTACGGGACGCGCGAGGATCTCCTTGAACGCGAGCGCCGTGTCCAACAGGTACCGGATGTCGGTCTCCGAAGTCTCTCTGAGCGATAGCAGATGCTTCATAAGCGTTGGGACATCAAGTCGGAACTCATCAGGTCGTTCTGCGAATCAGGACGCGGTCCTCCCCGTCATCCTCGAGCAGATAGAGCTGGACATGTTCATTTCTCGCCGTCGGTACGTTTTTTCCGACGTAGTCGGGCCGGATCGGTAGCTCCCTGTGGCCGCGGTCGAGCAGGACGGCAAGCTGCACGGACGCCGGGCGTCCCAGATCGAGCACCGCGGAGAGCGCCGCACGCGCTGTTCGCCCGGTGTAGAGCACATCGTCCACCAGGATAATGTGCTTTTCGCTTACATCGAATGGTATGGCCGTTGGTGCGAGCGGCGGCCGCCCCGAAGGGTTAGCGCCAAAATCGTCACGGTAAAGCCCGATGTCGAGCCTCCCCACCGGAACTGCAACGCCCTCGATCTGAAGTAGCAGCCGGGAGAGTCGCTCGGCTAGCGGAACTCCGCGGAGCAGCACGCCGACGAGCGCGACCTCGGTTACGCCGTGGTTCTTTTCGACGATCTCGTGCGCCACTCGGGTAATCGCGCGACGAATGTCGTCGGCGTCCATCACCTGCACCAGGTTTCGATCGTCGTCGGAGCGCTGCGCGCCCTGATGACCCGAGACATCGCGGTCCACGTCCCAACTCCTCCAGTTCACGCAAAAAAACACCTCGCCGCGACACGAATGCCGGCCGGCAGAGGCAGGTACTGTTGGGGCGCGTGGCTAGACGACGACTTATGGTCGCTATTCTGAACGCGCGCTCCGTATGATAACGCCCCTTGTCAGCCTCGCCGGACTCTCTTAAAGGGACGGTGTGAACACTTCCACGATTACGCCATTCTAGCACGCGAGTCCGCGCGCTGTCAATAGTTTTGAGGCTCGAAAATCGGTCGGCCTAACTTGGTCGACGTTGATCGTTTATCGGATGCTCGCAGTCGTGCGATAAGGAAGCAATGCTGCAGATTTGCGCACCTTTACCGTGCAGGAGGAGAAACAAACTGGATCTGGACTATTATGAGGCGCTAGAGTACGGCGATGGCCTGCGTCCACCGAAACCGCGACGCGTGAAGGACACTGGCGCGGTGGCCGACGCCGAGGAGGCTGGTTTGGATGGGCCCCTAGCGCCGTTCTACGCAGACGAGCTGATCGTGGGCGAAACGGCGGTGGTCAAGAGCGGCAAAGAGGCGACGGTCCTCTGCTGCCACTCTCATCCTCGCCTGGAGCGTGGACTGCTGGCCGCCAAGCTATACCGGCCTAGGAGCCAACGAAACTTCAAGAACGACGGGATCTACCAGCAGGGCCGTACGACCCTCGATGCGCGCGCGGACCGGGCCATTGCGCGGCGGACCGAGAAGGGTATCGGCATGCAGTTCGGCATGTGGATAGGATGCGAATTCGAAACGCTTAGACGCCTGCATGTGGCGGGAGCCGACGTGCCGGAAGCGATCGGGCAGTCCGGGAATGTCATCCTCATGGAGTATTTCGGCGAGTGGGGTCGCGTTGCGCCGCAGCTTCAAAATGTTCGCCTGGAACCGCACGAAGTGGGACCGCTGTTCACGCAGATCCTCGACAACCTCGAGATCTTCCTGGACGAAGACCGTGTGCATGGCGACCTCTCCGCCTATAACGTCCTCTACTGGGAGGGCCGGCTTCAGATCATAGATTTCCCACAAGCCGTCGATCCGATGGATAACCCGGACGCATTCGCACTCTTCTCCCGGGACCTCGAACGCATCACTCAATACTTCGCTCCGTACGGCGTCCGGTGCGACACGCGATCGCTTGCGCGCAAGATGTGGATCGACTGCGGGCGCCCCGCACCAACTGCCCGCCAGGAGCGGACCTTGTAGTGGCGGCTAAGAATGGTCGCGCATCGCCCGCTCGTCGGCGGCGGTGATGTCCCGCGCCTCCCGTACATACGTCCCCCGAGCGAATACGTTTACGTCGTCGCCGTCCGCTGCGGATGTCCCGTCCCAACGGTTTTGCGCCGCAACAACATTTTCCCAGGCTTCCTCGACTGGCTGCAAAATGGGCGTCAAGTTCGTAAAGAGCTTAGGAACCGCACTGACGACCGTGATGGCGTGGATAGGAGGCGCAGCTCTTCGGTTTGCCGGCCGCAATGCGGTGTCAGAGGGTCGAACGCAATCCGCCTCGGAGCGACTACGACAATGTCGACGGACTTGAATGCTCATCCACCGATCTCTTCGCGCGACCACTGGCTTGTCGAACGTAAGCGACTGCTCGAACATGAAAAGGAGCTGACGCAACGACGGGATCGGGTTAACGCGGAGCGGCGCCGGCTTCCCATGGTCAAGGTCGAAACGGAGTATGCGATCACGGGACCAGAGGGCCGGCGCAGCCTTGGCGACCTCTTCGCCGGTCGCAGTCAGCTCATCGTCTATCACTTCATGTTCGACCCTGAGTGGGAGGACGGCTGCACCGGCTGTACAGGCTATGTGGACGCCCTGGGCGACCTGTCGCTGCTGAACGATCTCGATACGACGTTCGTGCTCGTTTCTCGCGCGCCTTTGGCGAAGCTCGAGGCCTACAAAGCGCGCAGAGGATGGCGCGTTCCGTGGTACTCCTCCTTCGGCAGCAACTTCAACTATGACTACCACGTCACGCTGGACGAGAAGGTCGTGCCGGTCGAATATAACTACCGGGATAAGGCTGAGCTCGAAGCGAGGCGAGGACCGAATGCAGCAGAGGGTGAGGAGCACGGCCTGAGCGTCTTCTTCCGACTTGAAAACGAGGTCTTTCACACGTATTCGACCTATGCCCGAGGAACCGAAAGCCTCACTGACGCATACAGCCTCCTCGACACGACACCCTATGGCCGGCAGCAGGACTTCGAGGATTCTCCTCCCGGCTGGCCGCAGAAACCAACCTATGGATAGCGGACGGGCGCTCCCGATTCCGGAATCTCGGGTGCGCGAAGAGCTGGATCTACTCTACCGGTCCGAGTCGCGGCGAATCTTTGCCACGCTAATCCGTCTGGTCGGCGATTTCGATCGGGCAGAGGACGCGATGCACGATGCGTTTACGGCGGCGCTGGAGCAGTGGGGACGGGACGGAATTCCGGAGAATCCCCGTGCCTGGCTAATATCTGCCGGCCGCTTCAAAGCTATCGACGCGATCCGGCGTCGTGTCCGCTTCGACGCGTCGCTGCCGCAGCTCGCCGAACAGATCGATAACTCCACCCTGGACGCCGCGGACTGGACAGGTGAGGACGTGGAGGACGATCAACTGCGCCTCATCTTCACCTGCTGCCACCCCGCTCTCTCCTCCGACGCACAGCTTGCGCTGACGCTGAGGGAGGTCTGCGGACTCACGACCGAGGAGATCGCCCGCGCATTCCTCACCTCCCCGACTACCGTAGCGCAGCGAATCGTGCGCGCAAAGTCAAAGATCCGAGACGCGCGTATCCCCTATCAGGTGCCGTCTCGAGAGGATCTGCCCGACAGGCTGGACGCGGTCCTCTACGTCATCTATCTGCTCTTCAACGAGGGCTACTCGGCCTCATCGGGCGGATCCCTCACGAGAGCCGATATATCCGGAGAGGCGATCCGCCTTGCGCGGCTCCTTATCGCACTGCTGCCGGCGCCGGAGGCAGAGGGACTCCTGGCGCTTATGCTGCTCCAGGAGTCGCGACGGCAAGCTCGGACGTCTGTGACGGGAGACCTGATTCTCCTGGATGACCAGGACCGGGTTCTCTGGAACAGAGACCAAATCGAAGAGGGCGGAATCCTGGTGCGGCGAACACTACGATCTGGAGGATTTGGCCCGTTCACGGTTCAGGCGGCCATCGCCGCCGTGCACGCAGAGGCGACAAGTATGGCTGTGACGGATTGGTCGCGGATCGTGGAACTTTACGATGTACTTGCCGGCATGAGCCCTTCACCCGTCATCGACCTTAACCGGGCCGTAGCGGTCGCAATGCGCGACGGTCCGCTGGCAGGCCTCCAGATTATCGACTCCATTCTTGAGCGGGGCGACCTGGCCGACTACCATCTGGCGCACTCGGCGAGGGCCGACCTGTGCAGGCGGTTGGGGAGAGCCGAGCAAGCCCGAGCCTCCTACCGGCAGGCGCTCAAACTGGCACGTCAGGAGCCCGAAAGGCGGTTTCTCGAAGGCCGGCTCGCAGATCTCGGCTGAATCGGATTCGCAATGTCGATTCCACGGCTCGTCGTTCGACTACATTTCAGAAGGGGCGAGTGCCGGTTTCACGGGCGGAAGTGGAGACAAGCGTTTCGAGAATGCTGGCAGCCACCGCACACAGCTCGCACGGAGATTCAATGCCAGGTACATTCCGATGGTCTACGGAGGCAATGAGATGAAGTATATGCTGCTGATCTACAGGGAAGAGGAAGCGTGGACTGATACCGAGCGGGAGCACTGTTATGCGGAGTCCCTTGAGCTGGCCGGCCGGCTCAAAGCGAGTGGAAAGTTTCTCGACGCGGGGCCGCTCCATGCCGTATCGACCGCGACGAGCGTTCGAATCCGCGACGGCAAACGGCTGGTCACGGACGGTCCGTTCGCGGAAACGAAGGAGCAACTCGGCGGCTACTTCCTCATCGAGGCCGAGGACCTGGACGATGCGCTCTGCATCGCGGGCCAGATCCCGGCGGCGCGCGTCGGCACGGTCGAAATCCGCCCCCTAATCGAGCTTCCCGGCCTGCCGAAGGCGTGAGTTCGTGCGGTTTTCCGTTGGCTACTTCGCCCGAACCGTGAGAATCTCATCTGTCCGATCGGCAGCCGCGGGCTTGCTGGCCGATCAACCGATCTCGGCAATCGCATCAAAACTCATTTTTGAGCGCGGGCGAGGAAGGGCAGCAGGTCCCGCGAATAGTAGGGCTCCTGGGTGCACCAGAATATG
>JBBQVV010000095.1:0-18246 GCA_038211235.1 Chthonomonadales bacterium | reverse complement strand
CTCTCCTGCAATGTAGAAATTCGAGATCGGGCTGCGCTGGACTGGTCGCAGCGCTTCGACGCCCGGCCTTGGCGAGAACGTCGCCTTGGGCCAGCGGACGACGCGCGACCGCAGGAGAGCAGCCGCTTTCGCTTGCGGCAGGCAGTTCTCTATATCGCGCATCGCCATCTCGACGATCGCCTCTTGCGGCATCCCCGTATACCTGCGCGATGCGCTCATCACCAGGCTGAGATAGGCGGCGGGCCGTTCGTCGGAAGCAGAATGTCGGGTATCGGGTGTTGGGTATTGGGTGTTGGGTATTGGGTATTGAGTATTGGGACGGGCATATGGGAGGTCGAAGTTTGCGATCTTGTTAAAGATCCACTCCGTGGGACGGTCCAAAATGGCGAGCGCGGGCGGGCAGGATATGGGCCTGTCGAACCAGAGATGAACCCCCATGATCGGAGAGAGCTCGATCCCGCGCAGGTTTTCCCAGTAGGACTCCCCGGATGTGATCGCGGCCGGCAGCAGCTTGAGCAGCAGATCGGACTGCAGAGCGCTGACGTAGTGATCGGCGATAAGTCGCTCGCCGTCCCGAAGCGTTACGCTCGCAATCCGCCCCTCCGGACCTCCCTCGAACTGGATCGAATCCACGATGGTCCTCAGCTGTACGCAGCCCCCCCTGGCGCTCAGGTATGCGATCACCGGCGCGGTGTAGAGAATGCCAAGTGGCACGCGAGGGACGCCAAATTCGTAGCCGCGCGGATGAGCCAGGAACCCGTCGCGAAAGATCTTGAAGGCGTGCGTGCACGAGATTCGATCTAGCTCCTCGTTGCAGGCGCTGACAAGAATGGGCCGCCAAAAACGACGGATGGCCCGTTCCGTCTGACCGGCGCCATGGAACCAGGCGGCGACGTCGAGTGCGTCCCACCTCGGATCCGGCGCGGCTCGCAGCATCGCGAACATCGCACGACCGATGACGACCTTATCACGCAAGCCAAGCGATCGAAACCGCAGGAATGATAGGGACGTGTGGAACGGCGCCGGAAGTCCGCAGCGCTTGATCACGGAACGCTCCCCGTCGCCGTCGAGGAAATGCAGCGCGCTGTGGTAGCGGATCTGGTCGTGAACGCCCAGACGCTCCAGCAGGTCGGTAAGGTTCGTGCAGCAGCGCATCGTGCCGTGCTGACATTCGTCGAGAATCTCACCGGTCTGCGCGTCCACGAACGAGGATGCGCGGCCGCCCAGCATGGCCCTCTTTTCGACAATCTGAACGCGCAATCCGGCGTCGGCAAGTGCGCAGCCGGCCGCTATTCCTGCCACTCCCCCGCCAATGATCAACACCGTTCGCATAATGCACAAGCCCCAATTGGGAGGTTATAGGTGATCGGGGCTAGGTCCTAGGGGGAACCACGGCAGGTCGCAGGCTTGTCATTCCCTGGAACCTGAAACCCAACGCCTAGAACCTGCTTTGCAGCCATGCGGCCGCGAGTATACCCAGCTTCCGCGACGTGCTGACGCGGGCGCGGCGCGTATGGACGTCGTAGTTGTTTCGCTCGATGCTGTCCAGGATACCGCGATAGATCTTCATCATGATCGTCAGTGTGGGCCTGCCGGCGGCATGCACCAGCGGCGCGAGATGGCCGGCTCGCTGGTAGTACTGCTTCGCCCGATCCACTTCGAACCGCATTAGTGATCGGAAGTTGTCGTTCAAGCTTCCGTTGGCGAGGTCTTCTTCGGAGACGTCGAATCGCCGCAGATCCTCCTGAGGCAGATAGATACGTCCGCGTTCGGCATCTTCCCGCACGTCGCGAAGAATATTGGTCAATTGGAATGCAAGGCCGCAGTCCTCGGCGTACGCCAACGCCCTGCCTTCGGCCGCGTCGAAGCCCCAGACGTGAATGCACACGAATCCGACGACGCTCGCCACGCGATAGCAGTAGTGGTGAAGCTCCTCGAACGTGTCGTAGCGAGTCTTCGTCAGATCCATCTCCGTGCCGTCAATTAGCTCGTGGAAGTACCGTGCCGGGATTTTGTATCTTCGGACCGTATCGTGGAATGCCGGCAGGATGAGGCTGTCGCCGTAGTCGCCGCAGAATGCCCGATCAAGCGCCGTGCGCCATCGCGCGATTTCGCGCGACTTCACGCCGTCCTCGGCAGCATCGTCGGAAACATCGTCGCTATAGCGCATGAAGGCGTAGATGGCGCACATCGCCGCCCTACGCTCCTGCGAAAGCGTGAGGAACGAGTAGTAGAAGTTTCGCGCCTGGGTCCTGGCGACATGGGCGCAGTGTGCATAGGATGCGGCAAGACCATCTGTCATGGGAGGGTTTAGACTTCTTACCTGGCGATCAGCCTGTGGATGAGGATGGACACCTGCCGCAGCTTGGAGACGGACGGCCGCCGGCTGAGCGTATCGTACCCGCTCCGCTCAATGAGACGGAGCACCTCCAGGCCCCCGCGGTTGAACATCTCGATATCAAGCCGAACCCGCCGTTCCACGAGGGCGCAAAGCTGCAGGCCTTCCGCGAAGAGGCCGCGCGTCATTGCAACTTCGTGGCGCAGCAGGTCCGCATATCCGGGCGTGAAACGGTGTGCGAATAGCTGCTCCTCGTTCACGCCGAACCGGGACATATCGTCCAACGGAATATAGATCCGGTCCTTATCCAGGTCGCGGCTCACATCCTGCCAGAAATTGGCGAGCTGCAGTGCGGTGCAGGTCTTATCGGACAGGTCCTGACGCTCCGCGTCGTCGTAGCCACAGAGATAAAGAACCAGGCGTCCAACCGGGTTGGCGGAAAAGCGGCAATAGTGGAGCACGTCCGTCATGCTGGGATATCGCGTGACTTTCTGATCGCTTCGAAATGCGGTCAACAGATCGCGAAAAGGCTCCGGCGGAATATGGAACTGGTGAACGGTCTGCTCCAGAGCTACGAACACGGGATGCCGAGGCTCGCCGCGATACATCAGGTCGAGCTCTTCCTCCCACCAATCCAGCAGCACGAGCGATTTGTCCGTATCCCCGATCTCGTCGCCGAGATCGTCGCTGACGCGACAGTACGAGTACACGTTATAGAAGTGTTGCCGGAGATGCCGCGGGCAGAAAACACCTGCCACGAGGAAGTTTTCGTAGTGAGATTTCGCCAGGCGCTCGCAGTATTGGTTGGCCTCGGAAAGGTTCAGACTACGACTTACGCGATACGGGTGATCGATACCGTTCGCGGAAATAGTGGAGGCGCTCATATCACTACTATATCAGATATGCGAACGGAGTTGCAACGTCAGGACGAATCCCTGGTGCCCACGGAGCTGGCTCAATTGGAGCAAATACATTCCACCGATCGGTCGTTCACGACCTGCTTCGCGCAAGGGGAAACGTCCGACCTGCTGAAGTTGTCCCTTCGACGACGTGCCCGACGAGTCATGGCAGGCCATTGACGCGGCGCTCAAGGCCGGCGGCCCCGGCCGGGCCGTCTGAGGCTACACGTCGTTCGCCGATCTGCATGATAAGCGCCTCGGGACTCCCGCCACTCGCAGGCGGAAACCCGCCAGACCAGACGGCCGTCAACTGCGCGGGCGGCTCGCCGTAACCACCGGCATCACGTTTGGAGTGCGCCCCGTACGGGCGCTTTGCTGTGGGCGACGGAGGAGCTTGCGGTTGTGGAGAGCGTGCCGCCGATGACGAAGAAGGTCGAAGATGATGGCAGGTGGGACACAGTCATCTCGAATGCGTTATCGCGTCAGCGTAGGCCTACTCGAGTCCCATCTCGGCAAGCGAGCTTGCCTGGACGACTCGGTCCACTAGCGTCTGAAGCTCCTCGGCGTCCGAAAGGGACTCGATGTGCATCCGCAGCGCTTCGGGAAGCTCGCCGAACTTCAGCTTAAGCTGCCGCAGCAACGTCCTGCGCTCACCAATCGCGATGCCCTGTTCGATGCCCTTCTCAATGCCTCTCTGTTCGTAGATCGATATCATCTCTCTTACCTCCTCGCCTTCTGGCGTGGAAACTAACCGACGGAATGTGACCTCTTCCTGTTCGTTCAACCGCAGGTAGGTCTCTACTACATTCGTCAGCAGCGCCTTTCGAGCTTCATCCACTCCGATGCGCGCCATCACGCGCAAGCTATGATACTTCTGTGCTACTCGCCCGAGCCGGCTCGGCTTCATCAGCGCGCTCAACGCCGGAGCGAGCGGGTTCTCCAGGTTAGGAAATCCCCTTAGCCGGGTTCTGCTTTCCAGTGCGGTATGATCCGCCGCTGCGTAACGTCCGCGATCATCGGCGCCCAGAGCTTCGCCTGCGCATAGCCTTCGAGGGCGAACGGCGCGACTTCGCCCGCGCGGTGGCACGCGACGCAGGCGCGGTTCAGCACCGGCGCAATGTCGCGGGCATAGGTCGGCGCGCCGCGAGAGACGGCAATTTCACGTTTCGGATGTGCGATGAGGCAGCCGGCCGCAGTGAGGGGAGCCACACGAACGCGGATCGGCCGGCCCACCAACATTGAGTCGAGCGCGTCACACAGAAAGCGCTTTCGGACGCGCGACTCCACGCCATCGTCATCTATGGCGCCACGATAGACCGTAGTTCCGGTACGGTCTACTACTACTTCCTCCGGCGTGCGAACCGCGCCCAACTGGTCCGCCAGGCGCGTTCCGACGTCCTTGACGAGCGGCAGGTTGATGTTTCGTTCCACTGCCCAGGCGCGGAACCTGGCGGCGGTATCGGGGACATGGCTATCGACGAGATAAAAGGCCACACGACGGCCGAAGTAGGCGTCCTGAAGGCGGCGCAGGCGACCGGGATATTGACTGGACAGCGCACACTCGGTGGAGACGAAGACGGTAGCGGCGCGTGCCCGGAGGTGCACGCGATTGAATCCCCGGCCGTCGAGATCGGTCCAGACAAGCGGCACGTTCCGGTCGGCCGACCGTTCACTCTTGTCCGGCGCACTCGTAATAACCCTTCTTCGAAGTCGTCAGTAGATCTCGAACCGTACGCTTCTATTGGGTGGGCGATTTTCTTCGTGCGATCCAGGCATCGATACGCTCCTCCAACACGTCTAGCGGCAGCGGTCCCGCTCCGAGCACTTCGTCGTGAAACATGCGCAGGTCGAAGCGGTCGCCCAGGGTAGCCTTGGCCTTGTCCCGCAAGTTCAGGATCGTCAACTCTCCCGTTTTGTAGGCCAGAGCCTGCGCCGGCCACGCGATATAGCGATCCGTCTCGCTCTGCACCTCAAGCTCTGCCAAGCCGGTGTGGGCGTGGAAGTAATCGACTACCTGCTGTCGTGACCAACGATCCGCGTGCAGACCGGTATCTACCACCAGTCGCACTGCCCGCAGCAGTTCATTTTCGATGCGGCCGTATTCGCTGTAGGGGTCCTCGTAGAAACCGATCTCCTTGCCTAACTTTTCCGAGTATAGAGCCCACCCCTCCTGAAAAGCGGTGTAGTCCCCTTCGCGACGGAACATCGGCAGGCTAGACATCTCCTGCGCAATGGTCATCTGTAGGTGATGCCCCGGTACGCCCTCGTGATAGGCCGTGGATTCGATGTCGGTCAGGGAGCGTTGCGAGTACTCGTACGTGTTGACGGACACGCGGCCCGGACGCGAGCCGTCGAGAGATCCGCCCACATACTCGGCGAACATCGCGTCTTTCTCGCGGAACGGCTCGGTCGCTACCACGATCATACGCGCTTTTGGCAGGTGCGTGAAGAGGTCGGGCAGCTTGCCGTACATCTTATCGCTATACTTGCGATAGAGAGATAGGATCTCTTCGCCGGAATGCGCATGCAGCTTTGGATCGGCCTTTACCGCCGCGCGAAGCCCCGATACGTCCGAGAAGCCGAGCTGGGAAGCCAGCGTACGCTCCGCCGCCTCTAACTCCGCGACCTGCCGCATTCCGAGCTGATGAATGGCTTCGGGCGTCAACTTCGTAGTCGTCGCGAGCCGCACGGCGAGAGCATAACGCGCCGCGCCGTCTGGAAGCGCCCAAACGCCGGGATCAGTTCGTCCCTTCGATGCATACCGCTCGCGCATAAAATCGCGGAACCTCCTATACGCCGTGACAACATCCTTTTCGATCGCTGCCAACAGTTCTTGGCGGATCTCCTCCTGCTGAGCCTTCGGGATGGACGCTGGGAACTTTTGCAATGGCACCGCGAACGGGCTAGCCGGCGTGCTCGTGTCGGCGATGCCAGCGGCCTGCGAAGCGACCTTTTCGAGTAGAAACCTGGGCGGCATCAGTCCATCATGCTCGCCCTTCCTCATCTGATCGAGAGTCTGGTCGAACTGCCGCGGCAGCCGGTGCAGGCGTTTGATGTAGTCGCGGTAGTCCTTTATGGTCTGAAAGGGAAAGAGAGTCGGCCCGAGCGACGCATCCAGATGGATGCCATTCAGCTGATTTACAGGCATCTCCCAGTCCTTGAACTGCTCCGCTTCAATGCGCTCGGCAAGTTGGAGGACCATCAGTCGCTGGTTCAGCTGCTCCTGTTCTGGAAATCCCGTGGTATCGATGGCCTTGAACCGGGCCAGAAATCGTCGGGTCGCGGCCATGTCCCGCCGGACGGCCCTTTCCGAGACGTCGCTGACCCTGTCATTGTAGCGCCTGTCGCCGAGGATCGAGGCGAACTCGGGACTGCTGCGGAGTACGTACTCCCACTGCTCACGGAGCAGCGAGTCGAGTGCCATTCGGCGCTTCGCGAGCGTCGGATCGGCGGTGACGCCAGGTGGACAGAGCAGGAGTGCAATGGCAACAAGAGTCCAAGAGCGGATAGAACCATTCATGGGGGGTTCTCCTCATTCGTCCTTCCGGCGCCGGAATTGATGTCAGTCATAAAGGCAACCCACTTCGCCGCACCATTGCGGACGGCCCGCGACCGGCGGCTTGAGGCGGAAAACCGGCAAGGGATGCTCGGAGAGGATTTGAACCAATCGGCCTGACAACTCAGCCGGAAGCAATATTGCGGTTCCCGTCCCACTCCTTCCAGAAGCCCATCAGAACGTCCTGCATCTGCGGCATATGGTAACGATCAAATCCACACGCCTATCTCATCGCTAAGCTCGGACCACCGCGGTGAGCGCCTCACCATCTCGTGTTATGATCAGTGACCTGGGAATAATGAGGAGAGGCAAGAGCCACCTCGGCCATCAGCCCTTGTATGGCGGTCGAGAGCAGGACGCTGAAGACGCCGCCGCAGAGCACGGCCGCCAGTATCCTTCCATAAGTCATGATCGCGTTGAACCTCCCCTGCCCGTAGCGCACAATAGTACCGGATTGCTGACGCCACGTGCCGTAAGGCCCTTTGTGAGCAAGTATTCATATCCGCCGCTAAAGAATCGCTAAGTGCAGTTCTCGACAGCCGGTCAGTATATATCCGGTCTGTTTGCCGTTCTAGACGACCCGGCAGCCGTAAGACTCGATTCAGACAGGCGCATCCGCGCGAACAAGGGGCCTTCGCGGCCTGGGAAAGCGAATGACGCGTAGTGCCAAGTTCAGGTATGATGACACTATGGTCAAGGGCGCCAAACCAGTAGGATGCTGATGTCGGTAGCGCTGCCTTCCTGAGACTATGTGGTCTGCGTGGTTACGGACGGGAGGAGAGTCACCATGCCGCCTCGTGAGGTTCTTAACCTCGTGCAGGACAGACACATCGAGTTCTTTCTCTGTTCGTTCGTGGAGATGAGCGGCGCCCCGAAGGCCAAACTGGTTCCAGCCTCGCACCTCGCAGAGATGGCGCGAGACGGCGCCGGGTTCGCGGGATTCGCGACCGGCGAAATGGGACAGGGCCCCCACAGTCCGGACATGGCCGCCATCCCAGATTTCGACAGCCTGTCCATTCTGCCCTGGCGCAAGGAGATCGCCTGGGTGGCCGGCAACGTCTTTGTCGACGGTAAGCCGTGGACCTACTGCCCGCGCACCATTCTCCGGCGCCAGCTCGACAGGGCAAAGGACCAGGGTCTCGCTTTCAAGACGGGCGTCGAACCAGAGTTTTTCCTCGTCAGGCAGACCGGCTCCAGTGAAGTTGCGCCTTACGATGCCCTGGACACGCTCGGTAAGCCCTGCTACGATCTGCGCGCCCTGCACCGCAACCTGGACATCATGACCACGCTTATCCGGTACGCGCAGGAGCTCGGATGGGATCCCTATGCCAACGATCATGAGGACGGGAACTGTCAGTTCGAGATAAACTGGACCTTTTCAGATGCGCAGACCACCGCCGACCGGCACATCTTCTTCCGCTGGATGGTTAAGACGGTCGCCGAACAACATGGACTTCTGGCGACCTTCATGCCCAAACCCTTTACCAACCTGACCGGCAATGGCTGCCATTTCCATCAGAGCCTCTGGGATATCGAGAGCAAGGACAATCTGTTCCTGAGTCAAGGGGATCCCAACGGCTTGAGCGCGATGGCCTATCACTATATCGGCGGCCTGATGGACCACGCGCGGGCGCTCTCCGCCGTGACAAATCCGATTGTCAACTCCTACAAGCGGCTGAAGCGAGGCTCTCCACGAAGTGGCGCCACGTGGGCGCCGGTCTGTATCACCTACGGCGGAAGCAATCGCACGCAGATGATTCGAATTCCTGGACCTGGACGAATCGAACATCGAGCGGCGGATGGCGCCGCGAACCCCTATCTGGCCTCCGCCGTAATGCTCGCCGCGGGGCTGGACGGCATAGCACGCAAGCTGGACCCGGGACCCCGTAACGACGAGAACCTGTATGAGACTCCGCTTGACGAACTGAAGCAGCGCAATATCGGCCTGCTGCCCACCACGTTGAGCGAAGCACTGGACGCGCTGGAGCAAGATGAGATCGTTCGGGCCGCGCTCGGCGAAGAATACGCCGACTACTATCTGCGTGTCAAGCGCGATGAGTGGCTGCGCTACCACGATACCGTAAGCGCGTGGGAGTTGGAGAACTACCTGGGCGTCTATTGAATTCGGGTGCGCAGCGAAAGAGACAGAGCACATGTGCGGAATTGTTGGATATCTCGATAAGTCGGGCGGTTACAGGGCGCCTATCGGGCGGATCCTGCTGAGGATGCTGGTCGCGGTCGGCTGCCGCGGACCGGACTCCGCCGGCGTAGCGCTCTATGGACCTCCCTCGGATGTTTTCCTGCTTCGCATCAAACTAGGCGAGCAAGGAGATGAAGCCGAGCGCGCCGCTGCACTGGAGGCGATTGCGCGAGACACTACCTCCGTGCTCTCGTCCGAGCGACAGGGCGCCTATCTGCGGCTCGCCGTGCTGAAGGCGCCGGCCTCTCTGGTCGATGCAATCGAGGAATACGCGCCGGACGTCGAGGTCGTCAGCCTCGGGCGGCGCCTTGAAATCGTCAAACAGATCGGAACGCCGGAAGCGCTGGAGACCGCGTACAGCGTGTCCAAGTTCGTCGGAACTCACGGCATCGGACATACTCGTCTCTCGACGGAAAGCCGGATCGACCTGAGCCATTCGCAGCCGTTCTGGGCGCACGGCCTTCCCGACGTCGCGACCGCGCACAATGGTCACATTACGAACTATCATCAGCTCCGGCGGCGCTTTGAGCAGCACGGGGTTCGATTCTACACCGAAAACGACTCGGAAGTCATCGGCGTCTATCTTCGCGATCGAATGCAGCATGGAGCCACCTTCGAGGAGGCGATGGAAACGTCGCTGCGCGATTTCGACGGCTCGTTCTGCTACGTCGCGGCGACCCCGGAAGCCCTGGCCTTCGTGAAGGATCCGTTTGGCCTCAAGCCCCTGGTCATCGCGGAGACCGAGGCATGGGTGGCCGTGGCAACGGAGGAGATCGCGCTGCGGTCCGCATTACCCGGCAACTATCGTGTCGCGGAGCCGAACACCGGCTCCATGAGGGTCTGGTATGTGCCGCAACGAACGCCGGTGGGAGCGGCAGCGTGACGACAGCGACCGTCGACTGCGCGGGACGAACCGTGCGCGAGATCAATCGCGAGATCCGGCGGGAGATCGCCGCCGGAAGCCAGGATATCCTCGTACTCAATCCCGAGGCACGGCATAACCTCGGCGTCGGTGTTGTTCAGCCTGTATCGATCCGCTTCGACGGGAGCGTGGGCTACTATTGCGGCGGCATGATGGACGGTCCGAACATCCATGTTTCCGGCAGCGCGGGCTGGGGCGTGGCCGAAGGCATGATGGGCGGGAGTCTGGTCGTGGAGGGCAGCGCGGGCAACAGCGCGGGCGCTGCGATCCGCGGCGGAATGGTGGTCATCAAGGGCGATGCAGGGGCGCGCACGGGAGTAAGTATCAAAGGCGGCACGCTTCTCATCGAGGGCAGCTGCGGCTACATGACGGGTTTTATGGGTCAGAAGGGAACCATCATCGTCCGCGGCGACGCGGACAGGGCGCTCGGCGACTCCATGTATGAGACGGTAATCTTTGTCGGCGGAAATATTGCCGACCTGGGCAGCGATGCGGTCATCGAGAACCTTACGCTCCTGGACCGCGAGTTCCTACAAGGCACTCTCGCGGCCGCTGCGATCGAGGCCCCAGAGGAGTGGCAAAAGGTCGTTTCCGGACGCAAGCTGTGGAACTTCGACCGGCATGAATCGGCCTGGCAGAGCATACTGTAAAGGAAGCAAAGCGTTCATGGAAAACAGCGATGCGCCGCTCAGACAGAGCCACATCTTCACTGCGGCTGTGATGGAGGACATTCAGATCAAGGCGGAACTGGGGCACTACCGTCTGCGCGGATTCGGCACGCTGCGGGAGCGGATATGGCCCACCTTCGACCATCTAACGTTCGTTCCGTGTTCGCTCACACGCATACCGCTGGAGGGTTACCGGGAGCGGTGCGAAACAAAGACTCGCCTCGGAACCCGCTTTGCGGCAAAGCCTATCGAGCTCGATATACCCGTCATGGTTACGGGAATGAGCTGGGGCGCTCTCTCGCACCATGCGAAGACCGCGTTGGCGAAGGGCGCCGCGCTTGTCGGTTCGTCGAATACGACGGGAGACGGCGGAATGCTGCGCGCCGAGCGTGACAATAGCCGGACTCTCATCTACGAAGTGCTTCCCTCGCGCTACGGCCTGAACATCCATCATCTGCGAGAGGCGGATGCCATCGAATTGACGATCGGACAGGGAGCGAAGCCGGGCACGGGCGGACTGCTGCTCGGGGCCAAGGTCTCGGAAACCATTGCCGCACAGCGCGACTTACCGATCGGCGTCGATCAGCGGAGCCCGGCCCGTCACCCGGACTTTCTTGGCCCGGATGATATGCGAATAAAGATCGAGGAGCTGCGCGAGGCGACCGACTGGCAGGTTCCTATCTTCGTAAAGATGGGCGCGTCCCGTGTCTTCGATGATGTCAAGCTGGCTGCGAAGGCAGGTGCGGACGTGATCGTCGTGGACGGCATGGAGGGCGGAACGGGCGCCTCGCCGGAGATCCTGCAGGAGCACACGGGTATTCCGACGCTCGCCGCCGTCTGTGAAGCGCGGGCGGCGCTGCAGGATATCGGACTGTATGGCGAGGTACAGCTTATCATCGCGGGAGGTATTCGCGACGGTGTGGATGCGGCGAAGGCGATGGCGCTCGGCGCCGACGCGGTGTATGTCGGAACCTCGGCGCTGATCGCGCTGAACTGCAACAAGCCATTGTACATCGAAGATTATGCGAAGATCGGCGCGGCTCCATACCATTGTCATCACTGCCACACCGGCCGCTGCCCGGTAGGAATCACGACGCAAGATCCGGAGCTGATGCGGCGGCTCGATATCGACGAGGGAGCGGAACGGGTCGCCAATTTTTTCCGCGCTATGACCGGCGAGATTCAGACACTCGCCCGCGCATGCGGCAAATCGGACGTTCATCACCTCGAACCCGAGGATCTGCGAGCGCTCACCCTCGAAGCCTCAATGATTACGGGCATCCCGATGGCGGGAACCAACAAGGTGTTCGCCGGCGGCCCCGGCTGGTAGCAGCCTACTTTTTAACCGCAGTGATGGTTTCGTCGACTACGTCGCCAAGTGTCTGCAATCTCTCAAGCTCCCGCGAGAGCACCTCGACCAGACTGTCTCTGGTAAACGAAAGCTCCACTTTGAACGGCTCCATCGCGTAATTCGGCTTAAGCGTATAGCCGTCCCAACTCTGTATCTGCTCGCCGGCTTGCTCCAGAAACCGCTTGCTGAAGTCGTTGCGACTGATTCCGTGTTTGTCCTTGCTGGTCTCAATGTGGAGCGCCAGAACAAACGTACCGCTTTCCAGATTGGAGTTCCGTAGCCACGTTTCCAAATGGATGGCGGCATCGAACCAGTTCTTGCGAACGAGCTGAAACCAGACACCGCTTGGATTGTCCTTGTTCAGGAAATCGTAATACGTCTCCCAGTTGCGGCCGAACCAGGGTTGACCGGCGAGGTGCTTGCTGACCTGTCCATAGAGAGCCAGGTACTCCTTCCACTCATCAGCACTCAGTTTCTTCGGCATGATTCCTCCAGATCGCGAAATGCATCAGGGTCATTCAGTTCTCGTCGGCCGGTGCCCGGGCGAATAAATTCGCGGCTGACAAACCACGATGTCCTCACGGTCAAAAAGCCGCTTCTTCGTCTTTGCGTCGCAAGGCGGCAATGTTCTGAGAACTGAATGACCCTGGCAATGCATAACGAGGGATCGCCCTGGTTGACGATGGAGGCTATCCGCAAGACCCGGTCGTTCCGATGTAGCGGACCGCGCACGGTTTAGTCGTGACGGGCCCAACAGGCTCCGCTTCAAGATTGGAAGTGTCACGCAGTGAGCGCCGGATCTCCTGCCTGAGGCAGGATGGCTGTCTTGATCGCACCGCCGCCGGCGGCGAGTTCGGCCAGAATAGCGGGCAGGTCCGCTAGCGACGCCTCGCACTGGACGAACTGGAGCGCGGGCACCTGACCCGTTGCAATAAGATGCAGTGCGCGGCGGACGGTTTCGGGCGTATGGTGGAACGTGCCCTTCAGAGTCAATTCGTCGTAGTGCAGCCTGTGCGTGTCGAGGCGTACGCTGGTATCCGCGGGACAGCCGCCGAATAGGCTGACTCGCCCCGCCTTTCGAACCAGCGAGATCGCAAGCTCCCAGGCTTCCGGCCGGCCGACGCACTCGATCACCATGTCGGCGCCTCGTCCTCCGTCGGTACGCGACCTCAACGTGCGCGCCAGGTCCGGAACGGCGCGCTCGTCGAACACCTCTTCCGCTCCAAGGCTCTCCGCCAGCGCCAATCGGTCCACCCGTCTGCCAGCCGCGAGCACGCGCGCGCCGGCCCGCCGGCAGAGCCGTACGAACATTAGGCCGATCGGCCCGAGTCCCAACACGATGACTGACTCCCCCGGTAAAACGGGCGCGTTCTCCAGTCCGTATACGACGCAGGCGAGCGGTTCTGTCATGGCCGCGGCTTCGAACGGTAAGCCATCTGGGATCGCCAGGAGGTTCTTCTGTACGATGCGCGCCGGGACGGTGATGTATTCCGCGTAAGCTCCGTTCATAAAAAGGAGGTCTTCACACAGCTCCGGCCGATTGCGCGCACAGTAGAAGCACTCCCCGCAGGGCGCGGAATTGGCCGCGACCACGCGTTGGCCGACCTGCCAGCCAGTTGCACCGACGCCGACGGCATCGATGGTACCGGCAAGCTCGTGGCCGAATCGCACCGGAGGTCGAAGCATATGGGCGTGGTAGCCACGGCGGAACACTTTAACGTCTGTTCCACAAGTCAGCGCAGCCGAAATCCGAATCCGAACCTCGCCCGGACCGACATCGGGTACGGGAACCCTGTCAATTCGGACGTCTTCCTTGCCATGCAGGATAGCGGCAAGCATGGTAGGTGATGGGTTATAGGTTCTAGGGGTTAAGGAATGGGGCATGGAGATTTGGGTATTGGGTATTAACAAGACCGCGCACTCGGACGTCATTGTCCAACCCTCAATCCGACGAATCCGGGGTTAGACGATCTATCGGCTACTGGCTGCACGGTGTAACCAGGATCTTGAGCGAGTCGCCGCGAGGATGTGCGGCGTAGTCGATGGCTTCGGCTATTCGATCCAGCTCGAACCGATGGGTCAGCAGCGGCCGCACGTCGACGGATCGAGAGAAGATGAGATTGGCAGCCTCATCCTGAAGCGTGATGTCGCTGCTATAGGAGCCGATAAGCGATTTCTCCTGCATGCAGATCGCTCCTGCATCCACCGAAAGTGAATCGTTCAGGCGAGTTTGGGCAAACAGCAGAACGCGCCCTGCCGGCCGGATCTGATCAAATGCGCCGGCCACGACCTTTGAGTCAGGCACGGCCACGATCGCAGCGTCGGCGCCCCGGCCCTGCGATAGCTCGCGGACCGCGCCGGCAATGTCGTCCGTGTCGGGATCGAGCGCATATGCCGCACCGATCCGGAGCGCCGTATCGCGGCGTGCCGCCAGCCTGTCCGTCGCTGCGACCTGCGCTCCCGCGATCCTCGCGAGCTGCGTAAACAACATTCCGATAGGCCCCTGCCCGATGACGAGTACGGTATCGCCAGGCTGGATGCGCGCCAATCGCACGCCCTTAAGGCATGTGTTGAGCGGCTCGACCATCGTAGCCTCCTCAGCGGAACAGCCGTCCGGAATCCGAACCATGCCCTCGACACACCAATTCAGCACCTTCACATACTCGGCAAATCCGCCACCGCTCGGCTCAAATCCCGCGGTCGCTCCAGTCCGCTTATAGACCGGGCACTGCGCGAACGCCTGGCGGCTGCAGTAAAAGCACTCGGCCCTCTGACACGGGATGTGGTGGTTCACCGCGACTCGATCACCGATGGCCCAGCTCGAAACGCCCGGTCCAACATCAGCAATCGTACCGGCGGTCTCATGTCCGAAGATGCGAGGTGGCGGCGCAAGCCCATAATGGATCTTCTTCAGGTCGGTGCCGCATACTCCGCAGGCTTCGACGCGCACAAGGACCTCGCCCGGTCCCACGGCAGGCATTGGCACCGATTCGACCCGCATGTCGTCGACACCGCGATAGACCGCGGCGCGCATCACCGATCTCATAACACCACCGGGACACCTCTCGCGCTTCAATAGCCGATATCTCGTTACACCGCCTCTGCGCGGCCATTATATCCGACGCCACCTTCGGAGTCAACGAACCGTCGAACGGAGATCCTCGCGTTGACACGTCCGAAAGCCTGTGTTATAATTGCCGTGCCTGCCCAATTGTACCTACCTGTTTCCCTGGAAGGAGATAAGACCGTGGCAACAAACCAGGACCTCACCAAACTGTTGAATGGTCGAACGATTGACTCCGTGCGGCAGCGTGAAACGGAGCTTGATATTGACCTGACCGACGGTTCAACGCTTAGCATTAAATTGGCCGCCTCAACGCAGTCTGTTACGCTCACGTCATCGAACGACAAGACCGAATACTCCAAGTAGCATCCACATTTATGGCGGCAGTCGCCCCATTCGGGTCGCGAAGTTAGTCACGGGGCACAGCGAGCCGAGAGGCTAGTGATGTGCCCCGTTTCATCTGCTTTTGCTCGCGAAGTTTGCGAGTCCTCGCCGTTGTCGGAGCCCCGAATGATAGAGGAACCTGTCCCCGGTGTCTACGAGCATTACAAGGGCCACAAGTATCTTGTCCTTGGCACGGCGGCGCACTCCGAGACGCTGGAGCGGCTGGTTGTCTACGTGGCGCTCTACGATTCTCCTGGACCTCGATTGTGGGTCCGGCCGCGCTCGATGTTCTTGCAGACCGTTGAGATAGACGGCTTACCTATGCCCCGCTTCCGCTTCATTGGACAGGAGATACCGGCTGCCTAGATTCGGGAGGCCGGCCGGAATGGCCGGGATCGTGACACCGTGGTCCTCAAGTGGTACATAGATTGTATGTACCTACGGAGTAACAACCATGGCACAACCGACAGACGAAGAGGTGCTGCGACGCGTGAAGCAGGGCGAGAGGAGCGCCTTCGTTATCCTGTTCGATCGCTACTTTGACTCGGTCGAGCGCTACGCAAGGTGTCATCTCCTGGACACGCGCGCGGCCTCCAGAGCTGCGACGGCGACGTTTATGACGGCGCTTCGAGACGCGTGCCGTCGTCGCTCCGCCACCGTAAGCTATCCGGCGTACCTGTTCGTCGTCTGCCGCCGATTTCTCGTCCGCGCGACCAGGCGATACCCTGCGCCCCGAATCCAATCGCTCATGCGGCTAGAATCAAACGCGGTTGCGATACCGGAGTTGGACGAACTCCCTCTGTCCATCATCCTAAGCTTTGAGCGCGACGCGTTGATCCGAACCGCGATGGAGGGACTGTCGTTGGAGGACCGGGAGATTATCCATCTGTCCTTCGAGCCATGCCTGCGCCAGGCGGACGTCGGCTTCATTCTGAAACAGCCGTCGAATACGAGATTGACGGCGAGTCTCACCCATGCGCTGCGGCGACTAGGCTCGGCAGTATTGCAGGCCGGGTGCTCGCTGCCCATTGAACGGGGAACGACGCGAGATCGTGTCAAACACTGGGCGCGAACCTGACAAACTGTGGCGGTTGATCCAGGAGCAGAAGCGGGTCGCATCCTGGCGCCCCAGGCTCTCACACGGTTCCGACTTGTACAGCCACGATGCAAAGCAGACGTGGGTACAGGCTGTGTATGCCTCATTGCGTGCCGATCGGCGTAGATCCCACGGCAAACGGGCGGCGAGATATCGTCTCCGGAAGGCAATCCAGCGGTGTTCCCGGGTTAAGGCTCCGCAGGCGAGGATTTCCTGTGATCCCGCAGGCGGATGGCGAACTGCCGTGCCGGTTGCCGCCGCTCTCCTCTGTCTATCCATCCTGTTAGCCCTCGCAGTTGCGCACTCGCTCGGTCACCACGGTTGATAACAACGCGCGTCGAACGGATCCTGAACGAGAACGCGCGGAACTTCCTCGCCGACATCGGTCGGCCGCCCTCGGAAAACGGCGTGCCCTTGAGTCTCCTGTTCTCCTCCGCAGTCCTTAACAGGACTTCCCACTTCGCTCAAACCGGTCATCCGACTCCAAGTACGTTCCCCTAGCTTACACGGCGCAATATGCGGGGCCAAAGGCCAGACCGCACTCACCAGGGATTCAAAGTCAATCTGCATTATCGCTACTTCGCCCAGAACCTGACCCCAGCATGGCGTATCCCAGCCCGCAGTCCGAGGGCGCGATCCGAACGGAGCCAATGACGGCGCCCGGACACTCACCAAGCACTTCGTTGAACTCCGCCGCAACGTGTTGATCGAGCAGCGCGTGCAGATAGTCGTGTGAGACAACCACCGCCCCCTCGGTCAGATGCGGCTTGAGCTTTGCAAGCGTCGCGTGGCAGCGTGGGCAGCGCGCCTTTTTCGGAGGAGACGGAGTGTGCAGCGACCTGGCCCAGGAGCATATCGCCAATCCGCGCAATCCCGGCCCACTCTCAGGCGCAACGCACAAGGGGGTTTCCGGCATACCCGGCGAGGGACCGTACATGATCCTCTGGTTACTGGTCCAGGGCGGCGCAATCGTGCGCGCCGCATTCCAGACCTACGGCTGCGCCGCCGCGGTGGCGGCCGGCAGCATCACCACGGTCCTGCTCACCGGCCCATACGGGTTTAAGACAGGACCATCGAGCAGGCCCTACGGCTGACCGCGCGAGACATCGATCTGGTGCTCGGCGGCCTCCCGGAGGGAAACGCACACAGCCCGCGCCTGGCGGCGGAGGCCGTCCGCGCGGCGTTTGAGAGAGGATTGAGGAAATGAATCCACCACAGATCCTGCCATATTGGCCGAATAACAACTGGAACCCGGTGATCCTTGGAGCACCGGGAAGCAACTGTCACCCGCTGCCTGCGCCCTCGCCCATCGGGTATGTGTGTTGCTGGCACGGCCGGATCGTTGCCGCGCCCAGGACCTGGACCGGGACCTGCCCGGGCAGCACCGACATCTCCGGATTCCTGGGCGGACACCTGCTGAATCTCTCCGCGGCGCCCGTGCCGTAGGCGAGATATCCAGGCGGGCGCCGGGGGCGGGCAGCGCCGACAGGCTGAAGCGACGGAATGAATTCCTTCGCTGTAGGGCCTTCGGCCAAGTGTCCTCCGGACACAGTCGCGGCGTTTGCGTGTGCGAACGCCGCCTTGGGCCTCCGGGCGCCGAAAGGTGGCCGTCAGGGAGCCGGCGAGGGACCGCGATGGGGGGACGCGATGAAGAGGGTTTCTTCACTGTCCGCCCGACGCATTGAATTCGACATCTTCGACGATCGCGCTGCAAGATTGCGGGGCGGCACACAGAACGGGAGGTTTGGAGTGAATACGATGGTTCCTG
>JBBQVV010000094.1:0-18254 GCA_038211235.1 Chthonomonadales bacterium | reverse complement strand
TACCTCGATCTGCTCGACTTTCGGACCTTCAAGAACGGCGACGGCGTGCTGAACGCGGATGCGTTCGACCGCGGCGCGAGGCCATATGCCCTCTACGACCGCTACCTGATCGCACTTCAGAAGGAGTACGCCACCAGGCTGCTGACGCATCGGAATCCCTACTCGCGGCTTCGGATCCTCGACGATCCCGCATTCGCACTCGTGGAAATCTGCAACGAACATGGTTTCTTTCTCTACTCTGAGAAGCTGGAGAGCCTTGTCGAGCCGTATGCGTCCGACCTGGTCGGCCGCTGGAACGATTGGCTGATCGCGCGCTATCCCTCCAGGGCGCAGCTGTCAAACCACTGGGGCGCAATCGGGGGGCAGCCGGTGCTGCGCGACGATGAGGATGCCGAGAGGAAAACCGTCGCGCTTCCGCTGCTCGCGTCCAATACGGTCGATCGCAACGGGCCGGACGCCACGGCCGCCCGCCGAGCGCCGACCCGGCAGCGGGACGGAGTCGAGTTCCTTTCGCAGCTTCAACGGTCCTACTTTCAGGAGATGCGAGATCATCTCCATGCGATCGGGGTCAGGATTCCCGTCACGGCGGTTGTATCCAATGACATAGCGCCGGATGTTGCGTCCGTCGCGCAGGAGTGCGACTTTACCTCCGAGAACTGGTATGGAGAGGGGATCGCCGGAGACCCTCAGGCGCCGGATCTTCGGTTCTACGGCAACCGCAACTCATTGCGCTCCGACGATGTCGGCGGCTTCGCGCCCTATGCCGCCGCACTGCGCTGGAATAACAAGCCCGTGGTCGTGCGCGAATGGGCGAGTACCTGGCCGAACCAGTACCGATCCGTCAGCGAACCGGAGGCCCTGGCCTACTGTTCGCTCCAGGATTTCGACGCCGTTCTGCTGTTCGGTTACCAGACCAACCGGGCGCCAAACGGATCGATGCCGGACGCTCTCAACGATTTTGCGTTCCAGAGCGACCCGTGCGTATGGGGACTGCACGCCCTCGCGGGCCAGGCATTTCTTACGCACGCCATCCGGCCAGCCCGGAACACGGTTACGCTCGCCTACTCCCCGTCTCGCCAGTTCGCATGGCCCAATCGCTCGACCGATCTGCGTCGAGCCGCGTGGAGCTCGCGTTTGAACAGCATCACGTCCGATGCGTCGTGGGGACCGCTTACGGTTACGCCCACCGGCTCGCCAAAGGACCTGCAGGCACTAAGAGACGTACTGGACGGTTTACACCGGCTGGGCGCGCCAGTGACAGGCGAAAGCGTCTCCTCAGGCTTCTGGCAGAGCGATACGGGGCAGATCGTGCGCTACACACGTGAAGGACGCCTGGAAGTGCGGACGCCGAGGTTGAGCCTTGTCTGCGGCGATCTGTCGGCTGACACAACCTACGATCTCGGCCTGTTTACGGTCTCGACTCCCACGCACTTCGGCGCCATCATGGCCTACGCGGTGGACGGAAACCCGCTCCGGCAATCTCATCATATCGTCCTCAAGATGGTCTCTCGAGCCGAGAACACCGGCGAGCAGTTTGAGCCGTCGGCATCGGGATCCCCGGGCACCTGGGTTCTGCGGACCCCCGGCACGGGACCTGTCGTGACATTCGGACGCCCGTCGTCGAAGCCTACGCGCATATGGCTTAAGCCGCCGCCTGCCCCTCGGTCATCGAAGCCTGCGAATGGCCGGGCGGGCGCCAGACCGTCCGCTGCACCAGGCCCTAAAAAGAGTCCCATGCTGATGCTCTACATGGAGGATGGCACCTGGGAGCTCGAGATGAAGGATGGGCGCGCCACGGTAGCCTGCGATACGAACGGGATCATCGGAAACCTGCTCGGTCGCGCCTTCACGACACTTAACGGCCCGCTGCTAATCGCCGACGGTAGCCAGATCCGGGCAGCCGACGTCAAGCAGTGAGGCGGCGGTTGCAGCGTTCCGCTGGGTCGGTCTGTTTGCCCGGGCGGGCTACTCCGTCTCTACAACTACTCTGCCTGACGCTGCCGTCGTAGGTGAAGTGATGACAATGGTTACATCGCCATTCAGTTTCTTCAGGAAGCGCACCAGGCCGTCATAGGTATAGCCAATGAGCTTGCCGTTCATAATTGCCGATACTTTTGCCTGGTCGGACTCCAATATCGCTGCCCTCTCTTTGGGTGAGCTTACGCTGGTCTTATTGGCTCGCAGCAGTTCCCGCCGTACTTCGTAATCCGCGATCTCTGGCAAGATTACCCGTGCGCCGCTGACAGTTCGCCGTTGACAACGATCTTGACCGGAGCAGAAGTTGCTTCCGGCCCTACTATTCTTAGAACGGGAGGAAGTGGAGGGCGAGCGGCAGTAGCTGCTGCCAGATCGTCGGACGCCTCTTGCGCACCTCGATGAACACCGCGTCTCCTGGGTCGAGGTCCATGTTCGGCTGCGCGCCCTTCCTGACAAGGTCTGGATCGAAAGGGATTTGCCGTGCCTTTGTCGGGTCCAGCAGGTAGCCGCGGCTCAGCAAGGCTCGATGGGGGTCAGCGCGCCTCGATAGGTCGCCTGCCCGCGCGATCGCATCGAGAACCTTGACTTTCTCGCCCGCCTTGAACTCGAACGTATTCGGAGCGTTCACCTCGCCGAGCACCGCGAAGACCTGGCTGCGGTCTCGCAGCGGCACGATCACCAGGTCCCCGGCGATTAGTTTGAGGTTCTGATCGGGATCGTCCCGTTCGATTCCGTCGGCGTCGAGTACCCGCGTCGTGCCGTCCTGCCTCCCGAGGTAGATGTGAGCGCGGTCCGCACTCGCCTTCAGGCCGCCGAGCTGCGCGAACAGATCTTTCAGCTTCATCTCTCCCGTGATCGGGATCGCCAGCCCCTCCGAACGTGGTGCAGCGGCAGCGGCGGCTACCGCCTGCGCGGAGCCATTTATCTCGCCGACGACCCGGACGATTCGGAGTTCGACCGCGACCGGTACCTGAGCCGACTTCCGGATGTAGACCTTGTCCCCATCCTCCAGCTTTGGATCGTCGCTTTCATCCGCCGAGGATGCCGTGAAGTCGATGTTGAACGACTTTACGCCGCCCTGAGGTTTCGACTGCCGATCGATCCGCCGAATTAGAACGTTCGTGAGATCCGCCATGCGCCTGGTTGGCGCCGCGTCGAACAGATCCGAGACGCGAGCGTTGAAAGGCAACACGTAGGGCCCGGGGCGCAGCACTTCGCCCGAGATCTCGACATGCATGCCCGGGACTCTGACAATCGTCACACCGACGTGAGGCTTTTTGAAGAATCTTTCGAGGGAGGCCGTGACGGCGGTAGTCGCCTCGTTCGTGTTCTTTCCCCGGACGACAACGCTCCACCGCTCGCGGTCTATGCCCGACGAGTCCGAGATCGTGAAGTAGATCAGGCCCTTATTGTCGACGGCGTAGGTGTGTGAGAGCTCGATCTCGCCCTCGACGGCAATCGCCAGGACACAACCCGGAACGATCATCGTCTCCGCCGTCGTTATCGGTACATGCTGCGGCGTCGGTTCGTCCGCGTGGGCGATCGCCGCGAAAACGGACAGCGTGACGCAAATTGCCGCGTGGATTAGTCGGGTTCTCTTGCTCATGGCATTCAGATTCATAATCGATAAGGAAGTTGAGCACGGCTGTCCGTGGCGATGAGTCCGGGCCACGCTCTGATAAACGTTATGGCAGATTTCGTTGACATTAGGATGCCTGGTCCTCGACGCCCAGACCGACTTCGCCTTTTCGAGCCTCCTGAGCTCCCTCCATTATCGGCTGCGCGGCTATCGGACGCAGTCTGGCGCTCAGCGCGAACGCTCCTGCCATTATCAGGGCGGACGCGACGAACGGGATCCCGGTCCAGATCGCTACCGCCGCGTTATTTATGGGAGGCGCCACGATGCGCGCCAGGCTCCCCAGGCCCTGCTGCACGCCGCTAACCGCGCCGCGATTTCTCGGGCCGGCGGTCTGAGTGATGAGCGAGCTCAATGAGGGATTCACGACGCCATTGCCGATTGCAATGAGCGCACTGAGTACCCGGATCCAGAAGAGGCTGTTTGCGAAGGCCACGGCGACGAGGGACACGGTCAGCAGCATCGTGCCGAACATCACGAGGCGGTGCTCGCCAAATTTGCGCGCCAGCCCCCTCATTACCGCGACCTGCGTGATCAGAATTGTTACCCCGACGACCGTGAACACGCTCGTCGTTGCCGCGACGGCGGCCTTATCGATTAGATCCTGCTGTGAGACGATTCCCGCGTGGGGATGGAGAGACAGCGAGTTGAAGAGCACCATCGGATGCGCGTGATTCCACGCTGTCGCCGCGGTTCGTCGAATGAGACCGTCAAAGCGACGAATGATGAGCCACGAGAAGGATGACTCCACCGCGGTGAATGCGAAAGTTGCGAACGCGAAGACGGCGAGTGGCGGCCCCAGGACGGGGCTGCCGAGCGCTCCGGCGATCGCTGGAAAGACGTCGAGAACTCCCTTATCGGCTCGATCTCCTGGGCCTCGATCGTGATGAGTCTCCGGCAGGAGGAAGAGCGCCACAACAAAATTGATCAGTGAGATCAGCGCCGCGGCATATGCCGGCATCGCCAGTCCCGTGATGTGCCAGACCGGATGCTGGCTTAGCAGGCCGCCGAAAACAGGTCCGAGCGCGAACCCCAGTCCGAATGCCGCTCCAATAATCGCCATGCCGCCCGCGCGCCGTTCCGGTGGAGTGACATCCGCAATGTATGCCTGTGCGGTTGGAAGGCTTGCCGAGCTCAAGATGCCCGCCGCAACCCGCGCGATGAATAGCACGGCCAGGTTTGGCGCCGCACCGAAGCAGAAGAATGATACGGCCGACCCAATAAGGCTGAGAAGGATTAGGGGGCGACGGCCGATGCGGTCGGAGAGCCGGCCCCATATCGGAGCAAAAACGAACTGCGTGATCGAGAAGCAAGCCAGCAGGACGCCGCCGATCCACGGAGCGCCTCCATAGTGTTGAATATAGACCGGGATGTTTGGAAGAATGAGACCGAAGCCGAGGAGGTCGATAAAGATCGTAACAAAGAGAATCGTCAGCGGGGAGCGTTTCATAAATCGTCCAGGCGAAGCGTAGTTATGCCATCACGTATCGCCTCTGCCGGGATAAACAGTTGCAAGACGTCGTCTTAACCAGACTAGTTCGGCGGATTTCGTCAAATTCCTTCTTAAGGGTTGAATTCCACAACTGTATCTTGTATAATAATCCCCAAGCATAGCGTTGCAAGTTCTCCTCCGGCAGTGCCGCTTTTCCTGACGAAGCAGCCTGACGACCACGAATAGAATATCCTACGGATCGAGGGAACAGGGTGATTATTGAATTGCAGCAAAGTCTCCCGCCTTGCCATTTGAAGTTCGCGGACATGGCAGACCGGGAGATTGTCGAGCGGGCGCAGAGGGGCGATGAAGCCGCCTCGGAGTATCTGCTCTATAAGTACAGAAATCTAGTTCGTACAAAAGTGAAATCCTATTTCCTCGTTGGCGCCGAAAAGGAAGACCTGCTGCAGGTTGGAATGATCGGGCTGTGGCAGGCCATCGTGGATTTCCGATGCGACAAGGCGATCTCGTTCCCGGCATTCGCTAAGGTATGTATCCAGCGTCACATCATCACCGCTATCAAGACGGCGACGCGGCAGAAGCAGATGCCGCTCAACACCTCACTATCCCTCGAAAGCCCCGCTGAAGACTCAGGTCCGGACTGGAACCTCTCCGATATCATCCCCTCTACCGAAATGCAGGATCCGGAAGACCTGGTAATTCAGGGCGAGGATACGAAGGTACTGCACGAGATGCTCAAGCAGATGCTCTCCGATTTTGAGCTGAATGTCCTGGCGGGCTACCAGATCGGCAAATCGTACCGAGAGATCGCGCTGGAGCTCCACTGCAAGACAAAGTCCGTCGACAACGCTCTGGCGCGAATCAAGCGCAAAGTTTCGTCCGTTCCCCTTGGCCTCGCAAACCTGAGCGAGCTCCTTGTGAATTCGCTTTAGTAACTACTGTCCGGTTGCGGGCGCCAACCTGCAGCTGTCTCTCTCCTGCCCTGCTTGCATGCCTGAAAGGGTCCACTTTGTCACGCCCAGCGCCGGAAGAGCCCAACGCCGGACCACCATCCGTTTCGGACAGGATCGACAGCGTTCGCAGCCTGGTGCAAGAAACCGATTTCGGATTCCCGTTTGTTGAATCACCCGTGCATTCGACACCACTTGGAACTCCCTATCTCCGGGCGCCCGGAGTCGCGATGCTTGCGCGACCGCAGGTTTCGCTTGCGACGATGGCCGACTTCCTTGGCGGGTTCTCGCCAGACCTGAATTTTGCTCAGTACCTCGACGATCCGACCCAAATCCCGCCTGGCGCGCAACTGTGCAAGACGGCTGGGCAGGTCTGCTATGCGAGCTTCGGGGTCAAGCGGACGTACAATGCCGATGCCCCGCGCTATTTCCGGAACATAATGGAGTCCGGGCACGGGTCCGTGTTGGAGCACGCGAACTACACACTGCTATTCTACGGCATCTCTCGCAGCGTTACGCACGAGCTCGTTCGCCACCGAGCGGGCGTCGGTATCTCCCAGATCTCGCAGCGATACGTGTCCGGCCGTGTGCTCCGGTTCGTCGAGCGGCCGGAATATCATGATGACGCGGAGCTGCACGCAGGCTTCGAGCGAAGGGTCGATGCGGCCGCCGCCGAATACTCGCGTATCGCCGATCGGCTGATCTTGCAACAGGGCGCGGGGTCCGCGATTCTTTCCGGAGAGGCGCGTACGGATCTGCGGAAGAAGGTCCAGCAGGCGGCGCGGAGCGTACTGCCGAATGAGACCGAAGCGCCGATCGTCGTTACCGCGAACGTTCGAGCGTGGAGACACATCCTGGAGATGCGCGCGAATCCTCACGCCGAGATCGAGATCCGCGCGCTCGCTTTCCGAGCCTATCTCTGTCTCTACCACACGGAGCCCATGCTTTTTGGCGACTACCGCGCCGTGAAGCTCGCCGACGGCACTTACGGCGTGGAGACAGACCACCCGAAGGTTTAGCCCGTTTTCTCGAGACCTGGGCGCAGCTGCCGGGTTCACCCTCCCATACGGGCCGTACGGCACCCTGCCCCCATACCCATACGGGCAGGCAGGGTTCAAGGACTCTCTGTCTTCGCTCGTTCCTCGCAGGGAGAGGGAAGGTGGCTCTACTCCAGAGCACGCACCACAGGTACTCTGATCAAATAGGGGGAAGTGGCTCTACTCTAGAGTGTGCGCCACCGACACACTGATCATACGAGTGGGATAGCGAGTGGGATGGTTCGGGAGCAGCCCAGTGTAATAGCTCAGGTCCGGGCTACGATCCGCTCCAGGCCGTGCATATACGGGCGCAGGGCGCTGGGGACGGTGACGCTGCCGTCGGCGTTCTGGTAGTTCTCGAGGATGGCGATTAGCGTTCGCGGCAACGCCAGTCCGGAGCCGTTCAATGTGTGGACGTATTCCGGCTTCGCGCCATGCTCCGGACGATATCGCAAGTTAGTCCGGCGCGCCTGGAAGTCTCGAAAGTTAGAGCACGAAGAGACTTCGAGCCACTCTCCGCCTTCATCTCCTTTGCTCGCGGGCGCGTAAAGCTCGACGTCGAACTGCATGGCGTTCGCGAAGCTCTTGTCCCCCGCACAGACCTGCACGATCCGATAGGGAATCTCCAGTCCCCGGCAGACGTCCTCCGCATTGTCGAGCAGCGTCAGCATCTCTGCGTCTGACTGGTCGGGAGCACACAGTTTGACCATCTCGACCTTGTCAAACTGGTGGCCTCGCTTGATGCCCCGGACGTCGCGACCGGCGGACATCTTCTCACGCCGGAAACACGGAGTATAAGCCACGTAGTTAATGGGCAGCGCATCCGGACCGAGGATCTCGTCACGGTGCAGATTGGTCACCGGAACCTCCGCCGTGGGAACCATCCAGAAATCGTCTTCGACATCGTGGTACAGGTTGTCGCCGAACTTTGGAAGCTGCCCGGTACCGACGAGACACTCGCGCTTGATCACAAACGGCGGGTAGATCTCCGTATAGTCATGTCCGCGTACGTGAAGATCCAGCATATATGTGATCAGCGCCCGCTGCATCTCCGCGCCCGCGCCCTTGAGCACGTAGAAGCGAGAACCGCTGATCTTTACGCCTCGCTCGATATCCAGAATTCCCAGCTTCTCGCCGATCTCCCAGTGAGGCGCCGGATCGAAGTCGAAGTCGCGAGCGCGGCCCTCCGTCCGCAGCACGACGTTGTCGGTCTCGTCCGCGCCCGGTGGCGTCCGCTCGTCCGGTAGATTTGGTATCTCAAGAAGGAGCGTATTCAGGCTCTGTTCAAGGTCGCCTCGCTGGAGATCCATCAACCGGATCGCATCTCCCGTCGCCCTGAGATCCGCACGCTGTGTATCCCGCTCTTCCGGCGAAAGCTTGCCCATCGACCTATTCGCGACGTTCAGCGCCGCCTTCTTTGCCTCTGCTTCCGTTTTCAGCGCACGAACGCGCCCGTCCAGCGCTCGAACTGTGTCAACAACATCCGGGTCGGCATGCGCCTTTAATAGACCCGCCCGTACGAAATCCGGTAGTTCACGAAAGAGGCGTAGGTCCAGCATAGCAATCCTCCTGGGTTTCATTGTTCCATGGCGCGCGGCGCCGTGTCAAGCCGACAACCGGACAATGCTGGCCCCCCGTTGAGTAATGGAGAGCATCCCACCTGTACTTAAAGTGGCCAATGAGACTATCGCCGCGAGCATTTTACAAATCCGGCAATGGTGCGGGCTTTCCCGGTAATTGTTCCGTGGAATGACTTACCCATGTAATCATACAATTCAAGGGAGTTGAACGTGAACTTTCATCCCAATCCCAGGCGAAAAGTGCGTCTGGGCGAATTCCTGCTCGCCAAGGGAATCATCAGCGAGGACCAGCTTCAATCCGCACTCGATCGCCAGAAGGTGCAGGGAGGTTTCCTGGGCGAAGCGCTTGTGGCCACCGGCGCCGTATCGCCCGCCATGCTCGGGTCGTACATGGAGGAGCTTACGACCTATCCCTATATCGAGCTCTCCAGTTTTCCGCTCGATCAGGAACTGGCCCGGAAGTTACCGGAGCAGTATGCCCGCCTTCATCTCGTGGTACCGTTCGCTGCCTGGGACGATGCCGTCCAGGTCGCCATGGTGAATCCGCAAAACCTTGCGCTGGTGGATGAGCTCCGGGACCGGCTGCAGGGCCGCGTTGTGCCCTTCTTTGCCTTCCGGTCAGACGTTCTCGACGCGATCAACCGCGTCTATGGCTCCAGCCAGATGGGCCAGACCGCGCTGGCAGATCTCGAGACGGAGGCGCTTCCCGAGGATCGGCTCTCGTCGGATGCGCTTGAGACGATGGCCGAGCAGGCGCCAATCGTACGACTCGTCAACGGAATAATCGAAGCCGCAGTCACGGCGAAGGCAAGCGACATCCACATCGAGCCGCAGGAGAAAGACGTCCGCGTCCGCCATCGACAGGATGGCGTTCTCGTCGAACAGATGACGTTTGCGCGCGCGCACTTGCCGGCGGTAATCTCGCGCATCAAGATCATGGCGCACATGAATATCGCTGAGCGTCGCAAGCCGCAGGACGGGCGAATATCCGTTACCGATCAGCGCGGCTCCGAATTCGATCTCCGAGTTAGCGTTCTACCGCTCGTACATGGCGAGAGTGTCGTTATGCGCGTGCTGGACAAACGCATGACCGCCGGCCGTCTCGAGGACCTCGGAATGGACTCAGAAATGCTCGTTCATTTTCGCAAGACAATCCACCAGCCGCATGGTATCCTGCTGGTAACCGGCCCTACCGGGTCCGGAAAAACGACTACGCTCTACACCAGCCTCATGGAGATTACGAGCCCAGAGAAGAAGATCATGACGGTGGAGGATCCGGTGGAATATCAGTTGGCAGGTATCAATCAGGTACAGGTATTCCCCAAGATCGGACTGAATTTTGCGGACTGTCTGAGGGCGATCGTCCGTCAGGACCCTGACGTCATCCTTGTCGGCGAGATCCGCGACCGGGAGACGGCGGAGATCGCCATTCAGGCCGCTCTCACGGGACACCTGGTACTTAGCACGCTGCACACGAACGACGCGCCAGGGGCCCTGGTACGTCTGCAGAACATGGGAGTCGAGCCGTTCTTGCTGGCATCCTCGGTGCTTGGGATCATGGCGCAGCGCCTGCTGCGCACGGTCTGCACTCACTGCAAGCAGACCGCTCCCGCCTCGCCGGCCACGATTGCAAAATTCAATCTGCCACTTGTGCAGGGCCGACCGCCCAACCTGACGACCGGGTACGGGTGCCCGCGCTGCAGCATGAAGGGCATGAAAGGGCGAACCGCGGTGTACGAATTCATGCCGATGACCGAAGCCATGAAAGACCTGACTCTCAAGGCGGCTCCGACCTCTCGTCTGCGCACACAGGCGATCGAGGACGGCATGGTCACGATGCGGCGCTCCGCAATAAACAAAGCTGTCGGAGGCATTACGACGCTGGAAGAGATCGCTCGGGTGCTATTCGTGGAGGATGAAGAAGAGATCGAATCCCCAGATCTCAAATTGGCAGCATAGTGGCGGAGGTATCACCGGCCCCGCCATGCCCCGATCAGATCGTTGAGTGCTTGCGAAAAACGCTTGTGGATCGAGTAGCGATGGATCATGAGAAGGTTACGCGAGGCGCCGGCATTGCCCCAGTCCTCAGTAAAGGCGAGTTTGTAGCCATCACGTGCGACGGCGTGAGCGAGCGCGTCGTCGTAATGTCCTTCCGTGTAGGCAAAGGCAACTACCGGCCGGCCGGTGTGCCGTTCGATCAGCGCCTTTGAATCGATCAGTTCCTTGTCTACCTCCGCCGGCGGCAGCAGTCGCATGTCCGCGGGATGGCTGCAGGAGTGCCCCTGGATGGTCACCAATCCGCTGTTCTGCATCTCCATCAGCATCCTCCAGTCGCAATGGGGCTTACTCGTGGTTACGCCGATGTAGTTCGTGTGCACGAACAGCGTCGCGGGAAAGTGATACTCCTTCAGCAACGGATAGGCGCGCTCGTACAGGCCGCGATTATTGTCATCAAACGTCAAAACCATGGGCCGCGGCGGCAGCGCATCGCCGTCGTCAAGATGCCGGTAGAGGGCATCGAGGGAAACCACATTGCACCGCAGCCGCTTGATCTCCGCGAACTGTGACCTGAGCTCTGCGACGGTGGTATCGAACCAGACCTCTTTTCGGTCCGCCACCACGTCGTGCCACATCAGAACGGCCACGTAGTCGTGGCGGGCTTTGGAGTTGACAGGCGGCAGTGGTCCAGTCTGCGCGGATAAGCTGTCTCCCAAGACAATCATCAGCCAGACGCCGAGCAATCGGCTGGTCACGCACCACCCCCGCGGATGTCAGGGACAACAGGAGCCGCCGACCCAATCATCGACTCGCGATCTGCCGGCTAGGCCTGCCCACTTTCACTACCACGCAGCCATGTGCCGGGACGACCTCCGAGTACTCACCGGTGTACGACCCTGCGTTTTTGTGCAGCCAGAGATCTCGGACCGGCTGTCTGCCCTGGATACCTAGCGAAGGCCAGCTTACCGATATTCGTGCATCCTCTTCACCGGCGTTTACCAGCGCGACCGCCCTGGTTCCGTCAAATAGCGGCCTGGCCCAGACTTCATGGTCGCCTGTCATCGAGATACGGCCGGCGGGCTTGCCAAGCGGATCCTGGTTGATATCCAACAGTTCATCGTTGGAAAGCAGTGAAACCGTCATGTCGCTCATCTGGGACATGTCGCAACCTATGAGCAGCGGCGAGGAGAGCATGCACCACATCGATATGTGCAGGAGCTGCTCGTTCGGAAGAAGGTGAGTTTCGTGCAGGCTTGGCCCCCAACCCACTTTGCCGACGATCAGCATGTCGGGATCGTTCCAGTGTCCCGGTCCGGCGAACTTCTCGTGGCCGTTCTGGCTGGAATAGATCCCGTGGAGGCTGTCCCAGTTGTCGCTGATATCTCCTGTCGTTCGCCAGCAGTTTCCACATACGCTATTTATCGCACCCCACTCCCAGACGTTCCCCATGCCGTATTGGCAGAGGCTATATGCGATGTCCCGGTCCGCTTTGTCGAGCGACTCGCGCATGCGAATGTAGGGTTTCTGCTGCCGAACCAGCTCCGGTGACGGGTCGTTTGCGGCTATTCCTCCATACGAGCACCAGTCGTATTTCAGGTAGTCGACACCCCATTTCGCATAGGTCGCCGCGTCCTGATCTTCGAACTTATAGCTGGCGACAAACCCCGCGCAGGTCGTTGGTCCAGGCGAAGAGTAGATTCCCAGTTTCAAGCCCTTGCCGTGAACGTAGTCGGTAAGTCCACGCATGCTGGGAAACTTCTCGTTCGTGAGGATCTCTCCGTTCGCGCCTCGCTGCCCCTCCCACGTATCGTCGATGTTGACATACTGAAAGCCATGTGCCGCCAGGCCGCTCTTGACCATCCAGTCCGCCGCGGCACGCACCTTGGCATCGTCCACGGCCCCTGCCCAGCAGTTCCACGAGTTCCATCCCATCGGAGGCGTGAGCGCCAGCTTATGCTCCCCACCGGCGATCGTAAGTCGTCGCCGTGCGATACCCTTTTGACCCCTGACGGTCAGTTCGACGTCCGTTGTGCCCGATTTCTGAAGCGAGCCGGAAAGGATACCAGTACGCGCGTCCAGTTTCAGACCAGGAGGAAGTTGCGACGCCGCATAGGTGAGCGGTCCTTCGCCCGTGGCGGAAACGAGGAACAGGAATGGGCGCCCCGGCGTGGACCCTGTAATACGCGGACCATGAATGGCGGGAGCAGGGCCCGCGGGAATCGCCACCATGCGTGCAGGCACGTTCGGAATGTGCGGCGGATCGATCGCCACCGGCTTTGACGTCGCCCCAGGAGCGAGCACAATGAGTGCACCGGCCCAGTCGGCGTGATCGCTGTCGATGCCGTCGCCGCCATCGGTTACCCGCAGGAGCAGCTTCTTCGCGCCGGTGAGATCGACGGACAGTGGCTTCGGCGCGTCTCCGCCTCTCAGTCTTCCACTCGACGCAGCGCGTTTGCCGTCTACGAACACCGCAAAGCCAACCGATCCGGTGTCAGGCTTTTCGCCGTCAATACCGACCAGCGATACAAACCGCCTAGCGGCGCCGTTCAGGTTGATGGCCATTTCGCTTCGGGCATGGGTGCCGATGCCGTGCGGATAGACGATCCCATGCAGCTTCAGCGGGTTCCCCTCGATAGACTTGCCGGCGAGCGCGGGGTGGCCATCCCACCCCGAGGTCATCTTGCCCACGTCGAGCGAATCCAGCCAGATCGTGCCCGTCGGAGCTTCCGCAGCCGACAACGCCGCCCCGTCCTGCCCGTGAGCTGGCAGCGACGGAACCGCGTGCCCTATCATCATCGCGCAAAGCATCGCGATCTGCCCGCGGGTGCTCACGGCTTCCTTCATGCTTTATCCCTCACGGCTCACGCCATTACTGCACTTTGGTGTCGGCGGGCGCAGCCTTGACGCGGCTGATAGCGATGGCGAACGCCAGGGGCCCGAGCTGCGATGGAACATCCTTGACTTTGCCGTCGAGTTTCTCCATCAGTCCGTCCTTCGGATTCAGCCAGATGATGGATTCATTGACCATCTTCGCGCCGTCCGCGTTCACCACGGCCTCCGCTGTCTGCTTGAACTTCCAGAGATCGACATCGCCTACTTTCTCGATGCCCTGATAGGTCGTCTTCACCTTTACCTTTTTGTCTTTGAAGGCGGGGTTGTCTAGTTCGGTATCCCACGAGTCGCCCTCCGCGACCTCTTTATCGGTCATCAGGAGCTCTCCAACACTGGAAATCAGTCTCTGAACCTCGGGACTAAAGGGCTCTTGCCCACTCTGCTCGTGCGTGTATTCGATCAGCTTACCGAGCTTATCGCGAGTCTCGGTGGTAGGCGGACCCGGTTTCGACTCTTGCACCGCGCCATTTACCTTCATCGTTCCGCCCAGGTCCTCGGAGAGAATGGCCATCGTGCCATCGTCTTTGATCGACTTGATCGTCTGCTTCTGAGACTGTTCGATAACGATGTCCATGCCCTGGAGGTTTGCCTTGATCGTAGCCTTGTAGGTGGTCACCGCGCCGGCCTTCAGCGGCCGTGTCAACACCATCTTTTTCCCATCAGCCCGGGCGACGTGGCCGCCGACTAGGGCAAATGCGAGCATCAGTGCGCCCGACATTCGATAAACTGGTTGTCGTAACATGTCTGTTCTCCGTCTTGATTTGATTCGTGTCGGTCTCCGCCCAAAACAGCAGGCGATAGGTCCGATACCGAAAACAATACTCTCGTTAATGCGACGTAGTTTCGTCTAATCGCGTGATAATCCTCTATCTTGAACGGTATCTCCCGCAAGATAAGGCGCCCGCCGAAACGGTCGCCTTTGTCGGCACGATTCACAATCCGGTTGAATCCGCAAGGGCATTGAGCCTAGCCGTGCTTGACGAGATGCGGCAAGATCTCCTGGATAAAGTCCTTGCAGGTAACTAGAACGAACAGGACGGCGATGATCGAGAAGCCACACAGTTGGGCCGTTATGACCTCCCGGCTGGTCAGTTTACGTCGCCGGATGCCCTCCCAACCCAGCAGCATCAGGTGCCCACCGTCGAGCACCGGGATCGGAAACAGGTTTACGATCCCCAGGCTCAGGGAGAGCGACGCCGCGCGCAGAAGCACGTTACGGATGCCGGCTTTGCTATCCTCGCTGATCGCGCTGCCGATGGCGATGATTCCACCGGTATTCTTCGCAACGTTCTTGCTGAAGATCATGCTGAGCATGAGGGAAATCTGGTGAGAGAACAGGTCCCAACCCACACGGACGGCTTCTACCGGTGAATAGAGCCGGAACAGAAACTCTCTCTTCGGCACGACGCCAATCAGTCCCGCCAGCTTCTTGACCGGCTTACCATTCTCCTCGAGGTCGAGCATTGTCGCTTCCGGAATGACGTTCATGGCCAGCACGGCAGCGCCCCTTTGAACCTGGAGGGCCAGAGGCTTTCCAGCGCTTTGATGGATCATATCCACCATTTTGTCGCCATCGGTTATAGGCGTTCCGTTGATCTCCACGATCTTGTCGTTAGGCTGCAGCCCCGCGCGGGCGGCTGGAGATTTCCCAGGCCGAAGAGCTCCAATTACGTTCTGCGCCCGATCGTTGTATGGGAGTCCGACTGTAAATCCCATCACTACAAAGACGAGGAGGCCGAAGAGCAGGCTCATGAACGGCCCGGCGAATATAACCGCGGCCCGTTGCCACAAGGGCCTCTGATTATAGCCTCTCGGGTCGGGCTCGTACGCGTCTGCCTTGAGCAAAACCTCGACGTACTTATGCTCTTCCTCGTTGATGGATGTCGTCAGGAGCAACGCCCTTAACTCGATGCGCCCCTCCGGCGAAAGTCGTTTGCGCTCGCCCTCTGCTACCGCTCGTTCGGCGATCGCGCGCACTCGGTCACCGATCTTGTCCGACTCGAGACTCGCAAGATCGTCCTCCGAGAGACCGTGCATCACCACCGGCTTGCCGTGAGCAAGCGAGGGTCGAATTACGGCAGCTCCCAGAACCAGATCGTCCGGCTCCATTCCGGCGATCTTTACGAATCCGCCCAGGGGGATGGACCTAATGTTGTACTCCGTACCGTTAAACTTGCCGATCCGCACGAGGCGCGGCCCGAAGAATAGCGAGAAGTCCTCGACGTGCATGCCGCACCACTTTGCGACCAGAAAGTGGCCCAGCTCGTGCGCGATCACTAGCGCGCTCAGAACCGCCAGCAGATTCAGCACGGTTATGATCATATCCATCCGGCAGCCTCTCTATCCAGAGCCACAAACCCTACTTACCATTCAAAATTCTGATGGGCCGTACTATACGTTGGCCAGCCAGTCTCTCAATCTATTGTATCATTCGATTCTTGCCGGCGCCAGGACTCACGAACCATCCTCGACGACGAACCGGCGCGCCCACGCGTCGGCATCCAGGATTGCCGGTATCGATGGCTCCGAAACGGCGTGGCGCTCCATGGCTCGCTCGACACGGCACATAATGTCCAGATACGGTATTCGACCGTTGATAAACAGCGCGACCGCGGCCTCGTTTGCGGCGTTCATGACGGCGGCCATCGTGCCGCCAGCCGAGATCGCGCTCCTCGCGATACCCAGCGATGGAAACTTCTCCTCGTCGGGCGCTTCAAACGTCAGGTTAGCGTAGTCTTTCAACTCCATTCGCGGGAAACCGGTGTCGACTCGCTCAGGATAGACGAGCGCATACTGGATAGGAAGGCGCATGTCGGGCAGCCCTAGCTGCGCGAGCGTCGATCCGTCTCGAAACCGAACCATCGAGTGGACGATTGACTGGGGATGGATGACCACCTCGACCTCGTCCATCGCCACATCGAACAGCCACTTCGCCTCGATCGACTCCAGCGCCTTGTTCATCAGCGTAGCCGAGTTAATGGTCACAAGTCCGCCCATATTCCAGGTGGGATGCTTGAGCGCCTGTTCCGGCGTTACGTGCTGAAGAGACTGTCGCGGCGTCGTCCGAAAGGGTCCTCCGGACGCGGTGAGAATAATCCGTTCGAGGGACCTTCCCATCGTCGCGCTCGGAGCTGCCTGGAGGCACTGAAAGATTGCCGAGTGCTCGCTGTCGATGGGCAGGATGGCCGCATTCCGTTCGCGCGCGAGGCGCATCGTCGGCTCGCCCGCGGCGACCAGTACCTCTTTGCTAGCAAGTGCGACACTCTTGCCATAGTTCAGCGCGGAATGCGTGGGGGCAATCCCGATCGCTCCCGCAACCGCAACGACGACAAGATCGACTTCGGGCCGCGAGGCTAGCTCACACATCCCTTCGACGCCGCACATAACCGTGGAGTTCCCTACCTGACCCCGGAGGGCTTGCGCCTGCTCTTCCGCTCCTATCGAAATGTTCGGAACGTCGAACTCAATAGCCTGCTTTGCGAGCAGCGCTGCATTATTATTGGCGGCGAGGCCCACAACCTCGAATCGACCGGGCATCCGTCGAATGATATCGAGCGCCTGCGTACCGATCGATCCCGTGGAGCCCAGGATCACTAGTCGTTTCTTCAATGCTACTCCACGATCGCGCCGAAGCGGCGAATGCGCTTCTGGTAGTCTGCAAGCGCTGCGATGAGTTGATCCCGATCGAAGTCCGGCCAACACGTAGGCGTGACATATATCTCGCTGTAGGCGGTCTCCCAGAGGAGAAAATTGGAGAGGCGAAGCTCGCCCGCGGTCCGTATAAGCAGGTCGGGGTCCGGAATGTCGGGAGAATAGAGGTGAGCGGCGATCGAGTCGTCGTCGATTTCGCCGGGCAGAAGGATGCCATTACTCACCTTCTCCGCGAGGGCGCGAACGGCGTCCACGACCTCTGCCCTGCCTCCGTAGTTGATCGCAAGGTTGAAGGTCATCCGCTCAAAGTCGGCCGTGCGCGCCATCGCGCCGACAAACTCCTGCCGGAGCGCGGTCGGAAGTTCATTCAATCGACCGGAGACGCGCACCCGGATCCGGTTAGCGATGAGCTCTTCGATCTCGGCTCTCATCGCGGAGAGCATCAACTCCATCAGTCCGCCCACTTCCGATGCGGGCCGTCGCCAGTTCTCCGAGGAGAACCCGTACACGGTCAGGTATCGCACGCCGAGCTCATCCGCCGCATAGACGATATTCTTCAGCGTCCTGTAGCCGTGATCGTGACCAAAAAGCCGGTCCTTGCCCCTCGCTCGCGCCCACCGCCCGTTGCCGTCCATGATGATGGCGACGTGGAGTGGTATTCGCTGCGGGTCGAGACCGGCCCGTTCCGCACAAAGGCGCGTAGATGACATGGGCGCTGTTCAGACTTCCATTAGCTCGGCTTCTTTAGCCTTGGTGAGGTGATCGACCTCCACCACGTACTTATCAACAAGCTTCTGAACCTGGTCCACCGCGCGCTTCTCTTCGTTCTCGGAGATCGGGCTCTCTTTGTCCTTTTTCTGAGCCTGAAGTCTCTTTACCGCATCGTGACGAATGGTTCGCACCGATACTCGCCCCGTCTCGGCTTTCTGGTGAACCTGTTTGATCAGATCCTTACGACGTTCTTCGTTCAGCGCCGGGATGTTGAGGCGGATACTGTTCCCATCGTTGTTGGGAGTAATGCCTACGTCCGACTTCAACAGTCCCTTTTCGATCGCGCCGAGCGCATTCCGATCAAATGGC
>JBBQVV010000093.1:0-18349 GCA_038211235.1 Chthonomonadales bacterium | reverse complement strand
CCCTCCGGGTTCGGACTCAGGAGGCGTATTCTCGCTGCCGCCGACTCCGTTCCCGGGAGGCTCCGAACCTCCGTTGCCGCCTGTGTTCAAAACGGAGGCGGTCAAGATCGATCTGGCAGCCTGGTTCCAAGAGCCGCCACTCGACCTGAAACGATTCGCACCCATCTACACCTTGAACTCTCAACGGGTTCCCGACCGAAAGTTGACAAAATACCCGGACCCGACATTTGGTGGGCTGTACCCGGACGGCCTGCCTTCTGACCTCCTGTTCTAGCCCCGATACGGTAACAACCGGCAGGCTGTCGGGCCAAAGTCGGTCACGGGACCGGCGCACGTACCAAAACAGAGCAGGCCGGGGCGGCCTGCTCTGTTGTCTAAGAACCTGCAAGGCTTATTCTTATGGTCCGGCTTGGGAAACCTTAAACGACTATCGCAAGCGGAGCGGAGGCATACGGCTTGCCTGCGTCTTCGCTAAGCGCCTACCGCGTACGAGCGCAAGGGACTGCTTGCCTATCCTGATACGCTTCATCTCGGTCGACATTCGCTGCATCGACCTCATCAGCAACAGTTCACTCTCCGAAAGCATCGCCCTGATCTGAACTGTAAGCTCTTCCGCTTCCAAGCTCCTAATGACGGAGTCGTCCATCATACGGCCACACTGTTCCACGGTCGGGCCAAGCAGAGCCGCCGCAGCCATGATCACTTCGTGCCTCTCCTGCTGCACCGCACTTCGCAGCTCTTCCGCAATCTGTCGCAACCGAATGAGAGGCTGCAGGGCTGCAGAGGTCTGGGCAGCTCGACGTTTCCGGCCGTCCGTGTCCGCCGGACTGGATAGGTTATGCAAGGCGATCTCCCAATCGAGACGTAGCCTGGAGCGCACCGCTTGCCCCGGACACCAATGCCGTCGAGACATCATTCGGCGGATGATGGGCGGAGTTTTGGCCAGTTCCCGCGGCGGCGCCTGCTGCCGGAACTCTCCCAGGCGGCGTTGGCTGTGCCACCTCGGCCGCTCGCCGATCGGAACGAGCCGTCCGGTCGATTTCAGCCCAGCTCGCGCGCATCTCGGTCAACACCATGATCACATGATCAAGCGACTCTGTATTGTCATATAGATTGGCACGAACGAGCTGTTCAAACAGGTGGGTGTAGATTCGCGAGAGGTTAACAGCGACCTCGCCCCCGCCGGTGCGGTTTAGCGAACCAAGCAGTTCGCCGACAATGCGTTGCGCTTTGATCAAGTTGGTGTTCTGCGCCTCGATATTCCGAGCACGCATCGCTCCACCGGCAAGACTGCAGAATCGGATCGCTCCATCGTAGAGCAAGACAATCAGGCCTATTGGACTCGCGGATTCGACCTGCGCACGCTGATACCGCAGCATCGCTCCGCGCTGAGCAGTCTGCGACAACATCGCTCCGCTTCCTGACAAACCCGGGACGACTTTCTGAGCAGTGCCGTTCCGGGGCTCCGAGTGAGTTGACAATCTCGCCCCCGTTGTGTCGATGTATTCCGTGTTTGCGAGATCGGCTCAGTGCCGCCAACCGGATCTCGCGTCCGTAGTGACCTGGAAACCCGGACGGTTCAGGCTTAACGTCCTGAGGTGCTCGTTCCTATCTGGAGGAGGCTCGAACTGGTCGATTTGATCTGAGAAATCGTCGACTCGAGGGTCGCATACTGCTGACGCAGATTTGCCTCTTCCGTCGTCAGCCGGGACTCAAGGTCCGCGATATTGCTGTTATTATCGTCGATTGCCGTTTGGAACCCCTTGACCCCGGTCGTTAGAGATCCGGTAAACCCATCCGTCTGTGTGTTTACGAAATTCTTAGCGCCTTCGGCAACTCCGCTGGTGTACGCGATCGAGCCGTATGATCCCGCGCTCGTCGCGGTGACGCGGATCTGCAGGCCCAGGGCAGATCCGTTCGAGCCGCCATTGGCTCCTCGCTGCGAACCGGTTAGAAACTGGCCGGAACCCGTGGCCGCCTCACCGTTGATCGTGCCGGCCACATCACGCCCGTGAACGTCAATCAACGTCGTCCCAATACCTGCGCTATTCGCCGTTCCGGTGGCGGTGTCGGAGACGACTGCTAGGTCGGCGAGCGAGCCGTAAGACTTCGATGTGAAGGTCAAGTTATTGTTGACGATCGAGGCCGAAAGTATCGGACTTAGCGTCGTATCGCCATTGATCTGGGACACGATGTCAGATAGCGAACTGCCTAGATGCAGCGTAACGCTGTGACCTCCCGCTCCACCGGCAAGAGTGCCCAGCAGCGTGCCCGTAAACGTCAGGTTTTCATCCTGCCCAAGCGTGGTTGTAAGCGAGCTTCCAGCCGATATAACGGCCTGCTGCGCCGGCTGGGTGATCGATACCGAATATCCTGCGGTTCCGCTGGGCCTGGTATCTCCAGTCCCAGAGACAAATTCTACCGAGGGATCGCTTGCAGCGCCTGCAGCTCGGAACAGCTTTGCTACTCCCTGGAGATTCCCTGTAAGCGCCTTGCTCAACGCGTCGTCGTCTATGTTCAAATGATTGGTCTGGTCGAGCGTAATGCCCGCCTGGGATATCAGGCTCAGGCTGTTTGGCAGTCCCTGGACCTGGTCCGTTATGCCAGAAACGAGAGAATCGACGAGGCTCGAAGTGGTTGAATCGCTGAACAGGATGCCTGTCCGGCCGGTGGATGGATCGAATTGAGAGAAGCTGCTGACGAGGTCGATCGTATCGTTAAAGCTCTTGACAAAGGCTGCAATGTTGGACTTGATGGTTGCGGTGTCGGAGCCAACGGCGAGAGTTGTTGAAGCCGGCGTCCCGGACGTGCCGTCCTTCAGAAGCGAGATCGATACGCCCGAGATTACGTCAGAAAGTGTATTGCTTGGTCGTGTGCCCGCCAGCCCGTCGATGGTGAACGAGGCGTCCCGAGCGGCCTGAAGCTGAGTGCCGGCCGCGTAGTTGTTCTGTACTATGCCGAGATTGGCCAACACGTCGTTGCTGTCGACAAGACTGCCCGCTCCGGTCACTCCGCTCAGCTGCAGCTGCTGCTTTGTTCCGCCGCCGATAGGATCCGTGACCGATGCCACCGAGGCGACACTGGAGCCGAACACAGCGTTTATGTCCGATGCGATTCCACTCAACGATTTGCTCAGGTCGATCGATACACTCCGAGTGGCGCCGCCGCTTGTGATAGATACGGTGCTCTGGGTCGGTGGGATCGCGGTCAGGCCCTCAAGCGTTGCGACGCTCGTTGCGCTGTCGGCAAACAGGTCGGACCCGGCGCCAGAGCCATTTACGACGTGCCGGATGGAAGTCCCCGATCCGAACAGACGCAGCGTGGAGCTCAGGAACGCGCCGCCAGCGGAATCGGAGATGCTGAACTGGCCTTGAAGCCCGGAATTTGTACTGCCCAGGGTCAGCGTGTACTGACCTGGCGCCGGAGAGATGATAGAAGCGTTCACGCCAACCTGGGCGGCATTGATGTTGCCTGCGAGCACCTGGAGGCTGTCGCCCGCGCTGACGTTGATCGCCTTGCCGTTGATAACGATCTGGCCCGTGAAACCGAGAGGTGCGGTCTGGCTCGGTTGGGCGACGCTGCCCACCTTCTGCGCCTGCGCAACGTTATTGACCGTCAACGAGTGCGTGCCGCTCTGAGCGCCCGTCGCCGCCGTCACCGTGGCTACGTCGGTATCGCTGCTTGTCGCCGTTACGAGATCAAAAGATCTCAGACCGTCGATCGACTGCGCGGCAGACTGCAGACCTAGCAGTTGAGCGCTGATCGCATTGTACGCGGTCTGTTGCGACCGGAGGTTGGAGATCGTGTTCTTCCATACCGTCTCGGGTGCCCGATCGGCTTTGAGCGTTGCCTGAATGATGCTGTCGCTATCGATTCCTGAAGCGAGACCTGAAAAATTGATTCCTGAAACGCTCATGAGTTCGCATCCCCGCTAATCTGCCGGTTCCACTTACTGCGCCCAGTTGCACAGATCGTACCGGAAGTACGGCGGGAGCGGCTGTTTGCCCGCTCCCGCCTAGGCTCCGCTAAGCCAGGCGACTTTGCCGTGGCCGTTGAGTTGGATTATCGGTGCTTTCCACTATCTCAGGAGGGCGAGCACCTGCTGGGGAGCTGAGTTGGCCTGTGCGAGTACTGAAGTAGCTGCCTGCTGGATGATCTGGTTCTTTGTCAGGTTGACCACCTCGGTTGCCACGTTCGTGTCCCGGATCTGGCTTTCCGAAGCCTGCAGGTTAAGGACGCCAACGCCCAGGTACTGTATCGTGCTATCCAGCGTATTCTTTTGGAATGCGCCCAGGTTTGCTCGCAGCTGAGAGATCTGCGCAATCGATTCGTCGGCAATCTGGATCGCGTTGTTGGCGCCTGTCGCCGACGTAACGTCGATGAGCGATAGATTGGTACCGGCGACGCTCGTATTCCCGAGGTTGCTCGTTCGGATGTTTCCAAGGCTGGTGCTAACTGTCTGCCCGGAGTTGGCTCCAACCTGGAACTGCACCGACCCGGCGTTGACACTGAGGGCCCCATCGTTCGTGGTCGCCGTGCTGTTACCAGCCTCCGTAAGCAGAATGGAGTTTCCGTAGGTATCCGTAACTCTCAGCCCACTGTCACTCGACGCCCGGCCACCTGAGAACACCGCTGAAGTGGTCGTTATGACGTTGTTCACAAGAGTCTGCGCCTGAACCGTTACCGTCGCGTTAAGTCCCGCGGCTGTGACGCCGGTCGTGGCACCAGAGAGAATTAGGTTCTGGCTCTCGGATTCGTTGATCGCGAAGTTACCGCCATAGTTCTGTTGAGTCAGCACGACAGATCCGGAACCGTTTCCGAATGTGAAGTTGGCTGAGACGCCGGTCGTACCCGAGGTATTGTTGATCTTGTTGATGAGCGTCTGGACCGAATCAGAACCGCTGACGACGATCGACTGTCCATTGAGCACCACGGTGCCGCCCGAACCGATTGTCGTACCGTTGACTGTCGAGATGCTCGCATTGATCGATGCATAGGTCGCGGATCCAACGGTAAAGGCGCGCGTCGCTGCGTTGTTCACCGTAATGGTAACGGGACCGGTCTGCGTGGAGCTGCCGCCGAAGGTCCCGCCGATCGATGCGCCCGCCACATTGCGAGTATCGACGACGGAGGCGGTGATTCCCGACGTGCCGTCAAGCAGTCGCTTGTTCCCAAACTGTGTCTGCTCGGCAATCCGTTCGATGCTGGAGAGAGCGGAGGCAATCTGCGTCTGGTCCGCCTGCACGGCCACCTGATCGTTGACACCGGTGTTGGCGGCATGTACAGCGAGAGTACGAACGTTGCGGAGTAGGTCGTTTACGGTGCTCAGCGCCCCTTCGGCAGTCTTGATGACGTTACCCGCATCCTGACTGTTAGAAATGGCCTGGTGCAAACCGTCGATCTGCGCCCGAAGACCCTCTGAGATGATCAGTCCAGCCGGATCATCGGCTGCTGTGTTGATACGAAGGCCGCTGGAAAGCTTTTCGATACTACTGCTGACGGATACGTTGACGTTCTGCAGGTTCTGGAGCGCGTTCAGAGCGGTGACGTTCGTGTTGATCTGCAATCCCATGCGCGTATTCTCCTCCGTGATTTGACCGTCCGCGGATGCTGCTCTCGGGGTCCGTCCAATCCAAGCCGTACTGCTTGAAAGGTAATCGACCCTGAACAGCGTCCGAAGTCTGCCGGCATCCTACCGGCACGGCCATTCCCAATGGGTGCGTGCTCGACCTACCGGTCGAACTTTGCGATCCTCAAGCGACGATGCGTATGCATTTCGCGATTGGTCGCCACAACTATTTTCGGATCAATTCCCGGTAATGATTAGGGGTCCGATGGCTCGGTGGCAGAGCCAAAACGACAATTCACTTGGGCTTAAACAGGGCCAATCCGGTCAGGTCGCAGATTCGGTCATGACGGCACACTCATCGGCACGTCAGGCAGCCCGACCTACCGCCATGAGGTCTTCCACGAGCTCGAGATTGTTCTTCGCCTGTAGATGGTCCGGATTCTGGATCAACTCCTGACGATAAGAGACCGCGGCCTCCGCGTTGCGGCCGGTACGAAACAGGCTGTTGCCCAGCACGAAGAAGCCGGATGGCTGGTCGGGATCCACCTGTAGACCTGCGGCATAGGTCTCGGCAGCTCGATCGAACTCCCCCAATCGATAAAGCAGGTCGCCGGCGTTAAAGTATGCGTTTCCGTAGGCGCCGTCCAGCCGGATGGCGGTGGTAAAGGATTCCAGCGCCTCCGCGTGCGCTCCTTCGATCGCCAGCATCCTGCCCAGGTTGACGCGGGCCTCCGCGGACCCCGGTGCAAGGAGGCGCAGTCGGTCGTAAACAGCACGGGCGGCTGACGTGGCGCCGCAGCGTTCGTAGCAGTCCGCCAACTGCGCATTTAGTTCTATCGAGTCGGGCTCGGCACGGACCGCCGCCTCAAGGTGCGGTCTCGCGTCGCCATACTCGCCCAGTTCGAAAATCAGCCTTGCAAGCTCCTTGCGAGCCTCCGGATGGTTCGGCAACCGATCGAGCACGGCCTCAAGCGATTGTTTCGCCTCCTCGCGTCTCTTGAGGCGCAGCAATAGCACCGCCTCAAGGTAGCGGGCGTCCACGAACCCCGGCTGGTAAGTAAGAGCTTCGGCGCACTCCGGAAGGGCCTCGTCATACCGATCCTGCCCGAGCAGGGCGAGCGCCAGGCCGTACCTGGCCTTGTAACTGGATGTGCCTCGATCCCCGGTCTGGGACAATGGAGCATCGGATGCTCCGAACTGCAGCGCGCTCCGAAATGCCTTCTCCGCCCCCTCGTATCGCAGCAGATGAAGAAGGCAGTAGCCTCGGGCAAACTCCACGCCGGATTGACACAGGCCGATAGAGGCCGCCTCGCGGCATACGTCGAGGCCCTCTTGTGGCCGCCCAAGCTGCTGAAGCGCAGTCGCCAGTTCCGTGAAAAGCGAAGCCGTAAACTCCTCCTTTAGGTCCGGCTGCGCCGCGGCAAGACGCAGATAGATGACGGCGTTCTCCATATCACCGAGTGTGAAATAGGCGTTCCCTAAATTGAACAGATGAAATTGTCGCAGGCTTGGATCCGGACACTCCTCGACCTCGCGAGTAAGCATGCGGATGAATCGCTCGTGCTTGTTGCGAGTCGTCATGATCTCGGAGGCGTACCCGAAGTGATCGAGTGTAAGTCCAGGAGTGTACTCGTACCGGTAACCGAGATTCTGGAGGGAGCGCAGGTTCTGCTCGTGAATGCGCCCCTCGAAGCGAACGCCAGGGACCAGACGGAAGAGCCGGCACGCATGATGCACCGCCATGTCGGAATCTTCCTGAACGGTCGTGGACTGGAGCCAATTTCGAAAGCGAACCATGAAGCCGCCGACGTCTGGAGCAGCCGACTCCGCCGCGGCCCTGAAAGCCGGCCCGGAACTCGCCTCAATCTCCTCGTCGGCGTCGAGCCACAACGCCCAATCACCCGTCGCATGAGCAAGCGCGATATTTCGAGCCTCGGAGAAGTCGTCCGACCACGTGTGGGGAATCACCTTCGCGCCGAACTGAAGAGCAATCGCCATTGTTGCATCCGTCGAGCCAGTGTCCACGATTACGATCTCGTCGACGACCTCGCGAGCGCTGGTCAGACACTTTGGAAGGAATCGCTCCTCATTCTTGACGATCATCACCAGCGATATTCTCGTGCGTTTGGCGGGATTCTCCTCCCCGCCAAAACTACAGGGAAGATCCGATGATGGTAGTGGATCCGCAATGGCATTGGTAGCTCGCCTGAAGCAGTCCATCAGCGCTCGATATGTCGGATCTCGTCGCGCGGCCCCACGGTCCGCGAAGGATCCCGAACGCATGATCCGGCGCGCGGCTCCCAACGCCGCATGCCGGCCGCGCTCGAGTGTGCGGCGGATGTCCGGATTCGCCGGCGAGCGCCGGTAGGCTCTTTCCGCATGCTCAACGGCCTCGATGATCTCCTCCGGTCCGTCCGACGCAAGGAGGACAAACGCCAGATTATGGTCCAGATCTCGTGTATCTTCGGCCTCGGCGAGCGCGCGCCTCAGAAGTCCGAGCGCGGATTCGCGGTCACCCATGCGGAACCGCGTGATCGCAAGCGCGTTAAGCGTCTCCCAATCGTCCGGACGCTCGCGAAGGCACTCCTCGAGGCTGACGGCAGCGATAGACCAGTCGCTGGAGCGTGCCTGGCTTAAGCCTGTCTGCTTCCGGTCCTCATAGTGGGCCAACTGGAGTTCACGCGGCAGCTCGACGCCATTGAGGGCCGAGAGACCGAAGTTTGCCAGACCCATCGGCAGTGAGTAGCTGGTGAACATCGCCGTGCGATGGCCGTGTGCCAGTTCGGCGAGTCTGGGCGTCGCACGGGATGCCGCATGGGCCCAGGTATGCTGCACGACCATATCCCTGGCGGCCTGCTCGCCGCGAGCCTTTGCCTCGGCGCGATTGTCGACCACTTGCCGCAGCAGGGTCCGCAGCGCGTCCCGGTCCGGCTCAAACCAGTAGGGCCTGGAAACCAGCTCCATGCCGCTAATCTGGGTCTGCTGCAGATACTGACGGGTCGCTGGAATCAGATATGCATTCTCCTCGTTCGCGAAGTCCATCGCCGCGCCCGCACCGGTAACGATCGTCGGCTTGCCGCACGCCATCGCCTCGGCGATCGGAAGTCCGTATCCCTCTCCACGGTATGGCTGGACCACACAGTCACAACCGGAATAGAGCTCGGCGAGCTCCCGCTCCGATAGGTCGTCTGTTATATAGACGAGTTTCGCTCCTCCGGGCTTAGCCTGCAGAGCGCGAATGAGCAGTCCGGCACCCTGGTTTGCGTAGAAGCTGTCGGCTCCGAAGTCCTTGATGATCAAAGTGACTGGATCGAGACCGCAAAACGATCTGTCGAACGCGTCGAGCAGCACCTCGATGCCTTTGCGCGGGATTGTGCCGCCCACAAATAGAAATTTGTAGTCTGTAGAAGCCACCTGACGTGTCTGGCGATGATGCGTAAAGTCGAATGGTCTGACGCCCGGATGGAACCGGCTCGGGTCGATTCCGAGAGGAATGACCTGGACCTTCTCTGGCGGCACGCCGCTCTCAATATATGCCTGGCGTACGGAAGAGGTATATGCCCACACCTCGTCAACAGTGCGGCCGATCTCCGCCACCCAGTCGCGAGGAATCGATCCAAACTCCCATGGCTGACACAGAATAAGTTTGCCTGTCGATGCGGGCCTGAAGTTGGGCGGCCATGCATGGCGCACTGTCACACTAGGATCCGTAAATTCGCTGTCGAGGCATCCGATCAGCGGCGCCAATCGAGGATCGTCACCGGGTGAAAATCCACGCACCGCGACCTCATGCAGACTAAGATCGAACTCTGCGGCAAACGCGGTATCTTTGAGAAGCGCGAGTGTCAGCTCGCGGTTGACAAGCGCAAGGCTGTGGTGCGCGAAGAATGATCCGCTCCAGTGGACTTCTGGCTTCCGTGCGGCGATCTGTAACGGCATGGGGACCTCCTTGTCATGCTGCCAAGCGGTGCATCTCATCAATAGACAACGCGCGCAAACCGCTGGCTGCCATTACGTCTCGGAACTCGCCTGCAATTGGACCTGCGTCTATGATTGCGTCGGCTGCGTGAAGCAGCTTCCAGCGGTCCTGCGGAGCGAACGACTGGCTTACGATCGTTATGTCAGGGAAAGCCGGCGGCTCGAGATTCAGATCCGCGGTCAAATAGCTGGCGACACGTCGCATCAGATACTCCGGCTCGCCTGCCGCGGGGTCAGCCCACAGCATCAACAGGGCGGGCGCGGACTCCGGCCGCCTCACAAAGGCATGGATCAAGTTCTGCCATTGAGCTGTAGATTCCCATGACGGAAAGGCAAGAAGCCTGAGACGCTGGACGTCGCTTCCCCTGACACGGCTGCACTCTTGCCGCGCGATAGATCGAAGCCGATCGCATTCATCGAGTGCAGACTCGTATGGCGGACACCCGGCGATAATGGCAGCCCAGTCGTTCAAGACGGTTAGAGCGTCCTCGGGTCGATCTCGGTCCAGGAGAAGCTGCGCCAGGCCAACGTGCGCCTCGATAAGGAATGGATCGAGATCGAGCGCGGCCCTGTATCTGAACTCGGCCTCGTTCAGGCACCCGAGGGAGTTCAGCGCGCGAGCTAGTTGGAACTGCGTCGAGGAGATGTCCGGAATAAGCTCACATGCAGCCGTACCAAAACGCTCGGCTTCCAGGAACCGCCCATTACTGGAAGCGAACCGGCAGAGAAGGTCGGACGTACGCCAACGAAGCAGCCGCAACATAGCTTCCGACCATTGCGACGATCCGTGCTGATGCGCCATCTCGACTTTGTCATATTCGACGCCAAAGGCGGAAAAGCGACACGGCCAGTACAGCTCGGAAGGCGGCCCGGGAGCCGCTCCCGGCCGGGAAAGCAAGTCATACGCAGCGAGAACTTGCTGTTCGGCGTCGGTATGAGATCCGGTCTCCGATAACAGTGACGCGAGGTTTAGCCGTCCCGCGACGGAGTCCGGCTCCAGCTCGATCGATGCTCGCAAATGGATCAGTGCCGCGCTCCAGGCCGAATCGCGGTCTGGGCCGCTTCGATACTGTCCAATCTGTGCGTGGTAGTATCCCCGGAGTCGAGCGATCACAGCCGGCGCCGCTCCCGACTGTTCAGCTCGTCGCAGTGCGGACTCTGCTGCATTGTGCGCGTTCAAATCGGCGGTCAGCAGCCACTGGCGCGCCAGACGCAGCTCCTTTTCGGGACTTGACAGGGAAGTGAAGGCAAGGTTCAACGAGACGCCATGCCCGCCTGCAACAGCGCTTCGTCGGCGCTCGATGCATTCAAACATTGCCAGTACGTGCAAGGACGGAGTCTCCGTCTGAACGCGACGCGCCGCTGCCTCGGAAATCGCTTCACGTTCTCGGTCATTCGCCAGGTAGTAGTCGAGCAACTGCTCGAGGTCGTCTTCGCCGTACAGGACGCACTCCTGTCGATCCGTGTATAGCGTCCGGATCTCCGTGTTCTCCCGCTCATAGAACAGCAGGGCGCCACAGGCGGAAGCCTCATAGCAGCGCATGTTGATCTCGCCCCGAATACTACGATTGAAGACGATCTTGGCCCGATTCATCAGGTGAGTATAGTCCTCACCATGGATGCCTGAAGTAAGGCATACCTTATACCGAGCGGACAGCCGGGCGACACGACCGAGCCACCAAGCGCGGTCACGCTGGACCTCGTGATTGAAATTACCGATGAGCAGGATGTCGATATCCCGATCGAGCTCAGGTAGGCGCCGATGAAGATCCGGATCAAAGGACCACAAAGGCGTTGACTCGACGCGCGGAAAACCAAGATTTCGCAGCCGGTCGGCGCCGTTGGCGTCGGCAAACAGTAGATCGAAGGCGCCGCCGATCTGCTGTACCGCCTGACCGCCCAGGTTCCAATCGCCGACGACTCCGACTTTGAAACAGGGCGCGCAGTCAAGACCGCGAGGCACTGGATTGTATTCCGGACTCCAGAAGATGAAGACGTCCGGATGCCATCCCCTTGGATACTGTGCTGCGATCGCGGGATATGATAGCCAGTCTTGCCCCGTACAGCGAACCTCATGTCCGGCCTCTCGCACATCCGTGAGAGTTCTATCGTTCATTCGGTTGAAGGGCGCGATTACAACTCGCATGGGAACTCCATTTCTACTCGCCGACGACTGCGTAGGAGATGCGAGGTTCGAATTCGAAGCGTCGAACGCGTGTCCTGTTGAGGTCTAGGACCTCCATCACCGCGGCGGTTTCTCCGGGAAATGCCTCCTCGTTCAGTTCGTCGAAAACGACGACTCCGCCCTTCGGTATCCTCGGATAGAACCTCTCCAGCGCGACACGAGTCGGCGCGTAGATGTCAAAATCGAGATAGAGGCAGCTGACCACGAGATGAGGATGGTCTTCCAGAAACTGGGCGCTGGTTAAGGAAAAGTCGCCCTTCACGACGTGTACCTTCGGGAAGTGATTGAGAAATCGATTATGGTCGAATAGCTCAACCGCCTGCATCAGATCTTCGTATGCGCACGGGACGGCAAATCCGCCTCTCTTCAGATGCGCGGACTTTCGATGCGGGAGGCCGAGAGTGTCCTCGCGCGAAATTTCCGGGAACCCGCTAAACGTGTCGAATCCAACTATCCGGCGCTGAAAGTTATAGGGTTCAAGAATGGCGCTCAGCTGGGCAAAGGCCATCAGACCGCCGCCGAATAGGACCCCGCACTCCACGATGGAGCCCTGTACCTGCTGGATCAGTTTGAAGATCTCGTAGCGTGCCATGAACCTGGCTAGGTTCTGTCGCGGGACGTACTTGGTGAAGTTCTCCAACTTCTCCGTGTTCGTACCCGGGCTTTCGGTGAAGTACCTTTCAAGCCTTTCACGGAAAGAGTAGTCGCCGGCCGCCTGTGTTCGCGGATCGTGCATGGTCGGTGATATATCGACTGCTGGAGTCATGCAGCCCTCCGGAGACCGGCCTGTGCCCAGCGCTCGGGCATTGGAGTGAAGTCCTCGGCGCGGAGAAAGTCGCCGAGCGTTGTGCCTCTTGCGCCGCAGTCGACATTTGGCGCGCCCGCGCCGGCTGCCAGGTCCTCGAGATTAACGGTGCGGAAATCAAGACTGAACCGCGTAAGTCCCGACGTGTTTGGTACGGTTGCGTGCAGGTGTGCGCCGGAAAACAGGAGCGACTCGCCGGCCCCCATCGTGACGCGAAGCTCTTCAGAATGCTCCAGAGGTCCGGATGGCAAAGGATGTTTGCGAGTATCGACCGTCCCCTGGTTCAACGCCTGGTTCCGGCCGATTCGACACCATTCCGAATAGTCGAACTCGCCCGACGTGTTTTCGACCGGCCGGTCGAACAGACGTGGAAAGAGAGCCAGCGAGCGTGCTTCAGAGAGGGCAAACACTGGAGCCCACCAGTTGACCTGGCATTGCGGGCTTGAATACCATGTGTCCCTGTGCGGTCTGTAAGCGTATCCTACGCCGGAGGTCAGATAGCCGTTGGATGTTACGACGCGCAGTCTCGGAACGTCGAAGTAGGTCTGGCTGAGGTCGCAGGCGAACTCCTCCAGAATCGCGCGGACTAGCTGTCTGGTTACGGCGTCATTTGTGAATCGAGACTTCAAGGGACCCGCGATCGCGACGAAGTCGGCGACCCGCTGCTGCTCCTGGGCGCGCTCGGGATCGTCTCCAAAACCCTCTTCGATCATACAGCGAGCGTACGAGCAGAGATCACTCATTCCCGCTCGCCGTGAATGCAGCAATAGATCACCGCGAAATATCGCTTCTCTGCGCTCGCGATCTGCTAGTTTGCAATCCAGGCCAATATTCATAGTAAGACACCTCTCCTCACGAGCCTTCTCGCGGACGGCGAGCACCTGCGATCGAGTTAGTGAAAGCACTCTAACTGTAGGGCAATGCAGGCAGCAGCCTTCTCATAGCTGAACTTCTCAGCGATATCATGGCGGGCTCGCTCGCCGAGCAGCCTACCTTCGGACCGATCCTCGAATGCTCGCCGAAGAAGCTGACGTAGATGCGTGCAGCTCGGCTCGGCCCATCGGTGACCTCGATAGGTGGGGATCTGGCGCCATGCCGGTTCCGGTACGTCTACCAGCGTGAAGTCGATGGACATGCTGTTCTGAGAATTCATAAACGCCGTCTGACCGCTCCAGCCCGTTCCGATCACGGTTAGCCCCATCGCCATCGCCTCCATGAATGGCCTGCCCCACCCTTCGCCCCGAGTCGGCATCACGTAACAGTCGGCGGCGCGATAAAGGTTGGGCATCCGTGCATCCGGAACGTTGATATCCTGGAACACGATGTCGGGTATGTGGCTCGGATCACGACCGAGTGTGTTGATGAGGAACTCCTCAACGCATCGGACGATCTTATCCATCGATTCTCCGAGAGACGAGTGAATCTTGAATAGGAGCGCCACATCCTCGTCCGCTCTAAACTCATCGACGAAGGCGCGAATCAGGACGTCCCAGCCCTTTCGCAGGCTCCAATCGAAGATTGACAGAAAGTTGAACCCACGCGCTCCGTTGATCCTAAGTGGGGTTGCCGACGGGTCAAACGGGGTTACGTCAAGAGCGCCTGGAACGACGCTGAGTCTCTCCGGTGCAACTCCGGCGCGCAAGAACGTGTCGCGATTGAACTCTGTCGGCACCCAAACCGCGTCCATCCGATTGCATGCGTCCGCCCACCCATCGGGAAGGCGATCCGTTTCGAACATGGTGCGGCCGATATTTACCGCGGCCGTGGACTCTCTCTGAAAGTGCGGCGCAAGGATGTGCCACACGTGTGCGGCATTCGCCGGCACAGGTGAAGAGAGAAGTCGAGAGAGCGCACGTTCGCGATCCGCAGGCAGCTGGACAACGCGATCGTTCCAGCGAAGCTCCCGCGCTGCGAGCGGCGCTGATGCGCGGTCGAGGGCAAACAGGAAATGGCGTGCCTCATCGGCGTATCCACTGGGATCTCGGACTGGAGCGTGCCAAACCAGGGGCATCGGAAACCTGCTTCCGACCGCGCTGCCGCTTGCCGTCCCGGCCGAACGCTCAAAGTGCTGCGCGATCTTGCGTTCGCTAAGGCGGCGAAGATCCGCCAGCTCACACAAAAACCCTTCAATCCGGTTTGTATCGTTTCCGAACTCGTAATGCAAATCGGGAATGAACGCGTCCCGCATGCGGAGCCACCTGGTCTCGTCGAGCACGGGCGGACGGTCTACGTCAACCAGCCACTTGCGCCAGATCGCGATCCGTCCACGGGCGAAGTGTCCGCTGCTTCGGCACACGGCCTCCGTCTGGCTCTGAGCATGAACGCCAACGCTCACCAATGGCTCGGCGATGAATGCCGTCTCGGCCTGGTTAATCCAGCGGAGCAGCAAGTCCCAATCTTGCCCGGCAGTGATTACAGGATTGAGGTCGGCTCCCCCGAATTCGTCGAACAACGTGCGGCGAAAGACCACGGATTGCAGGTGAATGTAACACGCGGGAAGGAGGTCCAGGAATTCGCTTCGCCCACCGATGTAGGAGTGCTTGACGAGGCCGGGCCAGAAACAGACTCCCAGATCGCGTCCCGCGTCGTCCATTCTGTTCCAGAGGGAGTAGACGAGACCTGTCCGTGGGTTGGCGTCCAGCAAGGCAAGCTTACGTTCAAAGTTCCCGGGCAATACGATATCGTCATCGCCCATACAGCAGATATAGTCGCCTGTGGCCAACTGCATTGCTCGATTGTAGTTGGCGATAACACCGATGTTTTCAGGGTTCCGAATGTAGCGAATTCGGCGGTCTTGCTCCTCGAACCTCTTGACGACACCGGCGGTCTCATCGGTCGAGGCGTTGTCCACGATCAGCACTTCCGCATCCGAAGTGACGACTCGAATACTCTCCAGGAACCTGGGAAGCATATGAGCGCGGTTATAAGTAGGAGCTAGGATACTGAGGCGCGGTCCGGACATCTGGTCCTCCACGAACTGAGCCAATCGCTCAAGTGGATCGAGGATCCTCGAACATCACACTGTATTGCTATCGGAATTCTGTTTCAAGAACCTCACGCCGCGCGCGAAGCCTCGATGACAGGCGCCACGAAGTCCGATAGCGGTCTGTAGACGATGCCGCACTCCGGCCGTCCGAACTCCCATCGCCGCGATAGCCGAAATTCCACGGAAAGACGATTGGTCTCGCACAGGGCTCCGCTATGGAGATGGTCACCACTGAAGATAAGCACGTCTGCCGCTTTACAGTTGAAGGCTGTCACGCGTGTCAGAGAGGACTCGTCGCGCAAACGCCTGGTTTCTGGGTCGTAAGCGGCATTCTGCGTAAAGTAGTCCGTGTAGAACTGGGTGTTGCCATGGGCCGGGACGTCCGTCAAATACAACACGATGTTGACACTGTCTGGCGAAAGGTCGAACCAGCTGTCACGATGGGCGAAGTACCCATAGTTCTGTTTATGGCTTTCCGTAAGGCAAAACCGCATGCTCTTTCCGAGAGTGATCTGGAGCATGCCCTCGTGCTCAGAAATGCCGCCCTGGCTCATGAGTGCGACGGCCATTTGCCTGAGATGCTCGCCACTGTCGTCGAGATCCCGGACCAGGGCGCCCAGTGAAGGCTCGACGCGATCCCGGTTTAGCGTGTCGAATGAGCCAGAAAGGGGCGCGGAGATTCCCATGTGCTGCTCCACGCGATCCGTGAGAGTGCGGAACGGACCGGCGAACATCGCCGGACTGCGCATGTGTACGATCTCCCCAGCCCGGACGCGAGCCAGTAGTCCGTCAATGCCGGTCATGGTCCACTACTCCTTGATGGCGTATGAAAGCCAGGTGTCAAATGGCGAGCGCCGAATACGAAGATTGCCGATACCCAGCAACTCATGAACAGCGACGGTTTCTCCAGGAAACTTGTCGCAGTTAAGCTCGTCGAACACGATCATTCCACCGCGAGGAATTCGTGGGTACAGACTCTCAATCGCCTGCTTTGTCGGCGCGTACAGATCGACGTCGAGGTAGAGCATACTCACCACAAGCTGAGGATTGTCCTCTACAAACTGCGGGATCGTTTCCAGCGCGTTCCCCTTGTGAAGAAAGATCTTTTCGATGTGACCAAGAGCCCGTGTCGCATCGTAAATCCGGATGTTTTCCTGTAGATCCTCATAGACATCCGCCCTCAGGCCGCCGGGACGAAGGTGCACGCTGTTCGCGGAGTGATGGTCCTTGTCCGTAATTCCGTCAAATCCTTCAAAGTTGTCGAATCCGTGAATGGTGCGTTGGTAGTTTCTCGGTTCGAGAATCTCGCATAGCTGAGCCCATTCGAACAGGCCGGCGCCGTAGTGTACTCCGACCTCAATAATCGAGCCCTGAACCTCCAAAAGCTGCTTCATTACCTCGAACTTCGAGAGGAAAATGGTGGCGCGCTGGCGCGGCGCGAATCTCGCGAAGCTCCATAGCTTTTCATAGGTCGTTCCGCGCGAAGTCTCAAAGTGGCTGGCGATGCGGCGGCGGTATTCCAGGTCGCGATCGGTGTTGGTACGCGGCTCGGCGAATCCGCTCGGATCGTCCAACGCCGGGATAAGATACTCAACGGTTGGAGGCACGGAATATCTCCTGTAGTCGCGAGCTAAGTGGAATGGCCCGCTAATGGGTGATCCGGTAGTTGATGAATAAGGGGCACATCGGCCATTGACCGTGGGTCTTGCATGAAGCGAGCTACTCCGGGCTTCCGACTCAATTATGGAAGTCGCGACCCGTACAATTAGTAGACATTTAGTGGAGGTTCAGACTCGGCACCGAATCTCGGAACAATGCCAGTTTTACAGAAACGGCCGCGTAAGATACACAGGAAACCTGAGAATTGGTTGGAGGCAGGCCGATAATTGGAGCCTGAAGATGAGGGCGATTTCAGGATCCAGAAATCAAATAGAATCTGAATGAGTCGGCGAGGGTCAGGCAGCGGCGCGCCATCGCGGGTAAATGCCGCACTGTCCCTGCCTGCCGATCAACGGAGTGATAAATGGGCGATGCAATCATGGTTGGCATGGCGGAGATGAAGTTTGCTCAGTCGCCCGACGACATTCTGATCGCTCTGGGACTCGGATCCTGTATCTGCGTGTGCGCGTACGACTATCAGGCTCGAATCGCCGGTATGGCTCACGTGGTGCTGCCGGTTAGTCATGACGCCGACAGATCCCCCGGTAAGTTTGCGGATACGGCGATACCCCTATTTCTGCAGAGCATGATCGACCTGGGCGCGGGCCTGGATAATCTCCGAATCGCACTGACAGGCGGTGCCCAGCTGTTTGCGTTCCACGGAGCCGGCGTGCGCCTCGATGTCGGGGCGCGCAACGCCGAGGCTGTAATATCCGCGCTGGAGCGGGCAAATCTCGCCGTCTGCAGCGTTGACATTGGTGGAAGTACGGGCAGGACGGTTCAGTTAGTGGGCGACGGGCGTGTACGTGTGAAGATCACAGGCAAGCCCGAACGCGAGCTAGTGCACCTCGGTCAATCCACGGTTGGCGTATCTGGGTTTCCGACCTTCACGGGCGCGAAGATGTCTGTCGGAATCTCAACAGGCTCGGATGCGGCGCGAGCCGCGCAGTATCGGGGATGAGCGCCAATTCAGAGTTGTATCGGTTAAGGAACTATCTACATGTCCGAAAGATTGAGAGCGCACCAGGCAGCGGTGGATTCAGCGACAAACCGCCCGGCGCAGACCACCAGACTTCCGGATCGCAGTCCTGATCTTACCGCCGGTGTTTCGCTCGACACAGTCTTAAGTCGGATCCATGCTCTACCCCCACTCTCCGCGGTCGTGGT
>JBBQVV010000092.1:0-18350 GCA_038211235.1 Chthonomonadales bacterium | reverse complement strand
ATGCTGCCCCTCTGCCGCGAGGAGAAGATCGGGGTGATACCCTATAGTCCGCTCGCCTCGGGAAGATTGACACGCGACTGGACGTCGGAAAGCACACTGCGTTCCGAAACCGATCAGATCGCGAAAAGCAAATACGATGCGACCGAGGAGACCGATCGACGGGTCGTGGAGCGGGTCGCGGAGATTGCGGAAAAGCATGACGTTCCGCGCGTCCATATCGCGCTTGCGTGGCTGTTACAGAAGAAGCCGGTGACGGCTCCTATCATCGGGGCGACGAAGATCACGCATCTGGAGAGTGCTGTCGGCGCTCTTGCCGCAAAACTGACGGAGGATGAGGTCGCATACCTCGAAGAGCCGTATGTGCCCCACCGCATCGTCGGTCACCAGTGATATCCCTGTTCGGCGCCGCTCAGAGTGCCGAACCTCAGGAACTGGGAGCGGGTCGCGCGATAGGAGCTTCGCGGGCCTCGGAGCGAAGCTTCCAGAAGCCGTAGAGCAGAAACACCACCAGAGCCAGAATGATTGTTTCGAACCTCAGCCAGCGGTCCATGTTTGCCCAATAGCAGCCTGAGCCGCCAACCAGGGTCAGAATGCCCCCGTACATCAGCCCGATACTGTCTGCGCCGAGGGCAAAGATACCACCGACGAGGAAAGCAATCATCCCAACGGGATACCCGACGAAGAACAACGACCGGTCGTGTCGCTTCTGTGCAGAGTCGAAGGCGGTCTGCCGTCGCTGAAGTTCTTGATCGACCTGGCGCTTTACAGCAGGCGTCTTGGCGGAAGCCTTCTTCTGTTCGAGCTCCGTGGAGTTGACGTAGTCAGGCGCTGGATGCACCAGATTAACGCCGTAAAACACGGCCAATGGCAACAGCAGCGCGATCGCAATCACATGTGCGATTCTCTTTGCAAGCATAGTGGATCTCCAGTCGCACACTTAGATGGGGCGATGGTGAGAGGATGACGTTGCCAGCGGGCGGATAGTTCCGGAACCGCCTTCCATTCCTGCCAAGGCGAGGGCCGCAGCCGTAGCGCTCTCGTGTGTCCAAGTAGGTATATGGAAAACGTAAGCCCTCACGCGCGCGTCCGCCCGTTGATGGGCATTTGACGTTGCATTGACCACGGAAGGCACTTCGCGGCGAAGCCATCGAAGTACTCTAAATCCAGACAACATGGCATGGTGGACCAGGCCCGCCGCGGGCGCGATGAATCTGAATCCGCTGGCGATCTTGTCGCGCGGTCTCAACTGGCGCCCGATTTCAATAGCGGAACATCGACAACGGACCATTAACCGGAGAGTATATTGACGCAGGAAACCATCAAGATCCGCGGCGCGCGGGAGAACAATCTCAAGAACGTTTCGCTCGATATTCCCAAGCGCCGGATCACCGTGTTTACCGGAGTGTCTGGCTCGGGCAAGTCGTCGCTGGTGTTCGGCACCATCGCGGCGGAAAGCCAGCGGCTCATCAACGAGACCTACCCGGCCTTTGTGCAGCAGTTCATGCCGCGCTATGGCCAGCCCGACGCCGACCAGTTGGAAAACATTTCGGCGGCCATCATCGTCGACCAGCAGCGGCTGGGAGGTAATTCGCGCTCGACGGTGGCCACGGTAACCGACGCCGCGCAGATGCTGCGCGTGCTGTTCTCGCGGCTCGCCGAACCGCGCCTGGGCTCGCCCGGGCTCTATTCCTACAACGACCCGCGAGGATTATGTCCCGAATGCGAGGGCATCGGGCAGGTTGCCGCCATGGACATGGCGGCCGTGGTCGACGAGAGCAAATCGCTCAGCCAGGGCGCGCTGCTGTGCAGGGGCTTCGAGGTCGATAGCTGGTGGTGTGCCCCCTATTACCGCTCGGGTTTTTTCGACGTCGACAAGCCCATCCGTGACTACACGCCGGAAGAGCGCGACCGGCTCTTCAACCTCGATGACGGCCGAAAGGTCAAGGTTGACAAAATCAACCTGACCTATGAGGGCGTCATTCCCAAGCTCAAGCGGTCTTTGGGCAGCAAGGACCCAGAGAGCCTCCAGCCCCATGTGCGCGCCGAATATGATCGCGTCTTCACGCGCAAGCTCTGCCCATCATGTCACGGAGCGCGTCTCAATCCGGCCGCTCTGGGCAGCCGCATCGAGGGCCACAACATCGCCGAGCTCTCCGCCATGCAGGTGAGCGACCTGGCGCAACTGGTACGCACGCAGTTACGCACCAAATATGCGCCACAGGTCGGGCCGATGCTCGACGCGCTGGCTACACGCCTCGATAACCTCGTGACCATCGGGCTGGGTTATCTGAGCCTCGACCGGGAAAGCTCGACCCTTTCGGGCGGCGAAAGCCAACGGGTCAAGATGGTACGCCATCTCGGCAGCTCGCTGACCGACATCACCTATGTGTTCGACGAGCCCTCGGTGGGCCTCCACCCGCACGATGTGGGGCGCCTTGCAGGATTGATGCAGCAGTTGCGCGACAAGGGCAACACCGTGCTGCTTGTGGAGCACAAGCCTGACATGATCGCCATTGCCGACCATGTGGTGGATTTGGGGCCGCTGGCAGGATCGAAGGGCGGCGAGGTGGTCTATCAGGGCGATTTCGCGGGCTTGCTCACCTCCGGCACCCTCACCGGCAATCACATGCGCAAGCACCAGCCGATCAAGGACATGGTACGCAAGCCGGTGGGCAATGCACTCAAGATCGTGCATGCCAGGCTCAACAACCTCAAGGACGTGTCGGTTGCCATTCCGTGCGGAGTGCTCACCGCCGTATCGGGCGTCGCCGGCTCGGGCAAGTCAAGCCTTATCCAGGGATGCCTGCCCACGACGTACCCCGAGACCATCATCATCGACCAGAACCTGGCGCGTGGCTCGCGCCGATCCAACACCGCCACCTATACCGGTATTCTCGACAATGTCCGCAAAGCCTTCGCAAAGGCCAACGGCGTCGACGCCGGGCTTTTCTCGGCCAATTCCAAGGGCGCCTGCCCGGACTGCAACGGGCTGGGCGTGATCTTTACGGATCTCGCCCATCTCGATCCGATGATCACCACCTGCGAGACCTGCGAGGGCAAACGCTTCCTGCAGGAACTCCTGGTGCACAAGCTGCGCGGGAAGTCCATCGCCGATGTCTATGAGATGAGCGTCGAGGACGCGGCGGCTTTCTTTACCGAGCCGACCATCGCCAAGGTCCTCCGGGGTCTCGTCGATGTGGGGCTGGGCTACCTCACACTCGGCCAGCCGCTTTCAACGCTCTCGGGCGGCGAGCGGCAACGGCTGAAGCTTGCCGCCGAGCTGGGCAAGAAGGGCAATATCTATGTGCTCGACGAGCCGACCACGAGCCTCCACATGAACGACGTGGATACTCTGATCGGGCTGTTCGACAGGCTGGTCGACGCCGGCTCCACGGTAATCGTTATCGAGCACAATTTGGACGTGATCTCCCGGGCGGACTGGGTGATCGATCTGGGGCCGGGCGCCGGGCAGGAGGGCGGCACGGTGCAGTTCGAGGGCGTGCCGGCCGATCTCGCCATGAATGGGAATACGCTGACCGGGCGATACCTGGCTGATCGCCGATCCACTCGGTGATCCGAAATCCGCACGGTGGTTACCATCATGAAGCGCAATAGGGCAACCACAGGGGATTGCCCCATATGTGCCAAGTTAAGGTCAGTGAACCGCGTGGGAATAGATTCCTCGCCTGGTGAGAGAGGGCAACCACAAGGGATTGCCCCTACACGTGAATGATCCGGGCTAGGATTTCTGACGACTCACCATTGCAGCGATCCAGATCGGCGCAAATGGGGACGTGCAGCCCTTGGACACGGGATAGTCGCGCAAGACGCCGAGCTTGTGACCCATTGCGATGGCGCGCTCTCGGTGTTCCGCGAAGTGGATGCCGATTTCCACGAGGCAGGAGTTCATGGTCCACTGCACAACCGCCGGCGAGTCGACCATCTCCTTTTCGATTCGATCCAGGAGCGCTGTGAGATCAAGACCCTGAGGGCTCTTTGCGACGCGCTCGGCGGTCAGGCTCCATCCCGCGCGGGCGAGCATCACCTGGTCGGATTTCATCCATTTCTGGCGGAACTGTTCCTTCAGCGGGTGGGCCTTGACCACATAGGAATTCAGCCAGTCTGCGAGCCACGGGTAAGTCGCTTCAGGAACCATCGCCTCCACCTCGTCGGCCGTGAGCTCCTTGGGCTGCATCAGTAGCGTCGCGAGAAAGCGGGCGTCGACGTTACCTGTTGCCCACAGCTCCGCCGCGAGCACCGGGTTTAGCTTGATCTCCTTGGCTAGCTGCCGGATGTCGCCCAATTTCACACCGAACTGGTTATCACCGGAATTGTTGCGGGAGTTATGCTCGCGCACCTTCGCAATGCCAAGCGATTCGAGGCGAGCCATGATGTCGCTGAGAAGCATTTGATCACAATACTCCTTGGATCGTTCTAAGTGCCGATCTCAATGTTGCAGCTGGCGGCGACGAGGTAGAACCGCAGCACGCGCGCTGAGTTATCTACATTCTATCCGAAGTTATAACTAATCTATGCTGTACCTTTCGATTCGCGCACTGCAGGAGCGTTTCGGCCGCGCGGTCGGCTGAAACGGCGTGGTATTTAAGTGTTGCCGCGCACAATCGTTGGGCAGGGAAATCCGCTGTAGGCGGCGACGACGTAAACGTGTTCGCTCGGGGGCATTCGGCCAAGTGCCGCTCGGGGGCACGGAACTCAGCTGTATGCGGGCGAGCCTAACGCTCATACGCACTAACAATTAGTTTCATTCAGGTCAGGAGGTAGGGTTTTTGGAGGTTTTGAGTTGAATTGAAGTCGGGGATTCTTTTCCTCAGCCCTACTGCAGGTATGGGATTGCGCAGCGATGCGGTCCCCGCGAAACTTCGCATATGAACCCAGGCGCGACCGATGGTGGAGAGCCCCAAATTGTAGAGGAAATGCCCGAAAATGGTGTGCGAAAGTGTATCGGAACTGGCGAGTTTGGCATCGTTTTCTGCAAAAACAGGCCGATTTTGTTCGCGTTTTTCGGTCCTGGGATGGGTTTCGCGCAGAACGCAACTGGCCGCCGGCCGGAGCTGGAACTGTCAGCGCAGGACCGGAGTGCGGGTGTGGTAGGAGATACGCGGGCCTGTGGTATGGCCAAGCAAAACCGGTAGAAATACACGTTGACAAATACCGAACGGTGCGCAATAATAGTAGACATATAACTACTATATTGAGCCGTTGATCAGCGGGTGGCTTTATGCCTGGCGTTCTGTGCGGGCGACGGTCTAAGGCGGCTCGCGTGGAAGGGAGATCGGTATGAGGGAAAGCGAGGCTGTGCGCGACGGGTCGTCGCCCGGTGGGACGCCCCCCGACCCCCAAGTTTGGAGGGGTGGCGTTTCCGCCGGTCCTCGAGATCGTGGGAGGGGGTTTGTTGATGTTCTACACGGCATTCGGGAGCGTGGAGAGTATGTGACTGTGGACTCGCTGTTGGATACCTTTCGACGGTCGCGGCGGTCCGTTGAGCGCGGACAGGATCGAGCGCTGCGGAGCGTCGCTCAGCTGATCGACGATGTGGGCGAGTTGCCTCCGATGCTGATCGAGGACTTCCTGCCGGATCGGAGTCTGTTTCTGCTGGCGGGCAAGCCCAAGGCGGGGAAGTCGTTCCTGGCGCTGGACATCGCGGATGCGGTATGCCAGGGTAGCGCGGTGCTCGGCAAATATCGCGTCAACCGGGCCGGCCCGGTGGTTTACGTCGGCATGGAGGACGGCGAGATCGAGATCGTGAAGCGGCTGCGGCAACGCGGATTGTGCGAGGGCGACAAGCGGCGGCTTTACTATATCACCGATTCGTTTGTGCTTACGGACGAGGAGAACCTGGCGGAGTTTCGGGAGGAAGTGGAGCGGCTTGAGCCTTCGCTCATCGTGATCGATACCGCAGCGGAGGCGCTCGGCATTCGTGACTGGCTGAATCGCAGCGAGATCATCGACAAGGTTGCGCCGATCCGCAGGCTGGCGCGGGAGGTGTGCACCGTGCTGCTGGTGGCTCACAACCGGAAGGCGGAGGGAGACGGCGGTGACGAGATCGCGGGCAGCAATGCATTTGCGGGGGCCGTGGACGGATGGATTTCGACACAGAGGGTCGAGAGGTGCGCGAATGGCAACCGGAGGATGTTCCTGCGGATCGAGGGCAGGGGCGGGGTCCGCGGGGAGATCGTTGCCGAGATGGACACGCTTACTCTCGGCTTTTCGGTCGTAGTGCCGGAGCAGCTGGAGGCGGAGGCGCGCGAATCGCACGGCTGCGCCGTGAGCGCCGCGCGAAAAACGCGATTCGAGCAGGTATTGCGTTCGATCGCCGCGCTTGGCGACGGGGCGACGGTGACTTCGATCGTGAGCGCGAGTGGGTTGAGCCGGTCTACCGCGGTGAGGCTGCTAGCGGAGATGGTGAAATGCGGAGAAGTTGAGGTAGGCGGCTGGCGGCCCGGTGGGGAGGCAAAGGACGGAAAGGACGGGAGGAGCGGGCGGCCGGCGCCTGTGTACAGGATAGGGGATAGGTTTTAGAGGACGCCCTCACCCCGACCCTCTCCCTGGATTCCCTCGCAAGCCCAACCGGGTCCAAGGCCATACGGCACGTACGTGACTCGGCGGGAGAGGGAGGCGCCCTCGCCACGACCCGCTTCCTTCTTCGCCTGCAAGCCCAACCGGGTCTGGTGACGGGCAGGAAGATGGGCCGCGTGGACCCGTGGACAAAGTGGACCTGGTGGACGGGGTGGACGGGGCGGACCTGGATATAGTGTTGGAGGCTGGCTTCAGGAGGATGTTATGGCTGGTGGGATCGTGGAGGTTTGCACGGGGGAGGCGGTCGAGGAGCCGGTTAGGTTATTTGATGTGGTTTTGTCGGAGCGGAAGCGGAGGGCGATTGTTCGGAAGCTGGCGGAGAAGGCGGCGGATGGCGATGTGCAGGCTACGGCGTTTCTGTTTGACCGGCTTTATGGACGGCCCGGTGTTGCGAAGGCGGCGGTGGACACCGCGGACATTGTGCGGCTGGATGTGCGGCGTCTGAATGAAGAGGAGATGCAGACCTTTGCTCGTCTATTCGAAAAGTGCGTCGTTACGGACGATGCGGCGGGGAGCGCTACAGGAGGTACGTTGGGCCGCCGACGCGTGGCGCTACCGGCGCGATCCAGCAGCGTACGCGCGCGAGGTGTTGGCGGTAGATTGGTGGGGCAAGCAGATCGAGGTCGCAGAGGCACTGCTCTGTAGCAGGCGCGTGTTCGTGAAGGCCAGCCATTCCGTCGGGAAGTCGTTCCTGGCGGGCGGGCTGGTCAACTGGTTCTTCGACTGTTTCGATCCGGGGATTTGCATAACGACGGCGCCGAATGCACCGCAGGTTCGGGATATTCTGTGGAAGGAGGTGCGGGTGCAGAGGCCCACGGACCTGCGCGGAGCGCTTCAGCCGAAGGCTCCACGGATGGAGAGCGGCCCGGACCATTTTGCTGTGGGCTATACCTCCAGGGATGGGAGCGGATTTCAGGGGCGGCATGAGGAGCACGTGCTGATCGTCTTTGACGAGTGCGTGGGAGTGGCCGGCAACTTCTGGGACGCAGCTGAGGGGATGATGACGGGCGAGAGCTGCTTCTTCCTGGCGCTGTGCAATCCCACGGATACGGGCAGCCGCGCGTATGCCGAGTGCCAGAATACGGAGAAGTGGAGAGTGATCGAGATCAGCGCTCTGGAGCATCCGAATATCGCGGCGGACCTAGCAGGAGAGCCTGCGCCATACCAGAAGGCGGTGCGGCTGGGCTGGGTGCGGGGGAAGCTGAAGGAGTGGTGCGGGGAGGTTTATCCACAGATTTCGCAGATTTCACAGATGGGGAACGGGAAGGAAGAAGAGGACGGGAAGGGCAGAAAGGGAGGCGACCTCACGCCGTATTCCCTCGCGAGCCCATACGGGTCTAGCGACTCGGCGAGAGAGGGAGGACGGGCGGGGGATTTTCAGTTTCCGGTGGGGAGTGGGAGGTGGTATCGGCCGGGACCTTTGTTTGAGAGCCGGGTGCTGGGGCGGTGGCCGTCGCAGGGAAGCGCTTCGGTGTGGACAGAGGCGATCTGGGCGGAGACAGTTATTCGTCGGGCGATCGAACCTGTTGACGCGGTGGCGATCGGATGTGATGTGGCTCGGTTTGGCGATGACTTTACGAGCATGGTTGTGCGGCGCGGCGGAGCGGTTCTGCACCACGAGACGCACAACGGATGGAGCACGGTTCAGACGGCGGGGCGGCTGAAACAGCTGACGGCGGAGTTTAATATGATGGGCGAAGATGGGCGGCGCATCGAGGTCCTGGTAGATGATGATGGCGTGGGAGGCGGGGTGGTCGACCAGGCGGACGGGTATTGCTTTCTGGCTGTGTCCGGCGCGGAGCGCGCGGTTGCTCGGGATGCCTATCCTAATCGTAGGTCCGAACTGTGGTTTGGAGCGGCAGAGCGGGCGGCAGATGGACGGCTCGACCTGTCGCGGCTGGGACCGGAGTCGCTTCGGTTGATTCAGCGGCAGGTGATGGCACCGACCTGGAAGCTGGACAGCCAGGGGCGGCGCGTGGTGGAGGCGAAGGCGGAGACTAAGAGGAGGATCGGTCGCTCGCCGGATGATGCGGACGCGCTGAACCTGGCGTTTTCGACCGCGCCTCGGCTAGTCGCGGATGCGTCTATGTGGTTTCAGTTCTGGAGAGAGGAAGAGGATTCTTTGACGGCCTCTACGTGCGGCCCGTAGAGGCAGGATTGATGGACCCTACGCGACGCCCTTTGGAACGAGATTTTGGGGAGATGCACGCGGAGCAGGGAAGCGGACGTGATTTGCCAGGGTCATTCAGTTCTCCTCACAGAGCAGCCGGCGAATCAATTCGCGCCACATGACACTGCTGGCGAAATCGATTTGTCCGGCCACCGGATGTTGAAAACACCCGGCAACAAATTACAAGCGTCTCTACGAGCCGTATGGCCTGCGGACGCGAGAAAAGCTCCCTTCGACGCGGTTTCGCGTCCGCAGGTTGGTTGCTTTTTCCTGCCGGGTACTTTCATTACCCGGCTATCGAACCGCGTGTTGAATTCGCCAGCAGTAGCACATCGCGGTTTCAATCCCTGCGGACCCGTACTGGGCCGCCGGCCCGCTGACTGAAACCGAGAACTGAACCGACCCTGGTGATTGGACAGGGTCATTCAGTTGTCCGAGGGCGGTGCCCGGGCGAAACAATTCGCGGCCCGTACGGGCAGGCTTGACAAACCACGATGTCCTTACGGACAAAGTGCCGTTTCCTCGTCTTGGCATCGCAAGGCGGCAATGTTCTGAGAACTGAATGACCCTGGTGATTGGACGCGCCGGCAGGATTTAGCACTACAAACAGCAAACAACCTATCAGAATAGTGAGTGCTATTAGGAACGATCAACCAGGAAATCGTTCCGATTGGCGAGCACCATCCAGATCGCCGCCTCAGCCAATCGGACCTTCGAATCGGAACTTCGGGCCGCCTCGGTCGCGCATGCAGAATCGACCCCGAAACGGGCTCCGCCAAGGACTCTCGCCCTTGTTCGAACAGGCCTTCAAAAACATCGACGACGCGCTCCGCAAGGAGGCCGGATGCACGACCGAACTCGACTACACCGAGCAGACCTCGTGGCTCCTCTTCCTGAAATACCTGGATGGCCTGGAACAGGACCTTGCCGACGAGGCCGCGCTTGAGGCTCGCATGTACAGCTACATCCTGGACAAACCCTACTCCTGGGAAAGCTGGGCCGCTCCCAAGAGGACGGACGGGAAGCTCGACCACAACAAGGCGCTGACCGGAGACGACCTGCGCGACTTCGTAAACCAGAAGCTATTTCCCTACCTGCACGGATTCACGCAGCGGGCGACCGGCCCCAACACCATCGAATATAAAATCGGCCAGATCTTCGGCGAGATCAAAAACAAAATCTCCAGCGGGTACAACCTCCGCGAGATCATCGATCACATTGACGAACTTCGCTTCCGATCACAGACCGAGAAGCACGAGCTTTCGCACCTTTACGAAGCCAAGATCAGAAACATGGGGAACGCGGGGCGCAACGACGGCGAGTACTACACGCCGCGCCCCTCATCCGCGCCATCGTTCAGGTGGTGCAGCCAAAAATCGGCGAGCGCATATACGACGGCGCCGTCGGCTCCGCGGGCTTCCTCTGCGAAGCGTACGACTACCTCAAGCAGACCTATCCCGATCGCACCACCGCCCAGGACCGCACGCTTCAGGAGCGCACCTTCTACGGCAAGGAGAAGAAATCGCTCGCCTTCGTCATCGCCATCATGAACATGATCCTGCACGGGATCGAGGCGCCGAATATTCTCCACACCAACACGCTCTCGGAAAACCTCGCCGACATCCAGGAGAAGGACCGTTACGAGATCGTGCTGGCAAATCCGCCATTCGGAGGAAGCGAGCGCAAGGAGATGCAGCAGAACTTCCCGATCCGCACCGGCGAGACGGCCTCGCACGGCAGCCCGGCAGTCATTTTGGACGAAATCGCCGCGCCGGTCGCCGAGAGCGCGGAGGTGGTGGCGAGAATCAGGGGGCTGATATGAAGAGAGATGGGAATGATGGGAATAATGGGAGGGATGGAAACGACGCGCCGCACTATGCGCAGCGCGCCGACGCGAGAGAGCCGTCCGAGAGAGTGCTTCCTCCGCGAGGGGACTATCACAACCTACTATCCTTTCAGAAGGCCGAAGTCGTCTACGACATCACCTTCCGCTTTGCACACAAGTTCCTCGCCAGAGGGGACCGTACCATCGACCAGATGATCCAGGCCGCCCGCTCCGGCAAGAAAAACATCCTCGAAGGCAGCAAAGCCGCCCTCACCTCCAAAGAAACCGAAATCAAGCTCACCAACGTCGCCCGAGCCAGCCTGGAAGAGCTATTGGATGACTACCGCGACTACCTCCGCTCCCGCGATCTCAAAATCTGGGACAAAGACTCCAAACAGGCCCGCTTCGTCCGCGAGCTCGGCCGAAAGACACCCCAGACCTACGAACACTACCGAGAATTCGTGGAAACCCGCCCGCCCGAAGTCGTCGCCAATATAGCGATCTGCCTGATACACCAATCTAACTATCTACTCGACCGCCAGCTCCAACGCCTCGAGAAAGACTTCGTCGAGCAAGGCGGCCTCCGCGAACGAATGACGCGTGTCCGCCTTGCTTATAGAAATCAATCCCATTCCTCCGCTGACTCACATCCTTCGCCTCCCACCCACGACCAGCCCCGCAAACCTGGAGGCAAGCCGTGAGCCTGACCGCCACCCAGGATCCCAAAGCGCAACCGCTTCGCGAGGCTGATGGCAAACGCCAAGGCGCTACAATGATGCGTGTTGACGTGAAAAACCTTGACGAGCTTGTTGATATGGGAGTGGTTCAGCTCACGCGAGGGAAGATCATCTCCAAGACTGATATGGACGCATATCCAGGTACCTTTCCTGTCTATTCCTCCGCCAAGGAAAATGACGGAAAGTTTGGTGAGTACGGACGCTTCATGTTCGACGAAGAACTCATTACATGGTCGGTTGACGGCGGGGGGCGGCTGTTTCACCGACCGCACCACAAGTTCTCAGTGACGAACGTGGGTGGTGTGCTTCGAATTCTGGATAACAGTGTCCTTGACTATAAATATCTGTATTATGCTCTCTCACTCCGCCATTCAGAAACCGCATTCGACTGGGTAAAGAAGGCTCATCCAAGTATAATCAGAACACTATACCGGGACATTCCCGTCGCTCCGCTCCCCGAACAGCGCCGCATAGTCGCCCTTCTCGACGAAGTGTTTGCCGGCATCGCCACCGCCAAGGCGAACGCCGAGAGAAACCTTCAAAACGCCCGAGCGCTATTTGAGAGCCAACTGGATTCGTTCTTCATCCAGCGCAGCGAGGGTTGGATCGAGAACAAGCTGGGGGATGTCACAACTAAGATTGGCAGTGGAGCAACGCCTCGAGGTGGCGAAGAATCGTACAAGGCCGAAGGCATTTCATTGATTCGAAGCCTGAACGTACACGATTTGGGCTTTAGGTATGCCAGACTCGCCTGTCTTGATAGCACTCAAGCCAGCGAACTTGCGAACGTCGAAGTCCGGGTTCGTGACGTGCTGCTGAACATCACAGGTGCCTCAGTAGCCCGATGCTGCATCGTTCCAATCGATGTAGTTCCGGCTAGAGTGAACCAGCATGTATCGATCATAAGGCCGATTGACGTAGAGTTGCACCCTGAATTCTTACACTTTCTCCTCATTTCAAAGACGTACAAAGATCGGTTGCTCCAAACGGGCGAGGAAGGCGGTTCGACAAGACAAGCAATTACCAAGGCGCAAATTCAGAACTTCTCAGTCTGGTATCCAGGCATCCCTGAAGAACAAATGACAATCGTCCACCGGCTAAAGAACATGCTCGTCGAATCACAACACCTCGCACTCCTCTACGAGCGAAAGCTCGCCGCGTTGGAGGAACTTAGGAAGTCGCTGTTACAACGAGCCTTCAGCGGAGATCTGTGACATACCATGAAAGCTAGCGAAGCCAAATTCCTCGACTTCCTCAAGAGAGCGCCGCAATTCGTCATCCCGATCTACCAACGTACGTACTCCTGGACCGACAAAGAATGCCGCCAGCTGTGGGATGACATCCTGCGCTGTGGCAGCAGCGACAGCATAGGCGTCCACTTCGTCGGCTCGATCGTCTACATAGAAAGCGGACTTTCTCAGGTTGTACATCAAGCGCCTCTGCTTGTGATCGATGGCCAGCAGCGACTGACGACGGTCACGCTCCTGATTGCCGCGCTCGCAGAGGCCGAGGGCGATCCGGAACCGATGGAGGGCTTCTCTGCCGATATGCTCCGCGGCTACTACCTGCTCAACCCGCTGGAGAGAGGTGAACGAAAATTCAAGCTCCTTTTATCACAGACGGATAAGGGTTCGCTCACCGCGATTGTCGGAGGTCTTGAGCAGCCTCAAGAACCCTCCCTGCGCATCACGGAGAACTTCGAGCTCTTCAGATCTCTCCTTAAAGGCTGCAAGGGGGACCTGGCCTCGGTCTGCAACGGACTGGCAAAGCTCGTCGTGGTGGACATTGCGCTTAACCGCGACCAGGACAATCCACAGCTAATCTTTGAAAGCATGAACTCGACCGGTAAGGAGCTGAGCCAGGCGGATCTCATCCGCAATTTCATTCTCATGGGCCTGGAGCCGGACCTTCAGTCACGGCTGTATGAGCAGTTCTGGCGGCCCATGGAAGTGGATTTCGGGCAGGAGGCCTACGGCACGCACTTCGACGCATTCATGCGCTACTATCTCACCGTCAAGACCGGAGATATCCCCAATATCAACGCGGTCTATGAAAAGTTCAAGCTCCATGCGCGGACATCAAGGGGCAGCGATTCAGACGACAACGACCATGTCGAAAGGCTGGTCCGAGATATTCGCGACTATGCGCGCCACTTTTGCGCGATAGCGTTGGGAAAAGAACCGGATGCCGATCTCAGCCACGCATTTGACGACCTCCGCGAACTGAGGGTCGATGTCGCGTACCCATTCCTTTTGGAACTCTACCACGACTACAAATCGGACGCGCTTTCGAAAGCAGACCTGCTGGAGTGCGTGCGGTTGATCGAATCCTACGTTTTCCGACGTGCCATCTGCACTATCCCAACCAACTCGCTGAATTTGACCTTCGCAACATTCGGCAAGGCGCTTAAGAAGGACCGCTACTTGGAGAGTATTCAGGCGCATTTCCTGCAGCTGCCATCTTACCGGCGATTCCCATCCGATGAGGAGTTCCACCGCGAAATCCAACACCGTGACCTGTACAATTTCCGCAGCCGAAGCTACTGGCTGCGGCGCCTGGAGAACCACGGTCGAAGAGAGCGTGTCACCGTTGGTGAGTACACGATCGAACATATTCTGCCGCAGAACGTGGAACTGTCGCCCAAGTGGCAAGAAGCGCTCGGCACTGATTGGAAGCGAGTACAGCAAGAATGGCTACACACCCTCGGCAACCTGACGCTGACCGCTTACAATGCCGACTATAGCGACCGCTATTACACTGAAAAGCGTGACATGCCCAGTGCGCCGGAGAAGGGACTAAAGCAGAGTCCGCTCAAGCTCAACCAGGGGCTAAGTGTACTGGAGATCTGGGATGAATCCGCGATACAGTTACGTGCCGCCAGGCTCGCCGATCTCGCCCTTACTGTTTGGTCCGCTCCGTTGCGTGACGCAAGCATAGTGGACGCCTATCGCGCGAAGCCGGTTGTCGTGTCGGAGTACACGATTGACGACCATCCGCACCTTCTGGCTGCAACCACTCGACCGTTGTTTGAGAGTTTTCGCAAGGCGGTGCTTGCGCTCGATCCTTGCGTGAGCGAGGAGTTCCTAAAGCTCTACGTCGCCTATAAAGCCGAAACAAACTTCGCGGATGTGGTTCCCTTGGCTAAGCGACTGCGTATATCGCTCAACATGCGCTTTGCGGACATGAACGACCCAAGAGGGTTATGCCGAGATCTCACTGGAGTCGGCAGATGGGGAAATGGGGATGTGGACGTCAGCCTGGCGAATCTTGATGATCTGCCCTACATCATTGGGCTGGTCCGCCAATCACTCGAACGGCAGCTCGGTAGCAGTGGAGACGCATGAACGAAGCCGAGACCAGAGCCGAACATATCGATCCCGCGCTCGCCGCCGCGGGGTGGGGCGTCGTCGAGGGCAGCCGCATTCGCCGCGAATACCAGATCACGCCGGGCCGGATCGAAAGGCATGGATGTCCATCGGCACCCGACTGCGATCAGGATCACGCAAACGAGAATATCGAGCGCGTTGTCACAAATAGCAATCACAGAGAAGTAATATTCCGTAACCAGATCGTCCAAGTGAAGGTTGTAAAGAACTCCTAAGTTCACGAAGTCTACAGCGGCTTGATACAGCAGTACGGGGATCGACGGTTAACGTAAACGGTAATTGAATGATTGGAAGTCGAGCGTACCTGCAAGGAATAACCATGGAAAGAGTTTCGGCAATAAATCCCGACCGCGTCCTCCTCGGTTGCCGGGAGCGCGGCATCGAAATACCTCAACTTGCGACCGACATACAGCTTTCCGAGCGAATGCTGGAGGATGCGCTAGAGTCCGGCGGCGGCCTGACCTTCACTCAGCTTCAGAGGCTGGCCAGATATTTCAACCGCGGCGTGCTCTTCTACCTGGAGCCGGGTATACCGAAAGAAGAACAGCTCTATTCGCCACAGTTTCGCACGCTCGCGAACCAGAAGCCCAAAATGACGCCCAAAGTGCGTGCCCTTATTCAGCGTGCCGAGCGGCAGCGAGACGTATTTCTGGGTCTGCGGGAGGACCTTGGAGAGCCTGCCGAGGGCATATTCAAGCCGCCGACAATGTCTGTGACCGCGCCGGGGCCGGCAGGGGAGGCAGCGCGAGAATGGCTGGGCCTGGAGCGTCGAAACACTTTCGTCACCTACCGAAAAGCTGTTGAGGTGAGGGGAATTCTCGTATTCCGCACCAACGGATACGCCGGTGCGTGGCAGATTCCCAAGACCGATGAAATCGAAGGCTTCTGCCTCTTTGACGACAGGTGCCCGATTATCGTGGTGAAGAAACAGGAGTCGGAGGCTCGCCAGGTCTTCACCCTGTTCCACGAGCTTGCGCATCTCCTGCTGCACAAAAGCAGTTTTATTGACGATCAAGGCGAAATGACTCGCAAGTCGGGCGTCGAATATGAGGCGAACGACTTCGCGGGGCACTTGCTGGCGCCCGATTCCTTCCTGGACAAGATCAGCCTCAACGTAAAACCCAGCGACGCTGCCGGATTCGATGATTGGCTTCGACCGCAGCGTACCGAGTGGACGGTGAGCGGCGAAGTAATCTTGCGCCGACTGCTCGACTCCGGCAAGATCGAGCAGAGCGAATACGAAGCCTATCGGTCGTGGAAACGCAAGCAGACATTTCAAGAAGAGTCAGGGGGTACTCGGCAATATCGGCACCGCGAGCCGATACACGTATTCGGAGACACTTTTGCTCGAACGGTGCTGGAAGCGCTTGCCAGGCAGCGGATCACCTCGACCAAGGCCAGCCGTTACCTGGACAACCTGAAGCTGAATGACCTGCGTCAACTGGAAACGTATCTTGCGACACATTGACGCATCCGCCGTCCTGGACCTTGGACCTGGTCAAGCGCGCTTTGCTCTGGGCGACGAAGTCATCGGCATCGACGGACAATCCCACCATCTCCGCATAGGCGCCGACATCGCGCTGATACTCCTCCCAGGAGATAAGCTGGTCGCGGTAGTCGGCGAAGTGGTCGCTGCCGGGCAGACACAGGTCTCCGGACTTCAACTCCTGCAGGAGTTGCGAGAAGACGCACACCTCGAAGTGGCGACGGTTCAGGCGTCCGGGCGGTTCGTCGCGGTTGCGCTGTTCCGTGACCAGACGCCACCATGCTTCCGACATCCAGGAGAGGTCTAACCGTGGAGCGCCGTTGGGGTCGGGTTCCGGAAAGGGGAGCCACTCTCCCGTTTTAGGCTCGTTCTCCCGTAGAAAGCGTAGCGCCTGCACGAATGCGGTGTCCTGAGTCGTGGCCTTGACCTCCAGGGCCTGCAGGTGTCGAAATAGCGTCGCGCGATGGCTCTAAAAGAAGCGCCAGAGGAAGGGAAAGTAGTTGTCGCCGGCATGTGCCATGTGCTCTTCGCAGCGTTGGAGGACCGCGTCGCCCCTATCCGGAAGGAGCGCATCTATGGCGGCGATCTTTTTCTCGGCGTTTCCGTCGCTACGATAGGCGGTGACCAGGTCCTGCAGGGTCTGAACCAGTTCATCCGCGCGTTGCTGGTTGCGCAGATGGTATTCGACCAGCGCGTCTTTGCCTTTCTGGTGGAGGGAGGACAGGCGCTTTAGGAGCATCTCCGCCAGGTCATCCAGAACGCGGGCCGACTGCACTCTCAACAGGGATGCCGCCAGCGTCCGGCGTTTACGCGGTTCCATCTCCAACATGCGGGCAGCGTCGAGGGTTCGGGCTTCAGCAGCGAAGTGTTTAACCTTGACATCCGGAATGCCTTCGAGCACCTTCTCGCCGATTCTGTATTGTGCCAGCCAGACCTGTCGATCCAGCCAGAGTTTGAGATGCGTGAGGGTGGGACTGCTTGGCTCCTGTTTAAGGGTGTTCCAGGGCGTGAAGCGAGTCTCGGCTTCGGGAACGAAGAGAACCTCGATGCGGGCTTGCTCTTCCGGGGTGAGTGTGTCCTCCACATGCCGATAGAACTGGTGATAGACCACCGTTCGGACATGGCGTGCGGCGCGCACCAGAGTGTCGAAGGCGGGCAGCTCGTACTTCTTGCGCACCAGCTCCTCGATAGCGACATTGATCAGGTCGGCCAGGTCTTCCTTCGTTCGGGCCGCTTCGCTCATGGCCAGCAGCATCGCATGGCGCGCCTCTCGACCGAATATCTGAATATGCAGTGCCTGGCGAATGATCTGCAGATGTCGTTTGCGCGTTCCGGAGAGATCGTATCCTGCCAGTTCGGCGAGGGCGGCCTGCGTGTGTGTGAAGGTCGCGATGTGTTCGACGACGGCGGGAGGCACCTGGCTGAGCAGAGGAAAATACCCCAGACGCTGAAAGGTCTTCAATAGAATCAGAAAGCTGAGGTGCGAACCTTCGCCACGGGTGCTTTGCTCGGCCAGTGCCAGCTCGTTGGGTGTCGGGGTATAGATGGACGCCAGGTCGCGGGCGGAGACGGCGCTCTTCAACCGCGGGTAGGCGGTTTCTTGAATCGTAGGCAAGGAATTTGACCTCTTCGGTGGGAATCGAGAACCCAGGAAGTATGGCCGTAAACTCTAACTTAAAGCCACTCTCAGAATCGCTGGCGTTTGAGATTGGAAAAGCGGCGATTCTGGAGAGGGTTTTCGGCCAGGAGTAAAACGTCATGCGTGTGGGTCTCTACGCCCGTGTTTCCACTCACGACCAGCAGACCCTACCCCTTCAAATGCAGGCGATGCAAGACTACGTGAAGGCCCGCAACTGGCAGGTCTCGTTTCAAGTTCAGGATGTCAGTTCCGGTGCGACAGAACGTCCTCAGCGCGAAGCACTCATGAAATCGGCGCGCCGACGTGAACTGGATATCGTTCTGGTATGGCGCCTAGACCGATGGGGAAGGTCAATGGGCAGACCTAAACGCGTGATGAAAAACCCGACTTCTTTATCGCAGTAAAATATCTTTTCGCCAAAGGACATTTTGCGGTACGCATTGAACCTGGATTTGACAGTTTATCCTTGCGCGTGAGGGCTCTGATGATCGGTAAGCGAAAAGACAACAC
>JBBQVV010000091.1:0-18387 GCA_038211235.1 Chthonomonadales bacterium | reverse complement strand
TAGCACGGCCTTGAGCTTGCGCAGAGGATGCCCGGCAGGTACCAGGTCTTCCATCGTGACGAGCTGGAACAGATCTGTGTCGTTCTCTTGTTTACCAAGCATGAGCGCCTCCCAAGGAGCGGACTGACTACCTAATCGATAATTCGACGACGAGCCGGTTAACTCCTTTGGCAGTTATTCTCGCGACGCACAAAATTCGACGTTTTTCATCAGGCTTCTAGTGCCATACAAATAGGACTCCGGGAGGATGGTAAAGCACGTGCATACTGTCATGATGCTTCAACAATGACTGGATACGATATTCTACCAGAATCGGAGATTCAGGCGGCGCGCACCGGCCTCAAAATCGAGCACCGGTTGCCTTACCGACCTCCATCGCAAATCTCCGCGATGTGGCGTACTCTGGAAAAGAGACGCATTTTAGCCTTACGCCAGCAGGGGCTTCACTACCCCGCCGTGCACGTCAGTGAGGCGGAAGTCGCGGCCCTGGTAGCGGTAGGTGAGGCGTGTGTGGTCGATGCCGAGAGCGTGCATAAGCGTGGCCTGCATGTCGTGAATGTGCACGGGGTCCTTCGCGACATTGTAGCAGTATTCATCGGTCTCACCGTAGACGGTCCCGCCCTTGAAGCCGCCTCCCGCGATCCAGAGGCTGTAGGCGGAGCCGAGGTGGTCGCGGCCGTGGCCGTTCGGCTTCGTGATGTCGCCCTGCACGAAGGTCGTACGCCCGAACTCTCCGCACCACAGCACGATCGTGTCATCCAGCAGACCGCGCTGTTTGAGGTCCATCACCAGGGCCGCCGATGGCTGATCCGTGTCCTTACACTGCTGCTCAAGCTGCGTATCCAGATTTCCGTGCTGGTCCCAGCCGGCGTGCATTAACTGCACGAACCGAACTCCACGCTCCACCAGTCTTCGTGCCAGCAGGCAGTTGCGCGCAAACGATCCTTTCCGCTCCACGTCCGGACCGTACATCTCGAGAATGTGCTTCGGCTCGCCGGAGACGTCGAGAAGCTCGGGCACGCTCGTCTGCATCCGGTAGGCCATCTCGTACTGCGTAATCCTGGTCTCGATCTCCGGATCACCGTAGTCCGCCAGCCGCCGCCGGTTCAGGTCGCCGATATCGTCCAGAACGCTACGGCGGAGGCCGGTCGGCATCCCGTTCGGATTCGCGAGATAGAGGACCGGGTCGCCCTCGCCTCGGAAACGCACGCCCTGGTATTTCGAGGGAAGAAAGCCGCTGCCCCAGTAGTAGTCGTAGAACAGCTGGCCGCATGTCTTGCCGCGGTCCATGGAGGTCATAACGCAGAATGAGGGAAGCTCGTTGGTGAGGCTGCCCAGTCCGTAAGTCGCCCAGGCGCCCATGCTGGGCCGGCCGGGAATCTGGCTTCCCGTCATGAAGAAGGTGACGCCGGGAGCGTGGTTGACCGCCTCGGTATGCATCGAGTTGACGAGGCAGATCTCATCTGAGATGGAGCCGGTGTGCGGCAGCATTTCGGAGAGCCACATGCCGGATTTGCCGTACTGCTTGAAGGGTTTGATCGGTGGCAGGACAGGATACGTCTTCTGCCCAGCAGTCATGGTCGAGAGCCGTCCCTTCGCGCGGACCGCTTCTGGAATCTGCTGACCCCTCATCGCCTCAAGCCCTGGCTTATGGTCGAACAGATCCACGTGCGACGGAGCCCCGCCCTGCCACAGCACGATGACCCGCTTCGCTGTCGGCTTGTGGTGTGGCATGCCCGGAAGTGGAGGCATATTTGTCGCGCCTCCAGCGCCCGCGGCGAATCCGTCTTCCGTCAGCAGTGCCGCCAATGCCGCGATTCCCACGCTCGTGGCCGATCGACCGAAGAACTGGCGTCGAGAGAGATGCATGGCTTGTTCGAACTCGTTATTCATTCACTTGCTCCGTATTTTGCCGTCTTCTCCGTGTCTTTGTGCCTTCGTGTGAGATCCATGCCGTTGCCGTGTCACTCTCTCGTAACCGCCTCATCCAGATTGTAGATGGCAAGGCAGACGCTAGCGTAGGCAGCATGCTGCACGGCATCGATGGCTGTGTCGCGCGGACTCTCGCCCGTCTTCAGGTAGGCTTCCGCTGCTTTCGGGTCCGCACGATAGGCCGTGAGCGCCCGATCCAGACTGCGCCGTAAGACCTTCAAATCCTCCTGCGCGGGCCGGCGCCCGCAGACACGGCGGAAGGCCTCGGACAGGCGCGCGCTCGGATCCGGTCGCGTCTCCTTCATGACTCGCTCCGCAAGCGCGCGCCCGGCCTCCACCCATGTCTCGTCGTTCAGCATGGTCAATGCCTGCAGGGGTGTGCTGGTGATGCTGGGCCGGACCCTGCACGTCGTACGCGTCGAGCCATCGAACATATTCGACGGCGCCACGGTTCTCCGCCAGAACGTGTAGAGACTGCGGCGATAGAGGTCAGGGCCTGTCGATTGCGGATAGGTGAAGTCCCGCTCATTTGTAATCGCCAGGCCGTCCCAGATACCCTTCGGCTGGTAAGGATATACGGGTCTGCCACCCAGCTTCGGATTAAGCAGTCCGCTCGACGCCAGGGCCACATCTCGCAGCAGAAGTGATGGCAGCCGGAACCTGGCGCCGCGCGCAAGCAACCGGTTATCAGGATCCCGCAGGCGCATCTGAGGCGATAATTTGGAGCTCTGGCGATACGTCGCGCTGGTTACGATCAGTCGCTGAAGGCGCTTCACATCCCAGCCGCTCTCGCGGAACTCGACTGCGAGCCAGTCCAGTAGTTCGGGGTGCGTCGGCGGGTCGCACTGAGTTCCCATGTTCTCCGAGGTCTTGACGAATCCGCGGCCGAACAAGAGCTGCCACTGCCTGTTGACCTGCACTCTCGCCGTAAGCGGATTGTCCGCGCTGACGAGCCACTGCGCCAGCCCAAGTCGGTTCGCTGGCGCGCCAGTCGGCATGGCGGGAAGGTTGGCGGGGGTCAGCGGGGTCACCTCTTCGCCCGGCATCTCGTAGTTGCCGCGAATCAGGAGGTGAGTCTTCCGCGGCCGATCGTCCGACATCACCATTACTTTCGGCAGGGCCATCTGCAGGGCAGCGAGCTCTTTTTGTAGTGTAGTCGCTCGTGAAAAGGCCTCTTTTACAGGGGGCGGCGCAGCGTTCGCGAGGAAATACTCTCTCACCGTGCTGGAGTCTGCCGCCGATCGTGATACTGCCGGTGTCTTGAGTGCGGCGAGTACGTTTCCAGGTATCCCGCTCTCGCGTAGCTTGAAATAGAACCCGCCGATACCACCGCCGTTGATGATCTTGACGAGCAGCCGGTTCTTGCCGGGCCGCAGCGTTATGGCGGCGCTCTCCTGATCCGGCGCGGCGGAGCGCGTCACCTTGTCGGCGACTACCTGTACTCCGTTCACCCAGACCTTGATCGCGTCGTCGCTGCCGAACGAGAGCGAGACCGGCACGGCACGATCCGTCTGCAGCGTGCGGGTGAGATAGATGGCCGAGTTTTCACCGTCGAGTTGATGGACAGCGCCATCGGTCCACTCCGAGTGCACCTTCCATTTCAGCTTGCCGTCGAGATAGGACTTTGTAAGGTCCATCTCGTGTTCCGGTGGAAACGCGGTATCATACGCGGCATCGAAGCTGTCTGCCGTAAAGGGTCCAACCGACTGCCACGAGTCAAGCGTTGGTGTGGCAACCGCGCCCTGCAGCGCATTCTCCTCCCATGCTCCCTGCAGGTCCGGGCTGCGCGCTAACTGGTCGGCGACCGCCTTCGCCGCTTCGATGCGCGCCTGGAGATCCTGGATCTTCGCCGCGTCTTCGTCGGCGGGAGCGACGACCCAGGGATCCGCGATCCGGTACTGCCCGCCTCCCGGGGGCGTTCCGCTCTCTGGAACGTTGTTGAAGAAGGCCATAAACGAGTAGTAGTCATGCTGGGTAAATGGGTCGTATTTATGGTTATGGCACTGTGCGCAGGCCATCGTTGTCGCCAGCCACGTGGTCGCGGTCACGTCCACCCGATCGAACAGAATGACGTTGCGCTGCTCTTCCGGAATGGCCCCGCCCTCGCCATTCAGAAGGTGGCACCGGTTGAACCCGGTCGCGATCTTCTGATCGAGCGTCGGGTTCGGTAGGAGGTCGCCGGCAAGCTGCTGAATGGTGAACTGGTCGAATGGCATGTTGGCGTTCATTGCCTTTACGACCCAATCTCGCCAGATGTATTGGTACGTATCGCCATCCTGCTGAAAGCCGTTGCTGTCCGCGTAGCGGGCGGCGTCCAGCCAGGGAAGCGCCATGCGTTCGCCATAGTGCGGTGAGGCAAACAGGCGGTCCAGCACTCTCTCATAAGCCTGCGGGCTCTTGTCAGCAAGGAACTCATCGATTTCATGCGGAGTTGGAGGAAGCCCGGTGAGATCGAGCGTCACGCGCCGAAGCAGGGTAACCCGATCGGCTTCAGGAGATGGCCTGAGGCCCTCCCACTCCAACCGTGCGAGTACAAAGGAGTCGATTGGATTGCGGACCCACAGAGAGCTCTTCACTTTCGGAATCTTAGGCCGTACAGGCTTCATGTACGCCCAGTGGCTGCGCCCAGATCGCTCCGGCCAGGGAGCGCCCTGATCGATCCACGCGCGGATCGCGCCGATCTGCCGATCCGTCAGCGGTGAGAATCCGAGCGGCATCCTCGGCTTGCCGCCCTGCCCCAACAGGCGGTCCGTAAGGAGGCTCTTTGAGGAGTTCCCGACGACGACTGCCGGACCGGTAGCTCCGCCCTGCAGCATCGCTGCCCGGTTGTCGAGTCGCAGCCCGCCCTGCGTTCGGTCGGCTCCGTGGCACTGGAAGCAGTGTGCCTTGAGCAGGGGCTCGACATCTATCGCGAAGTCGACCGACGCGGGCGCCGGAGGGCCGCCGTGCGCTCCAACGGCGAGGAGCGCGGCCCAGAGCAGGGGAGCGGCAATCAGGGTCACGATTCGGTATTGACCGGTCGGCATCGCTTGTGGTTACTACCTTTCGATTCGCTTGCCCGTCCTAAAGTAGCGAGCTCTATAAATTCGAACCTGACTATAGTCTACCACCACGCCCGAGGTAACTTTTTCCTTTTCCGTTTCCATTGCGCGGGTATAACGTCTGTGCGGCTGCGTCGATACTTTGCGAAGGCTGTCGCAGAGGAGAATAAGAGCGGTGGATACAATCGTTGAGGAGTATATGGTGCGCAACGATGTGCCCGGGATGTCGATCGCGATCTCGAAGGACGACCGGCTGGTGTGCGCGAAGGGTTATGGTCTGGCGGACCGAGAGACGGCGACACCCGTGACGATAGGAAGTCGGTTCCGGATCGCCAGTATCAGCAAGCCCGTTACGGCCGTCGCGGTCTTCCGGCTGATCGAGCACGGAGCCCTGCGGCTCACGGACCGGGTATTCGGCCCCGGCAGCTTCCTTGGCGAGAGGTATGGAACACCGCCTCCTCAGAACCACGCCAACGAGATAACGATCGAGCACCTGCTCGCTCACATTACGGGCGGGTGGACAAACGATGAGAATGATCCGATGTTCCTGAATCGTGAGATGGATCACGCGCAGTTGATCGCATGGACACTCGACAACCAACCGCTCCGCAATCCACCAGGATCGGCGTATGCCTACTCGAACTTCGGCTACTGCCTCCTCGGGCGCGTCATCGAACAAGTGACGGGCATGCAGTACGACGACGCCGCGCGGCAGGAGGTTCTGGAGCCGTGCGGCATCCGGGGCATGACGATCGCGCGAAATACCCGCGAAGAGCGCCAAATCGACGAAGTCGTCTACTACGGTCAGGACGGTGACGACCCCTACGAGCCGAATGTATCCCGGATGGACTCGCACGGCGGCTGGTTGGCGTCTGCAACCGACCTTGTCCGCTTTGCCGTCCACGTGAACGGAGTCGATGGCGTTCCGGACATCCTGTCACCTGACTCGATTCGAGTCATGACAAGAGGCTCCGAAGTCAATCCCAGCTATGCTCTGGGATGGGCCGTAAACGAGGCCGGCGCCTGGTGGCATGGCGGTAGCCTGCCAGGGACGGCAACCTTACTGATGCGGAAGTCGAATGGGCTATGCTGGGCCGTTCTCACGAATACACGGCGACCGGGTCTGGGCGCCGAACTCGACGGCTTGATTCAGCGCATCGTGGAAGCCACCGAATGGCCGTCGCACGATCTATTCTGATCTCGAAGTCGGCATATGGGGAGTTGCGCCGTCGGATCGATTCATCACCTTGGAAAGTGGGCTGGGACGCTCAAAATGTGCGAAGACGCCCCCACGGGAGCGTGGACGAATCGGTTGTGAACGATGTGGGCTACGTTTCCAGGTCCTTCATGTCGTGTGCCATCTGGTCGGTCAATCGATTCCAGGCGGCGATTATGCGGTCCTCACTCGGATCGACATCGCTGTCCTCGATCTTATCCCGCTGGTCCAACCATGCGACCGTGCGCCGAACACCCATCACCCACGGAATCGTGTACCGGAATCCCAGGTCCTGAATTGCGGCGGAGTTGTCGAATACGCTGGGATATTGGAAAATATCGACGCTGATTCCTGCCAGCTTGGGCGCGATCCTCCCGAGGAGATCGGTTGGAATGTGCACCAACCGCGGCGACGGGGAGTCCATCGCTTCGGCGACTCCCTGGTGATACCGGTTCCACGTCATCCACTCCTCGCCCGTCACGTTGTAACACTTGCCGAATGCCGCCGAATTACCCGCCGCACCGACGAATGCCCTCGCCACATCGTCCACATGGCATGCTGCCCAAAGGCACGATCCATCTCCATGCACTACGACAGGCTTGCCCTTGCGTATTCGGTCCAGGTAGGTCGTACTCCAGCCAAACGAGTGGACGATCGTGCCGCCCTCACCGTAAGTTTGCGATGGTCGCATCACGGTGACCCGGAAATCGCCCCGATGGTCCGCGGCGAGCAGTGTCGCTTCGCACAGGGTCTTGTTGGCGCCATAACTGCCCGTAGGCGTTCGCTCCTCGTCCTCACGTATGGGATAGTGGCCTGCAGGGCCGCCATACACGCAGACCGTGCTGCAGAAAATGAAGTGAGCAATGCGGCCTCGAAAGGCGCGGATCGCACTTTCGGCATCGTCAGGCACAAAACCGATCATGTCGATAACGCAGTCGAACGGGCCGGCGCTTTGCATCTGCGCCTCGAACGCGGCGTAGTCCTTACGGTCCCCGTGCAGGAAGCTGGCGCCCTCCTCGAACCGAACCTCGCTTTTCCCCCGGTTGAATAGCGTAACTTCGTCGCCGCGCTCCAGCAGCTGGCGGCTGATCGCGGTACTTATGAGTCCCGTTCCGCCAATAATCAGGATTTTCATGAGTTCTCCCTTGCCGTTCGCGACAAAGAGCAGGCGGCGGGATCAACCCTGCCGCCTGCGATTATCGGACCCGCCGGCTTTCGCCCTGCGGTAATGCTGCTATCAACCCTGCCGCCTAGAACCGGAGGCCGTAAGTAAAACTCAGGCCGTCCAGTTCGTCGCTCGATCCTCCTACGAAGAAGTAGCGTAAGTCGACGTTCGTTGGATATCGGCCGTGCGACAGGTTGTAGCCCACCAGCAGGTCGATGACAGAACCGTTGGAGCCGCCGCCGCTGACTCGCTTGTTGAACGAATACCCTGCGCCGCCGCCGAGCCGCCAGCTTCCCGGATGAAAGACAATGTTGCCCACAACCGGCACACTGTAGACTCGATCGAATCCGTTGTAACCGACTCCCACGTTGACGTCGAACTGCTCACCCTTGTATACCGTACGCTCGCCAATTCCGCTGATACCGACACGACCGCCAGCGTTGGCCGCCGCATTACTATTGAACACATAGATTCCGATGCGGACGTTCCAATCGCGCGAGAGTTCCGGGACGGTTTCGTTTTGTGCGCGGGCGACGCGTGGCATTGCGAGCACACAAACGGCCAGCGCGCCCATAAGCGCACAGCCCCGGATAGCCTTCAGAAGATTCACTTGTGTCCTCCTTATAGCGCAAACGGGTAACGATTGCGTCCAAGCGTTTCCAACCGTCTCCCATTGCGCCGTCTCTGGGAATGCGTGGTACATTTCGCCGCTCGGACGCAGACTCCTTCCTTGGCCGCTCGTCACATCGGAAAATAATCCGATTTGCCGGCCAGTTTGACGCTCCCGTTTATCGAGCTGCCTGCCGGACCTTGGTACCTGTCCGGTAGCGGGCAGTTGTGTAACTCAAAGTCGATCGCGCTGTGCACGGAGGAAGCCTGACGAACCCGGAAGGAGATGGCGGCAACCACCGGTAAATATCCTATGAGGGAGACGCCGCCGCGTCCGCCCGCTGTTCGAGAACGGCACGACACCTGTAAGGCCTCCTCATGTCCGTTTCCTTGCTAATTATCGATCCGCAGGTCGACTTCTGCTGCCCGGTGAGGGGCTCGCTCTTCATTCCAGGCGGAGAGCGCGACATGCAGCGGCTGGCCTAGTCGACACGACGATACGGAGAAAGCATCGATGCGATTCATGTGAGGCCGATACACACCACCGGCTGCATATCGCGCACTCCCTGTTCTGGGTTGGCCCCGACGGAAAGCATCCGGATCTATTTACGCTGGTAACGGTCTCCGACGTGAGGTCGGGCAGATGGGAATCGGGTGCGCCGGAGATGTGCGGCCGGGCACTCGAATAAGTAGGAGCACTGGAACGTACAGGCCGCTTCGCCGGCAGAACCTCGCAATTGACGCTGCTGACCGACGCCATGAGTCCGGTCCCCGGCTTTGAAGCGTTGCAGATTGCGTTCCTGGCCGAAATGCGAGAGCACGATCTGACTATCGCCACTACAGCGACGGCGATCGGAAAAACTAAGCCGGCTGTCGAAATTTAACGAGCGACAATCGTGTCGTACACGCGTAACCGCGACCATAGATGGCTGCACTCCACTATGAATTTCAGGTGGCCTGGGTGGTCCTGATAGACATCATGATCAGTGGGACAGGCAAATTCTACAATCAGGCCGACGCCGTATGAGTTATCAACGACCTCACGATCCGTGCCGGCCGCATACCCCACGTCGATGCGCAGCACGCCGGGAATGGCGGAAAGATTTCGTCGAGCGCCGGCGACGAGAGTCTTGGCTTCCGCATCCCCCGCGCCTTCGTTGAGCCAGAAGTAGACCATGTGTACAAATCCGGATGACGCAGCCATGTAGCAGTATCCTTTCATCGAGAGAAATTGGGGGTAGACTCCGCGATATGGCTCGCAGAACTCGACACCGAGCGAGGCTGGCGCACGTCTGTACTCTGTCAGCGGCGAGAGGATTAGATTCGGAATGTTTCAAACCGGGCAAAAGATTGGGCCCTATGTTCTCGATCGGGCGCTAGGCGAGGGCAGCTATGCCGTTGTTTGGCTCGCCGAAGAGCGGACCGGCTTGATACAGCGCCAGGTGGCCGTGAAGCTCCCCAAGGATGCGGATCCAGATATCGATGTGATACGCCACGAGGCCGCGACCTGGCTGCACGCCGGGAAACATCCCAACATCGTGCAGGTCCTGCACGCCGACATCTTTGACGGACAGGTCGCGATAGCGACTGAATACGTCTCGGGCGGCTCGCTTCACGATTGGCTGCATCGGCAGGAAGGCAAAGTTGCCTCAATCGATCAGGCTGTTCTGATGACGAATGGGATACTCGCCGGCCTCCAGCACCTGCACTCTCTGCCGCCAAAGCCCCTTGTCCATCGCGATCTCAAGCCGGGTAATGTGCTTCTGAAGGGGGACACGCCGCTTCTAACCGACTTCGGACTTACCCGAGTCTTCAGTTCCGCCGCATTCACCCAGGCCGGCGGAACTCCTGCGTATATGCCTCCGGAGGCGTTTGACGAGCGTTTCTCGCCACAGACGGACATCTGGGCCTCGGGCGTCACGCTCTACCGAATGCTCAAAGGCGACCTGCCGTTTCCGCAGCGCGAGTTTTCGGCGTTGATCGGCGCCATTATGAACAAGGAGCCCGAACCACTTCCCGATTCTGTACCCAGTGGTATCGGATTCGTGATCTACAAGGCCCTGATGAAGGACCCGGACCGGCGATTCGAGTCGGCGGCAGAGATGAGAACGGCACTGAACGAGGCGCATCTTTCGCGCAGGAGCTCTGTCCGGTTTCCTATGACATCGACCAAGCCGATGACAGGTGTGCTCAATCGTTACAGTCGGACCGGTTACGACTTACCGATCGCCATGCCCGTTGGCGTCGGGCCGCCTGGCGTCCCGCGCGTACCGGCACTGGCAAAAACGGAGCTGCCTGCTTCGGTACGCAGTGAGGACCTTACCGCGATACCGGAGCCGCGCACGCTGCCGCAGTCCTTATCGCAGCGGGCCGATGGGTACCTTCGCGCCTGGAGCCGGGATACGGCGACTTTTTGCGCGACGTTGCTCGCGTCGATACCGGCCTGGGGCGTATTCACGGGTATCGGTCGAATCCTCGAGCACTTTCGAATAGGTGAATCCCTACCGGCTACCATGCTCGCGGCAGCGGGGCTGATGAGCGTCGTGTTTGCGCGGCTCGCCTGGCACCGCTTCTACTGGATGCCCGCGCAAAAGCGCAGACAGGCGGCGATCCGTTACGCCGTGCTGGGCGCCTTTTCGGGCACGATGATTCCCGTCATCGCCGTAGCCTTCATCGTTGCCGTGTCAGGCGCTGCTTCCGCGCCGCCGGATACGCCTTCGCCGGAGGTTGCCAACCGCGAAATAGAGCCGCCCTCGAGGTAGGATCGTCCCAGTGGACGTCGTCAAATCAGGACGATCGACCGGTTCGCATGAGACCCTTTTCACCGTGTTGCCCGTAGCGTGAGCTCGGCGATGGCGATTCCAGATTCGCCCGCCACGGCGTATAGCAGGTAGGTTCTTCCTCTGTCCTCGAATACAGCCGGATCGCGTAGCGCTCGGATCGGCGTGTTGACCGCTCCAATCCTTCCTGCGGTCAACGGAAGGTCGGCGCCTTCCCAACTCTCCTTTGGAGCCAGGCACTCTTCAGGATCCGTCGGCCTCCACAGTTTCCACTCACCGGCAAGGCTGACCTGGGAATAGAGAATCCGTTCGGGCGTATCGCCGGCCCTCGTGTAGAATACGTCGAGTGTGTCGCCCCGAGTAAGAAGGCCGCTATGCACCTGCGACGAAGCGCTCGAGAACAGCATAGGCCCGGCTTCGAATCCGGCCAGTCCATCTCGCGAACGGAAAAGTTGGCCAGGCATGCCCAGCGCATACCACCAGCCGGCGTGGTGAAATATCCGCCAGTAAGCAGATCCCCTTCCGACGGGCGGCTCGAGCGCCTCGAAATGAATCCCGTCATTGGAGAGGGCCACACGGGTGTGCTGCGTGCAGTCGGCCGGTGTCAGGCCATGATAGTAGAGGCGAATCTTGTGGCTCGTTACGTCAACTACGGCGTCCGGCGATGCGATATGATCGCTAAAGAAGGACTGCGAGAGCTGAAGCGTTCCAGGCGCGTAGACCTTCCAGGGCCCTTCGATGCGACTCGAGTATGCGAGCCGGATATACTTTCCGTTATGGTCCGCGAAGTAGAGGTAGTATTGACCGAGAGGTTGTCGGACCCAATCAGGCACGCGAATGAGGCTGGGTCCGTTGATGTTCGTGCCGATGCTGGGATCGCTCCGCGGCGTAACGATGGGATTTCCCGGCAGCCGCCGCGCGGAGACCCGGTCGCGCGCGGTTTCGCGTCGGGCCTCCTGTCGGTCGTCGGCTGCAGAGAATATGGTCAGTGTCAGAAGCGCTATCGCGCCAAGGAGACGCAACCGGATCACCTCATGACGCGTCAGGCGCAAAGCCCATGACAATGTTAAACGTAGCCGACACTTCGCCAATACGCGAGTCTTTTAGCGGCGCAAACGCAATGATGACGGACGCCTTCTCCCTGGCATTTCGGATTCCTTTCAGCACGCCGTCCATGGCGTTCCTGGGCTCACCCTGGACGTAGCACTGTGTCGTATACTTCTCATGGCCCTTCATCTTGACCGCGAAATGAATGTGCGGCGCGCGTCCGGGGTATGGCACAGGTTTGATCGTCCGGAAGTAGTACTCACCCGTCGAGCCGGTGAGGAACCGTCCGAAACCCTGGAAATTGCCGTCTCTCATCCCATTTCTCTCGGGATTGGCTCCTTTGGAATGAAAATAAGATCCGTTGTTGTCCACCTGCCAGATCTCCACCACTGCATTTCTCAACGGTTCACCGCGCAGATCCAGAACGCGACCGGTGAGGTGAGTCACCGTGCCGACCGCGGGGGTGATCGCGTCGTTCACGATCAGCAGGTCGTTATCGGTGTCGAGCGGCATATGGTCCGGGTAGAACGGCCCTTCCGTCTGCGCGGGCGTACGGGTGAGCTCTTCCGCGAATGCACTGCTACTAAGTGACGAGCCGCTCAGGCTTAGAATGAGACCGGAGGCGAGGCGCGTGAGCGCGCTGCGGCGATTCAATCTCAACCGATCACGGATTCTCATACCGGGTCGATTTTCCATTCGAGTGGATCCCTTTCAATATAAGCAGGCGACTAGATTTGAAACGAGGGGCGACGGGCAGTCGAACGCGATGCCGAATTAGACGACGCGGACTCGGACCTGGTATCGGTGTCCGGACCAATGTCGAGCACCGTAAAGCTCTCCGAGATTGCGGCGAGGCTCGGGTTTGGCTCCGCGGCCATCATGACAGTGTGGAGCTTGACGCCGGACTTTCGCAGACGCAAGCCGGTGCTCTCCAACATCTCGGCGCGGCCATCCGTTACAAGGAGAATGGCAGCGTCCAACTGCTCCTCTCGGCGCAGGTTCTCTACGTCCGTGATTGCGATGTCGATCGCGTGGTTTACGTGAGTCGCGCCGCCGTTGAAATTGGTCGAGCAGATCAGGTCGAGCAGGTCGTCCTTCTGCTCCATCGTACGCGCCTGTATGGGCGCCTCGACTACGCCCGGCCATAGATGGTCCTGCTCCGCATACCTTCTGAACAGATAACGGGAGTTTCGCTGTCCCAGGTTGGCTCTCAGCGCTGCCGCAATCGCCGCCAGAGCCAGGGTTGCGCTGAGACCACGCATTGACGCGCTGGAATCCAGGAGGACGTAGAGGAGCTGCCCTCCCTGGCCGGAATCACCCTCCTGTTCGATCTCGACCGGAATGCGCTTGAGAACGGGAACCTCCATTATTCGCTGTTCCGTTCGAAATTCCAGCCTGTGTCTCAGAATGTTCCTTACTGGGATGAGGATCTCTCCGCGGTTCACCCGGTCGACTAGCACCTCCGGCGGCAGTATCTGATCCAGGAGCCGCGCCTGCCACACTTCGCCGAGGTGCCTTACGGGATGCATCGTTAGCGACGCCAACGGCAAATCTCGCCAGTTGTCGTCAGGCAGAAAAAGCGTGACATCCTGAACCTCGCGTGTCTCCTGCTCGCGCCAGAGGATCGCCGCATCCTGTAAATCTCCGCCGTTGTCGGCTCCCGCCAACGTCCGCGATATATGGAGCCAGGGCGGATTCTCCTGCAGGATACGCTGCATCAACCGCTCAATGCGTGTGGGATCGGCAAAGAAGTCGCTCTCGGGCAGCTTGAATCTGGCAGCGACGTCGGCCAGGCGATCGACGTCGTTCAGGTCCTTCTGCCTTTGAAGAAGGACCTGCACCTCCTGGCTAGTTTGCGGAACGCTAATCCCACGCTGAGCGATTCGTACCTGCCATGGTCGTGGGCGGCTCTTGCGGCAACCAAATAGAGATGCGATCTCGACCAGTATGGTTAACCAGAGCTTAAGAGTCTCAAACAAAGCGACCAGTGCACCAGGCGGCGATGTCGATTGCACGGACACTTCTACAAGGTAAGGCGTCACCGGGTCGCCGGACCCATCCAGCGGACCCTCCGGCGACGAGTCCGAGGCTTCGATGCGGGAAGTGAGGCTATCTGTTTCATCGCCTTGCTCACTCGTATCTTCGCGAGAGGATGTATCGAGCTCCAACTCGTCTCTCTTGTGGCCGCTCATTCGCCTTCGCCCTGGACCTTCGATAGAGCCTGGCGGAGCACTTCGACCAGGAACTGCGCTCCTGCAATGCCGCGTACCTTACCAAGATGGCCGAGCAGTTCGCGCCGTGCCGCGAAGATAGTTTGCATGCCCGGCAGCCGCAGCCGAAATTCGCCCTGCTGCGCTTTGGGGTGGTGCTGGTAGTTCAGGATCTGCTGTGCAAGGTCCCCGAGCGAATCGTAGACCATCAGATCCTCTCGACTGATCTTACGTGGCAGCACTTTGTCGAGCACATCCTCCAGAATCGCATGGGCAGCCAGGCCGTCTGCGTCGTCTCCTAGCGGAAGCGCATAGGGAAGATACCGGCGAACGTGCGCGTAATCGGCCCTGGGGCGTCCTTCCAGCACGGCTCCGGCGCAGATCACGTCCAGAAACAGGTTCTCTCGCCGCAGGTCGGACGAGAACAGGCCCGAGCGTCCCAGGTGCTGGTCCTCCTGGCATCTGCGGTGGAACTCGCCGGAGATCCAACTTTCACAGAGAAGGACTCCGGGAGGCAGCTCGATCCTCTCCCTCTGCCGCGACAGGTCCGACACCTGGTCCATGTCGACTAGCGGCATCTCCGGCGCGTGACCGTGCGTGTGGAGGTAGACCTGGGCGGTCTGGAAGCGTCCCCAGGGCGTTGTCACTTCCGGAGGCGTGAAACGAAACGCGATGCGACTCCAGACCGCCTTCCACTCTTCGCCGTGAGGCGCCTGGTTGGCGGTGAGGATTGCGCTATGAAGACGCGCCGGAAGCGGCGCCTGGTCCTTCACCTCGAACACGCGTTCGTAGAGAATGGTATTCAGGCTGCGAGCCAGCGCTACCGGACCATCGGAAAACTCCTCTAGCAGGGCGATGTCGCAACTAAGGATGCCGTTATCCGTGTTGTATACCTGGCGGCCCTCTTCGAGGTAGGTATGGGGAATTGGTGCGCCGACCAGGTGGTCCGGCATCGTGTAGGCCGTAATCTGTGTGCGAAAGACGCAGGCGTGCTGCACGGCTCCTATAAAGAGCCGCGCAGGATAGGACTTTCCGCGTCCTGGGCGGCCGACTAGGAGCATATGCTGACTGGTCAGCAGTGCCAGCTTATACTGCTCGATACAGTCGTCGTAGCCGACCAGATGCTCCTTCAGAGTGTCGAGCGATTGTGAAAACGACGAATCACTCATCGGGCAACGTTCCCCCGCATCTTTGCTAGCTGCACGTTGCAAACTGGCCGGACACACCAGGCGATCCCAACATCACTGTAAGCGTGATCGGCCGAACCGGTGGTCGGAACTCCTCTTCACGCGGGCAGCCGGGCCACACACGAGCCGATATCGATACGGCTGTATGGCAAAAGGCGCGAAAACGAGCCCAATCGCGCGGCCACCAAAACAACAAGTGAATTCTGCGCGAACAGCGAAATTTCCTTCGTCACCCGGCGCTGTTTAAGGTCCCGCGGATGCCCAGCCTCATGGCCTCCGTAAGCGCGGGGCAGCCTACCGTCTTCACGCCGATCCTGAATCGGTCAACGCATTGCGGCCGCCTACACGAAGTGACCGTCGAGCGCCTTTCATGAGACCGGCCACAACTGGAACTGCCCGTTACAGCCTCGTACTGCTGGGTACGCCGTAGAGAAAGAGCTCGCCTGCGCCGATAATGGGCCGTGCAGTCGATCAGGATTGTGAGCGAGGGCCAAAGGATGACTATTGACGGCGGCGGCGGACTAACTCCTACGTCGGGAGAGGTAGAAGAGCACTTGAGAGCCGGCATGATTGGACCGCAGAGACTCGACTCTCTCCTGCCAGCGGATTCAGAGACCGCCGTGGTGACCTTCGACGCAACTCGCACTTATCTCGCCGCTATGATCGATCTTATGTCGCGTCACGGGCAGCCGTTAAGTCTCCTTACCATCGCCGCGGACTCGAGCGACACTCTGCGCCGTCTTGGCGCCTCCGGCGTTCGCTTGATCGGCGTTGCCATTGCGCGATGGCTGCGCCAAGAGACGCGTGCTCACGACGTCATTGGGCGCGCCAGGATCAAGGGCGTCCACGGCGTCCCCTGCTTTATAATCGTAATCCCATTGATGACGGAGCCATTTGCCGTGCAGTTCGCGGAGCGCGTGCGCCAGGCGATGACCATTTCGGCGGGAGAAAACGACCGACCATGGCTGACGCTGTCTGTGGGAATTGCATCGCTGTCGCTGGACGCCGACTGTCCGGATTCCATTATCCTCCACGCCGAGGAGGCGCTCAAAAGCGCCCAGCGGTACGGTGGCGGACGAGTTTGGAGCCACATGGACACATTACGCCGAATCATGGTTCGCGACCGGCGAAGTTTCCACCGGGAGTAGGTCGTCCGTCCGATGCACGTTCCAGATCGACATCCCATCCCAGACTCGGAACCCCCCTACCGGACACGCGACTCCTTCGCGCCTGTCGTATACCGTCCGCCGCCGGATGAGGCCAATTTCTCTGGTCCTCCTCGTCTGATCGTTGTAGATGGCGACAGCCGGGTGCGGACTATGTTCGCGGAGGTGCTGCAGCGGCAGGGCAACGACGTCACCTGTGCGTCAAGCGGTGCGGATGCGGCGGACTGGCTGGCCAGGCGTCAGTTCGATGTTATTCTCTGCGACGTTTCACTTCCGGAGGTGAAAGGAACACCGTTACATCACCTGGTGCTTAATCAGTTTCCGGATATGGTGCTGATCCTCGTTATGAGGTCTGGAGCAGAGGACATAGCGGGCGATGCATCGATTGGTCGCGGGAACGACAGAATAACCGAGAAATGCAGTCCGAGCGAACTGGCTATTACCGTTCAGAGAAGTCTTACGCACCGTGCGCTGCAGCACAAACACGCGCAACGGTTCAGGATACTGCTGGAGACCTCTAGAGAAAGCATGCTCGATGCGCTGCTGACCGCTCTCAACGCCCGCGATTCCGAGCCGCAGGGCCATGCGGAGACGGTGACCGCGTATACGATGGAGATTGCCGATCGCATGGCGGTTCCGGCCGGGCAGATGTATCATATCGAACGGGGGGCGCTGCTGCACGACATAGGCTATATTGGGATACCGGACCGAATCCTTCGTAAGCCCGATCGGCTGACTGCGGATGAGGTCAGCGAGATTCGCAAGCACCCGGCGATCGGCTACCAGATGTGCAGCAAAATCGAAATGTTGAAGCCGGCCTCGCAGATCGTTCTGCATCACCACGAGAAGTGGAACGGATCGGGATATCCGGACGGTCTCGCGGCCGATGCGATTCCCAGGGGAGCGAGAATGTTCGCCGTTGCGGATGCACTGGATGCGATCACGACGGAAAGGCCGTTTCGACAGGCGCGCACATTCTCAGAGGCACGCGAGGAGATCGTCAGAGGTTCGTCCACGCATTTCGATCCTGAAGTCGTTGGAGCGCTAATGGATATCTCAGAATCCAGGTTGACCTACATACGAGCGAACGTCGCGCGATAGTTGGGCGAGCAGGTGGCGATAGGCGCACTGAGGGCGAACGATTGCGCCGGACGGAAGGCACGCGAGCCAGGCGATGGTCGCCTGAAAAACCGAGTGGGGCGCGACTCTAGACATACCGGATGCCGATGATCTGGTACTTCTCCTTGCCGACGGGAATGGTTACCTCCACTACGTCACCGACCTTATGCCGCATAAGGGCCTGGCCGACAGGCGATGAGTACGAGATTCGGCCGTTCATCGGATCCGCGGACATCGCGTCGACGATCGTGACCTCCCACTCGTCCGCCGTCTCCGTTTCGCGTACGCTAACGATCGATCCGATATCCACGAGCTCCCCGCCCGCCGAGGCGCCGTCCACCACAACTCTGGCTCTATCGAGAACCGCCTCGAGCTCGGCGATACGGCCGTTCAAGATCGCCTGTGACTGCTTTGCCGCCTGGTATTCGAAGTTTTCGGAAAGGTCACCGTACTCGCGAGCGCGCTTGATCTGTTCGGTAATCTCGGGTCGCCGGACCATGCGAAGCGTCCTGAGCTCCTCCTCCAGCTCCTTCTTCCGACTCGTTGTCAGGATGATCTCGTCGCGCTGCATGGCGGAGGTAACCCCCTTACTCTAGAAGTGTCGAGCCATCGCCCGTGATTCTGTTAGTCGCTCACGATCCACCCTGTGAGGGCGCGATAGACTCCTAAGCTCGATCGTGCTTTCTCATTGACGCAAAAAAAGACAGTGCGAACATTCGCCGTCGAGCGAGATCGTTCGCACTGTTGCTAATATAACATATCACACTCGTAGTGTCAACGGCGCACCGTAAATCGCGATATGTAAATGCGCCGCCGGCAGCGCTATTTCGGAGCCTTCACACCTCGCACAAGGAGGATTGAGCGGCAATACCCAGTTTCCTTAACAGCGAGATCGCCACGTCTTGCTCCAACACT